>NZ_JBIVJP010000104.1:0-1010 GCF_044750285.1 Streptomyces sp. NPDC088812 | reverse complement strand
ACCTCGTCCTCGAGTGGTCCAACCCGCGGACCCTGGGCGGTCTGGACCCGGCCTCGCGCGTGCTCGCGGCGTTCTTCCAGTCCGTCACGACCCGCACCGCCGGCTTCAACACCCTGGACTACGGGCAGATGCACCCCGTGACGCTCTTCGGCACCGACATGCTCATGTTCATCGGCGGCGGCCCCGCCGGCACCGCCTCGGGCGTGAAGATCACGACGGCGAGCGTCCTGCTGTTCATCGTGCTCGCGGAGATCCGGGGGGAGGGCGCCGTCCATGCGTTCGGCCGCCGGCTCTCCCGGACCACGCACCGCGAGGCGATCACCGTGATCATGCTCTCCGCGACCGCGATCGCCGTCGCCACGATGGTGCTCATGGGCCTGTCCTCGTTCACGACCGACCAGATCCTGTTCGAGTGCGTGTCCGCGTTCGGCACGGTGGGCCTGTCCACCGGCATCACCGCCCAGCTGCCGCCGGCCGCGCAGGGCATCCTCATGCTCCTCATGTTCGTCGGCCGCATCGGCCCCGCCACCGTCGCCGGCAGCCTGGCCCTGACCGACCGCACCCGCCACTTCGAGTACCCGAAGGAGAGGCCCCTCATTGGTTGATCTCACCCGTTCCCTGTTCGCCCCCCGCCGGGGCGACCGCCCCACCGTGGCCGTCCTCGGGCTCGGCCGGTTCGGCTCCGGGGTCGCCCTCGAGCTCATGGAGTCCGACTGCCACGTGCTGGGGGTCGACGCCGACGCCGAGGCCGTCCAGGCGCTCAACGGCCGGCTGACCCACGTCGTCCGCGCGGACAGCACGGCCGAGGAGGCGATGCGCCAGCTCTCGGTCCACGAGATGGACCACGTCGTCGTCGCCATCGGCGGCGACCTCGCCGACTCGATCCTCACCGTCTCGCTGATGCGGCGGTTCGGGACGCACCAGCTCTGGGCCAAGGCCAACGACGACCGCCACGGCGAGATCCTGCGTCAGCTCGGCGTGGAGCACGTGGTCCACCCGGAGCGGGACAT
>NZ_JBIVJP010000103.1:0-1036 GCF_044750285.1 Streptomyces sp. NPDC088812 | reverse complement strand
AGAGGTAGTAGCGGCCCACGCCCTCCACGAGCACGATCTTGAAGATCACGCCCAGCACCACGGCCCACAGCAGCGTGTAGCCGTAGCGGGAGCCGGCGGTCAGGGTGGCCACCAGGTCCGCCGCGCCCACGCCCGTGGCCGCGGCGACGATGCCCGGGCCGAGGGAGTTCCAGCGCGGGCGGATCGGCGTCTCGTTCAGTTCGGCGTCGGTGAACCCGACGATGTCCGGGTTGTGCACGGGGCGCCCGGGGTCGGCGGCGTGGGCCATGGGATGCTCCTGCGATCGGGGATGCGAGTGATCCAGCAAGTATCACGCATGGGAGCGACCCGGATCACATCATTCCGCGGTGCTTCACACGTGCGTCCCGTCCGCCTCCACCGCGATCCCCAGCTCGTTGCCCGGGATCGAGGCGAGCAGCCGCCGCGTGTACGGGTGTCGGGGGTTGATGAAGACCTCCTCGGAGCTGGCCGCCTCCACCACCTGGCCGTCCTTCATGACGCACACGTAGTCGGAGATGAGCCGCACCACCGCCAGGTCGTGCGAGATGAACAGGTAGCTCAGCCCCAGCTCGTCCTGCAGGCGGCGCAGCAGCGTGAGGATCTGGTCCTGCACGAGCACGTCCAGCGCCGAGACCGGCTCGTCGCACACGATCAGCTCGGGGTTCAGCGCGAGCGCCCGGGCGATCGCCACGCGCTGGCGCTGTCCGCCCGAGAGCTCGGCCGGGTACCGGCGGTGGAAGTGGGAGGGCAGGGCCACCTGGTCCATGAGCTCGAGCACCCGCGCCCGCCGCTGCCTGGCGTTGCCCCGCCGGTACGTCTGCAGCGGCTCCTCGATGATCCGGCCCACCGTGAACGAGGGATTGAGCGAGGAGAAGGGGTCCTGGAACACGGCCTGCACGCGCTGCCGGAAGTCCTTGAGCCCCTCCCCCTTCAGCGCCAGCACATCCTTGCCCTCGAAGCTGATCTCGCCCGAGGTCGGCTCGATCAGCTTGAGCAGCATGCGCGCAGTCGTCGTCTTGCCGGAGCCGGACTCGCC
>NZ_JBIVJP010000102.1:0-1038 GCF_044750285.1 Streptomyces sp. NPDC088812 | reverse complement strand
TACGGAAGGAGGACGGCGGCCCGCGAGGCGCGCCCGCCGTCGCCTGCCCGGGGCCGAGCCGGTGCGCACCTGGCAGGATGGGGCAGGTGATGCGCTTGTCCATGGCCCTGAGTGCGGCCGTCGCCGCCCTCGTCCTGGGCGGTGCCGCGTTGCTGGGCCCGGTCCCCGCCGCCCTCGCCGCCGCCGTCGTGATCCTGGTCATCGCCTGGGGCTGGCCGCGGCAGATGGGGGCGCCCGCGCGCCTCTCGCTCAGCCTCACCCTGGCCGTCGCCGGGGGCGTCGCGGTGCTGCTCATGCTGCTGTGGCCGCCGCTCGAGGACGGCCACAGCGGGGCCTGGACGCTCTTCGAGCCGCTCGCCGTCGTCGTCGCCTGGAGCACCATGGCCTCGTTCGTCGTCCAGCTGGTGCGCGGGACCGGCCGGCCGCTGCGCCTCGAGTCCACCGTCGCCACGATGGGCGGGGCGTTCGTGGCCGTCGTGACGGCGTGCTGGGTGGCCGTCTCACGCTGGAGCGACACCCCCGCGGTCGCCGGGCTGGTCATCACCCTGGCGGTCACTGTGGCCGTGGTCTCCCTCGTCGGCCTCACCCCGTATATGCAGGGCCGGCCGGGAGTCCTGGCGCTCGTCGTCATTCCCCTCGGCACGGTGCTCGCGTGGCCCGTCTCCGCGCTGGCCGGCGTGGGCGCCCGGGACCGGCCGGCCGTGACGGCCGCGGCGCTCGCGGTGGCCGTGCTGGTGTCTCTGACCGCCGCCACGGCGCCGTCCTCGCGGCCGCGGCCCGAGGACCGGCCGGTGGGCACCACCCTGCGCCCGCGCCGGGCGGGCTACGCCCTCGCGTTGGCGCCCGTGGGAGCGGCCGGCGTCGTGGCGCACGTCATGGTGGGCTTCCTGGCCTGACAGGTCCGGCCCGCTCGGTAGGATGTCCCGCATGGATACCCTTCTTGCGCTCGAGATCTTCTTCCTGGCCCTCGTGGTCCTGGCCGGCCTGGGCATGGCCGCCGTCGCCGCGGTCGTCATCAGCGGCCTCTTCAAGGGCCAG
>NZ_JBIVJP010000101.1:0-1040 GCF_044750285.1 Streptomyces sp. NPDC088812 | reverse complement strand
CTGGACGACCCCACGAAGCACTGGAAGTTCAGCGAGAGCGATCTCGATGACCGCGCGTACTGGGACCAGTACATGGACGCGTACCGGATCGCGATCGAGCGGACGGACACCGAGGACGCGCCGTGGTTCATCGTGCCGGCGGACCGTAAGTGGTTCGCGCGGCTGGCGGTGCAGCAGCTGATCATCGAGACCCTGCAGGGGATGGGGCTGGACTGGCCGAAGGCCGACTTCGACGTCGCGGCCGCCCGCCGTCGCCTGCTGGCGGGCTGAGCGCCGCCGTCGTCGCGATGGGCGGGCAGTGGTGGCCGGACCTTGCCAAGCACGGGGTCGCGGTGAGTCGATGTACGGACACCGGGCGCCGCAGAGGCGCGCCGGATCCGATCCGAAAGGTGGACCCATGACTGAGAACGCCAACCAGAATGCCCCGCTGACCGGCAAGACCGTCGCGTTTCTTGCGACCAACGGCGTCGAGCAGGTCGAGCTGACCTCCCCGTGGGAGGCCGTGATCGCCGCCGGCGCGACCCCCGTGCTCGTCTCGCCGGAGTCCGGCACCATCACCGCGATGCAGTCCGACTGGGATCACGGCGAGTCCTTCGAGGTGAACACGACGGTGAAGGACGCCAAGGCCGAGGACTTCGACGGCCTCGTGATGCCGGGCGGCACCCTGAACGCGGACGCCATGCGCGTCAACAAGGACGCCCAGGCGTTCGTGCGTGCCTTCTTCGAGCAGCACAAGCCGGTGGCGGCCATCTGCCACGCCCCGTGGACCCTGATCGAGGCCGGCGTCGTGGAGGGCCGCCGCCTGACCAGCTACCCGTCCCTGAAGACAGACCTGAAGAACGCGGGCGCCCAGTGGGTGGACGAGGAGGTCGTCGTGGACAACGGGCTGACCACCTCGCGCTCCCCGGAGGACCTCGACGCCTTCAACGCCAAGGTCGTGGAGGAGCTGAGCGAGGGCAAGCACGAGGACCAGACCGCCTGACCGACGTCGGGAGCGAGCCGCGTGGGGGCGGGGGCCAATGGCCCCCGCCCCCACCGTT
>NZ_JBIVJP010000100.1:0-1043 GCF_044750285.1 Streptomyces sp. NPDC088812 | reverse complement strand
CACCCGCGAGCGGGTCACCTCACGGGTGACCGCGGTGGAGCCGGAGGCCGCGATGGAGAACGCCACGAGCCAGAGGACGAGGGCGCCCGCGAGACCGGTGGCGAGCGCGCCGAGCAGGCGGTCGACGAGTCGCAGCGCCGGCAGGTTCACGCGCAACCGGATCGCCTCGCCGATGGCGGCGCCCACGTACTGGCCCGCCGCCACGAGCACGACGAGGGTGGCGATCAGCGCGGCCCACCGCCACTGCGGCGCGGTGACGAACTTCGCCACCTCAGGCAGGGCGTAGAACGCGATCGCGGCGCCGCCGACCAGGCCGACGAGGTTGCCCAGCACCACCCACAGGCCGCGACGGTGACCCTGGACCAGGAGCATCGCGAGCGCGACGATGAGCAGGACGTCCAGCCACGTCAGACCCAGCGGCATGGGCGACCTCCTTCGGATGTGACGGCACCGGCCACGCACGGGGACGGCCCGCGCACCCGGTGGAGGATCCAGGGTATCGGCCCGCACTGGGGTATGGGGCACAATGGACGCCAGTGAACCGGGCGGCTCCTCCGCCGCGGTGTGAGGAACTGGCCACAGAGAGGACACGCACACATGGATCTCGAGGTTCTGCGGAAGGCTCCGCTGTTCACCAACCTGGACGACGAGGTGTTCGCCATCCTCACCTCGGAGCTGACCGAGGTCGAGCTCTCCCGCGGCGCGTCCGCGTTCCACGAGGGCGACCAGGGCGATCAGCTGTACGTGATCATGTCCGGCAAGATCAAGCTCGGCCGCACCGCCTCGGACGGCCGCGAGAACCTCGTGGCCGTGCTCGGCCCCGGCGAGATCTTCGGCGAAATGGCCCTGTTCAACCCCGCCCCGCGCAACGCCACCGCCACCGCGGTGTCCGCCACGCGCCTGGCCGGTCTGCGCCACGAGAACCTGCGCCGCGCCATCGCCTCGTCGCCGGATGTGTCGGTCCAGCTGCTCCAGGCCCTGGCCCAGCGTCTGTCCAAGACCAACGAGTCCCTGGCGGACCTGGTGTTCTCGGACGTGCCGGG
>NZ_JBIVJP010000099.1:0-1056 GCF_044750285.1 Streptomyces sp. NPDC088812 | reverse complement strand
CGCGAACAGCGGCTTCTCGATGACGAGGTTCGTCGGACGAGTGCGGAAAATCCGGAAGCCCAGCTGCGGAGCATCGAGAGTCTCCCGCTGCAGCGAGGCTGCCGCCCGGCGAAGGCGCTCAGCCGTCACCTCGAAGATCGTCTCATACCCGGCCGCCAGCGCGTTCTTGCCCGATGCCTCGGACGCGTCAGGCTTCTCCGGCACCTGCACCAGAATCCAATGCCGGGTCTTGCCATCCTTTGGATTCTGCTCCCACACAGCGTGGCCGGTCGAGCCAGAGCCCGCGAAGAAGTCGAGGATCAGGTCGCCGTCGTCGGTGATGGCGTGGAAAAGACGGGCGAGCACGTCGGTGCTCTTCGGGTCGTCGAAGACCTTTGCACCCATCAGCGAGTCGAGGTTTGAGGAGGCGGCGCGGCGATCACGGTAGAAGACCGAGGCCGGAGCCCATTCCTCACGCATATGCAGGTACGACTTGATCTGCACGCGCTTGGTCTTGTCTTCGGGATAGATGAGCCGGCCTTCGGCGTCCAGCCGTTCCATCGTGGCTCGCTCGTAGCGCCAGCCGTTGGCGGGAGGGCTATAGCCCTTCCAGTCGTAGATGAGGTTCTCTCGGTAGTTCGGGCTGGAGATGTTGTCCGAAAACCAGATGCCCTTGTCGTCAATGCGGTTATAGTGCGCATGCGCCTTCGACGGATCTTCGTCCGCGAGTGACTTATACCAGTCACGCAATTCCTTGCTGGCGGTGTCGAAGTCGCCTCCATGCTTCTTGCGAAGGTCCGCAGCCTTCGCATATATCGGCTCCAGGCCCTCCTTACGTTCCCGCCAGCGGATGTCGTTGGACTTGAGGTAGGAGCGGTCGCGGGCGTAGACGAGGACGTAATCCTGGCCACCGCCAGTCAGCTTTGCGTCGCCCTTCCGGGCACCACGCCAGGTCATCATGTCGACAAAGTTCTCCGCGCCGAACACGGCATCGAGCAGCAGCCGTAGGTGGTGCACCTCGTTGTTGTCGATGGAGACGAGGATGACGCCGTCGCGGCGCAGCAGGTGACGTGCCAG
>NZ_JBIVJP010000098.1:0-1058 GCF_044750285.1 Streptomyces sp. NPDC088812 | reverse complement strand
GCATTCTCCGGGACGGCGCCGATCACACCGGCGCCGGTGATCTCCTTCACGTCGGCGCGGCTGCGCACCTTCACGTCCAGGAGACGACGGAGCACGGCGATGGCGAGTCCCGCACTCAGTCCGGCCACGACGCCCAAGAGGACGTTGCGCCGGGTGTCAGGGCTCACGGGGGCAGAGGGCACGCGGGCGTCGGACAGCGGCACGACCTCCAACGGGCTGTTCTTGTCCACGTCCGCCGCCACGTCCGCCGTCGCCTGCAGAGCACTGTTCGCGAGCTGCGCGGCGGTCTCGGGATCCGTCGAGGTGGCGGTCACCTTGATCATGCTGGACTCGGGGACGAGCACCGCGGAGAGCGAACCGTCGCCGTCCTGCCCCGTGTCCTGGGCCACGCGTTCACGCACGGCCTCGCTGTTGATCAGGGCGACGTAGGCCTGAGCCCGGCTCTCGGCGGGCAGGTTGCTGGTGATGAGGCTCTGATCTGCAGCCCGGGCGGCGAGGAACCCCTGAGATTCGGATGCGTAGATCCGGGGCTGCAGCGCGGAGTAGCCCCAGCCCAGCAGACCCCCCACGAGGGCTGCTGCCAGGAGCAGCAGGAGGTTGGCGCGCAGCAGGCGGAAGAAGTCGACGATCGTCACGGAGCACCTCGGGGGTCATGGACGGGAATGCGCGGGCCGTCGTGGGCGAGGCACGCGCGGTCCACGGTACCAAGACCCCTCGTGCGGTCTGCCGGGCCCGAGGACGAGGCACGCCACCGCGCTACGCTGAGCCGAGTATCGCCCGGCGTCCATGAAAGGTTCCGCACCATGCGCTCGAGCACGCCCCGTGACCGGACGGCTGCCCGCGCTGTGAGGGCCGTGGTGCCACCCGAGGCCCGGCCTGCCAGGCGTCACGCCTCACTCGGCCTCGTCCCGGACGGTCAGGCCGCGTGGACCCGCTCTCCGTGGAACCCCTTGGTCACGCCGGCCTCACCGCGGCTGTTCGAGGCCGTGCTGGCCATCGGCCTGGTGATGGATGCGTTCACCGCTCCCGGCCTGCCGATCCCGTTCGCGGAGTTCTCC
>NZ_JBIVJP010000097.1:0-1059 GCF_044750285.1 Streptomyces sp. NPDC088812 | reverse complement strand
GGTTTGGAGGGTTTCTACAATTGGGGGGGGTGTGTGCCGCGCCGGCTCAGTCCGACCCGGCCCCGTTCGTCGGTCGCGCCCCCGCGAGCCGGCCCAGGGTGATCGCGGTCTGCAGGACGTACGCGTCGCGAGGGACCAGCGGGTCCCAGCCGGTCACCTCGGCCACCCGCTTGAGGCGGTACCGCACGGTGTTCGCGTGGACGAACAGCTCGCGGGCCGTGCCCTCGAGCGAGTGGCCCAGCGCGCCGTACGCGTCCACGGTCTCCAGCAGGGAGGTGCCGGCGTCGGCCAGGGGCGTGAACACCCCGTCCACGAGGGCCTCCCGGGCCGCGGGGTCGCCCAGCAACGCCCGCTCGGGCAGCAGGTCCTCCGCCGGGGTGGGCCGGCTCGCCCGGGGATGGGCGGCCGCCGCGCTGAGCCCGGCGAGGGTGTGCCGGGCCGAGACGTGCGCCGAGATCAGCGAGTCCACGACGGGTCCCACGATCACCGGTCCCGGCGCGAACCAGCGCGCGAGCGCCTCGCCCACCGCCCGCGCGTCCCGCACCGAGCCGACCACGAGGACGAGCCGTTCGGACTGCACGCCCACGAGCAGGTCGCAGTCGAGCCGCGCCGCGGCCCGCCGCAGGTCCGGGATGAACGCGGGCTTGTCCTGCCCCGGGGCGAGACCGGCCATGACCATCACGTCGTGGTCCCCACGCCAGCCCAGCGCCGTGGCCCGATGCCGGATCTCGTCCGGGTCCTGCCCGCGCAGCACCGCGTCCAGCAGGACCGACTCGAGCCGCGAGTCCATCGCACCGCGCATCTCCGCGGCCCGGGCGTACACGTCTGCGAGTGCGAACGCGACCTCGCGCGAGTAGTGGAGGATGTGCTCGCGGACGGGCGCCTGGTCGCGCTCGGCCAGCAGCTCCGGCACCCGCGTCTCGACGACGTCCACCATCGTCCGGATGAGCTGGAGGGCCCGCTGCAGCGAGATCGCCCGGGTGAGATCGGTGGGCGCGGGCCCGAAGACGTCCTGCAGGACGTGGCCCGTGGAAGTGGGCCGCTCGAACCACGTGAGGA
>NZ_JBIVJP010000096.1:0-1072 GCF_044750285.1 Streptomyces sp. NPDC088812 | reverse complement strand
CCAACGAGAACAGCGGGCCAGCCTCTGCAGAGGCTGGCCCGCTGTTCTCGTTGGAGCACAGGGTCGGCCCCTGCCCATGGGGAGCGCTGGCGCTTGTTGTCCAGGGCGACAAAATCGGTCGTTTGTGGCGGGCGTCCGGGATGCGACGGGGCTGTGGCACCGTTCGCTTGGTGGCGGGGTTTTTGCAGCGCTCCGTGGCGGTCTTGTTGCCGCGATCACGCAGGACTGGCTGCAGGTAGGTGTCGCGGTCTGAACCGAGAGGGGTGCGCCCGGTCGGAGCCGTTTGAATCGCTGCCGCTACGTCAGAGTCCGAAGGCTCCGCCGCTGACGAGGATCACGATGCCGAGGCCGATGAGAACGATGGGGAAGAGGATGTGCTCCCAGCGTTCGAGCACTTCGGCGATCGGGGGGCGGGTGGCGACGAACTTTGCCAGGGCCACCAGGACCGCGACGAGCGCGAGGAAGACGATGCAGTAGGCGACTACTGCGAGAGGTTCCACGCTGAGGAAGACAGGGGTGTAGACGCCGATGTTGTCGCCGCCGTTGGCAAGGGTGACGCCTGCGACTGTCCACACACCGACCTTCTTGCCGGCAACCTTGGCCTCGTCGTCATCGTCGTCATCGTCTCCGCGCCAGGCCTGCCATGCGGCCCAGAGGCCGAGGCCCAGAGGGATGAGACCGAAGTACGGGATGGCTGCCGAGGGCAGGAATGCTCCGGCGCCGATGGTCACCAGGACCGCGGCACCGAGGATGCCGGCGAATCCGATGTACTGGCCGGCCAGAATGCGGGCGGTAGTGCCGCGCTGGCCTGCCCCTCGCGCGAAGAAGAGGGAGAGCACGATGATGTCGTCGATGTTGGTCGCTGCGAACAGGCCCATCGCCTGCAAGACCGAGGTGAGGATCATGCGCCCTCCCCAGCTGCGTCGCATCCGGGAAGCGAGCAGGCGGGATCGATGCACGGGGCGTCTTCGTCCACTGCCAGGGTGGCATCGACCAGTGCCGTCAGCGCCTGCGCCAGGTGCGAATCGGCGATCTCATATCGTGTCCGACGACCCTCGGGCTCGGAGACGAC
>NZ_JBIVJP010000095.1:0-1097 GCF_044750285.1 Streptomyces sp. NPDC088812 | reverse complement strand
ACTGGCGGTTCTCCGCCACCTTGTAGATCTCGGACTGCGCCTCGTTGACGATCTCCTCGACCTCGCCGTCGCCCTGATACCCCAGCTGGGTGATCTTGGTGCCGGCGGTCACGAGGCGGCGCAGGACAGCCTTCTCCGCCACGATCTCCGCGTAGAAGCTCGCATTGGCGGCGGTGGGCACGGACTGGATCAGCTCGTGCAGCACGGCGGGGCCGCCCACGCGGCTCAGCTCCTGGCGCTTGTTCAGCAGGTCCGCCACGGTGACGGCGTCCGCGGGTTCACCGCGGCCGTAGAGGTCGATGATCGCCTCGTAGATCATCTCGTGGCTCGGCCGGTAGAAGTCGTGGCCGCGCAGCAGCTCCACCACGTCCGCGATCGCGTCCTTGGAGAGCATCATGCCGCCCAGCACCGAGCGCTCCGCCTCCAGGTCCTGGGGCGGCAGGAAGCGTTCAGAGGAACGGCCGCCGTCGTAGGAGCCCGAGTCTCCGTAGTTCTCAGTCAACGTCCGGAGACTCCCTTCCCACAGCCCGCACGACGGCGGCCCTCGCCGGTCTTCCCGGCCCTGATTCCTCTGTTGTCACCGCCCGTGCCGCCGCACCCTCCTGCAGGCGGACGGTGCGACGGTCCCCGGGGCGACGGTCCGAGCGGATGCGCGCCTGTCAGTGGTCACCTGCGGCCAATACCCGCCCTCGCGTTGGGGATACCACGCGACACTACGCGCGCCGTGGAGGCTGGGCAACCGCGTTTCCCACAGGCCTTGTGGACAACGTGTGGATTCGGCGGCGTGTCGTGTGGATCGGCTGGGGACCACGCTGGGGACAACCGCTCGGCCACTCCCAGAATCCGGCTCTGACCTGGGACGATGCGATCCCCAGGCCTGTGGAGGAAGATTCTCCACCCCCCTTTCGGCCCCATCGATCCGACTTGACAGCATCCTCGTTTGTGCCCTCATCACACCGCCTGGTACACGCCTATCCACACCGTCGTCCACACCCTCCACATCTGTGGACAACTCCTGTGGACAAGGTGCCCTGATCTGGGGACGGCGAAGTTGACAGCCTCTGCCCGCGGCCCCGGGTCCTCCCCGCGCCCACCTC
>NZ_JBIVJP010000094.1:0-1101 GCF_044750285.1 Streptomyces sp. NPDC088812 | reverse complement strand
TGAGTGATGGGGTGACGCAGGAAGGTAGTCCATCCCGGGCGGTGGTTGTCCCGGGGTAAGGGTGTAGGCCGTGCGATAGGCAAATCCGTCGCACATGAGGCTGAGACCTGATGCCGAGCCGATTGTGGTGAAGTGGATGATCCTATGCTGTCGAGAAAAGCCTCTAGCGAGTTTCATGGCGGCCCGTACCCTAAACCGACTCAGGTGGTCAGGTAGAGAATACCGAGGCGTTCGGGTGAACTATGGTTAAGGAACTCGGCAAAATGCCCCCGTAACTTCGGGAGAAGGGGGGCCACATCCGGTGATGGGCTTTACGTCCTGAGCTGGGGGTGGCCGCAGAGACCAGCGAGAAGCGACTGTTTACTAAAAACACAGGTCCGTGCGAAGCCGTAAGGCGATGTATACGGACTGACGCCTGCCCGGTGCTGGAACGTTAAGGGGACCGGTTAGCTCACTTTCGGGTGGGCGAAGCTGAGAACTTAAGCGCCAGTAAACGGCGGTGGTAACTATAACCATCCTAAGGTAGCGAAATTCCTTGTCGGGTAAGTTCCGACCTGCACGAATGGCGTAACGACTTCTCGACTGTCTCAACCATAGGCCCGGTGAAATTGCACTACGAGTAAAGATGCTCGTTTCGCGCAGCAGGACGGAAAGACCCCGGGACCTTTACTACAGTTTGATATTGGTGTTCGGTTCGGCTTGTGTAGGATAGCTGGGAGACTGTGAAGCAGGGACGCCAGTTCTTGTGGAGTCGTCGTTGAAATACCAGTCTGGTCGTGCTGGATGTCTAACCTGGGTCCGTGATCCGGATCAGGGACAGTGTCTGATGGGTAGTTTAACTGGGGCGGTTGCCTCCTAAAGAGTAACGGAGGCGCCCAAAGGTTCCCTCAGCCTGGTTGGCAATCAGGTGTTGAGTGTAAGTGCACAAGGGAGCTTGACTGTGAGACCGACGGGTCGAGCAGGGACGAAAGTCGGGACTAGTGATCCGGCGGTGGCTTGTGGAAGCGCCGTCGCTCAACGGATAAAAGGTACCCCGGGGATAACAGGCTGATCTTCCCCAAGAGTCCATATCGACGGGATGGTTTGGCACCTCGATGTCGG
>NZ_JBIVJP010000093.1:0-1130 GCF_044750285.1 Streptomyces sp. NPDC088812 | reverse complement strand
ACTCGCCCATCGTCCTGGGGGACTACAAGGTCGAGGAGGAGCCGACGGGGGCCGTCGAGCGGCCCACGGAGATCGCCCTCATCGACACCCGCACCGATGAGCTCACCACCGTGGACCTCGGCTCCTCCTACTGGTTCCGCTCGCTCGGCCGTGCCGAGGACGGCTCCGCGGTCGTGCTGACCTACGACGGCGAGGTCAACGTGATCGACGAGGAGACCGGTGAGGTCACCGCCGAGTACCCGGTGATCGAGCCGTGGAAGGAGAAGGACGAGTGGCAGGAGCCCGGGCCGATCCTGAAGGTGGCCGGGAACACCGCCTACGTCACCGACGCGGAGGCCCAGAAGCTCGTGGCCGTCGACCTGGAGACCGGTGAGACCGTCCTGGAGAAGGACCTGGAGTCCGCCCCGGTCGAGATGGCCGTGGTCACCGGCCAGCCGGAGTCCGTGAAGCCCGAGGAGGCCGCGGACGCCGAGTCCGGGCACGACGAGCACACCGACCACGATCACTGATCGGGCCGGACATGGCGGCGGGGGTCAGCGCGTCGCGGCCGTGGCCCCCGCCGGAACCGGGTCCGACGCATCGGCGAGGTGTCCGAGGCGTGGGGCGGACGGCTGGAGCACGAACACGAGGAGTGTGAGCGGGCCGACGAGCGGCACCAGCCCGAGGAACAGCCACGCGCGGCTGAAGCCGGCGTCGTGGAGGCGCCGGGCGAGCAGGGCGAGCGAGGGGAGTGCGTGCGTGATCCCCACCAGGAGGACGGCCGCGTCGCGGAGGGGCAGGTCCGGGGAGCCGAGGATGAACACGTCCAGGGCGGTGGACACGAAGTGAACGGCGTTCTGCAGGAGCCCCACGTAGAGTGCTGCGAGCCAGAAGTCGGCGCGGGAGGTGCGCCCGCTGAACTGCGCGTAGCCGGCGTAGTAGCGGCGGATGGCCTGAAGCATGGTCATGGTCCGGCCCTCAGTCCTGCCGAGGGGACGCCAGCAGCCCCTGTGCCGCGACGATCACGAGCATCGCAGCCCCCGCTGCGGCCGCACCCGCGGGCCCGGCCACGGGATCGCCGAGAGCCGCGAGTGCGGCACCGGCGAGCCCCAGCACCGCCATCGCCCCGCCGATCCACCAGAACACCGGGG
>NZ_JBIVJP010000092.1:0-1155 GCF_044750285.1 Streptomyces sp. NPDC088812 | reverse complement strand
AGCGTCGAGTCGATCGTTGTGCGGATGGTGAGTCCGCCGCGGTCCAGCAGGGCCTGGCGGGACTGGACGTCCGGGCCGAACGTGGGGTCGGCGAGGATCTGCCGCTCCACGTAGTCGCAGAAGTAGGTGCCGAACTTGGCGTAGAGGCAGCCCGAGGGGCGGGACTCCATGACCACCTCCATCGGCTGGGCGACGGCGTGGTCGTACTCCTCCTGGGAGAGGTAGCCGTTGTCCTTCATCGCGTTCAGCACGAGGTTGCGCCGCTCCGTGGCCTCCTCCGGGTTGCGGGCCGGGTTGAACCGGGTGGGGGACTGGACCATGCCGGCCAGCGTGGCGGCCTCCCAGCTCTCCAGGTCGGCGGCGGACTTGCCGAACACGTACTGCGAGGCAGCCTCGACCCCGTAGGCACGGCCGGAGAACAGCACGATGTTGAGGTAGCCCTCGAGGATCTCGTCCTTCGACATCTGCTTCTCGACGGCGACGGCCAGCTTGATCTCCTTGACCTTGTCCGCGATGTTCTTGGAGCCGGAGAGGGTGAGGCGGGAGTCGCCGCGGATCTGCTGCACGTTCACCAGCATGTTGTTCACGAACTGCTGGGTGAGGGTGGAGGCGCCCTGCGTGGAGTCGGAGGTGGCGTTGTTGACGGTCGCGCGAATGAGGCCGCGCGCGTCCACGCCGTCGTGATCGTAGAAGCGCTCGTCCTCGATGGCCACGATCGCGTGCTGCATGTGCTTTGAGATCTTGTCCAGTGGGACCGGGGTGCGGTTCTCCTCATAGAAGACGGCGATCTCCTCACCGTCCTCCGAGAGGATGCGCGACGGGACGGACACCGGCTCCGCGGGCAGCTCGTCCGGCAGCTCGTCCAGCATCTCCCGACCCGACGCGGCGGCGACACCGGCCAGGCCCGCGACGGGCAGCAGGAGGGCCGCCACGAGCAGGCCGGCCACCGCCGAGAGGCCCACGAAGGCGAGGAGGCGGCCGAGAGCGCTCGAGGGCGCGGGGAAGCGGGTCGTGCGGGAGGCCATGGGTGCGAGTGTAGCGCGGGCACCTGGGACCTCTTCCGGGGTCCGCGCCGGTGGCTAGGGTGGGTCCCATGACTCAGCAGACGCAGTGGGAGTACGCCACGATCCCCCTCCTCATCCACGCGACCAAGCA
>NZ_JBIVJP010000091.1:0-1159 GCF_044750285.1 Streptomyces sp. NPDC088812 | reverse complement strand
CCTCGGTGTAGGACGGGGCCGGGATGTGCTCCATGATCACGTTGAAGAGGGCCTCGAGGTCCTCGGCCTCCGGCAGGGCGCCGTCGGCGGGCTGGGTCAGGGAGGCGCGGCCGGCCTTGCCCGAGGCGTAGACGACGGGGACGTCCAGCACCGAGTCGAGGTCCAGGTCCGGATCCTCCTCGGCCAGGTCCGAGGCCAGGCCGAGCAGCAGGTCCATGGAGTCGGAGACGACCCCGTCGATGCGCGCGTCCGGGCGGTCCGTCTTGTTGACCACGAGGATCACGGGCAGCTTGGCGGCGAGGGCCTTGCGGAGCACGAAGCGGGTCTGGGGCAGCGGGCCCTCGGAGGAGTCCACGAGCAGCACGACGCCGTCCACCATGGACAGGCCGCGCTCCACCTCGCCGCCGAAGTCGGCGTGCCCGGGGGTGTCGATCACGTTGATGGTGACGGTCTCGCCCTCGGGGGCGGACGGGCCGGAGTAGAACACCGTGGTGTTCTTCGCGAGGATCGTGATCCCCTTCTCCTTCTCCAGGTCCCCGGAGTCCATGACCCGCTCGGCGACGTCGCCGTGCGTGTTGAAGGCACCGGTCTGGCGCAGCATGGCATCCACCAACGTGGTCTTGCCATGGTCAACGTGGGCCACGATGGCCACGTTGCGCAGATCGGAGCGGCGGGTTTCGGTCGAGGTCATGGGCGTCCTGTCCGGTTCGACATCAAAGGGGTGGAGGCACACGACGACGGCGGCCCCCGAGCGATTGTACGCGCAGGGGCCGCCGTGGACGGGCGGGCCGGTGGGTCCGAACGGTCAGTAGACGCCCTCGCCGAGGGAGGCGAGGAATTCGCGGCGCTCCTGGCGACGCTCCGCCTGCTGGTCCGGATCCGGCACGGGCGCCGCCGCCAGGAGGCGACGGGTGTACTCCTCCTTCGGACGGTGGAGCACCTCCTCCGTGGGGCCCTGCTCCACCTGGCGGCCGTCCTTGAGGACAAGCACCTTGTGGGCCAGCATGTCCACCACCGCGAGGTCGTGGGACACGAACAGGCACGCGAACTCGTAGCGCTGCTGCAGCTCCGCGAACATGTCCAGCACGGCGGCCTGGACGGACACGTCCAGGGCCGAGGTCGGCTCGTCCGCGATGAGCACCTGGGGGTCCAGGGTCAG
>NZ_JBIVJP010000090.1:0-1181 GCF_044750285.1 Streptomyces sp. NPDC088812 | reverse complement strand
ATTCATAGGGCAATCCTAATCTGAAATTGCAAACAATGCTGTCAGCGACCGTGCCAGCTCGGCGTATCCCTGCCCGGTCAAGTGGACACCGTCATGCCGGATGGACGTGGGGGCAGTCAACACGTGAGCGGGATCAAGCCACTCGATGCCGGCCCCGGTCGCCGCCTGGCGCAACGCCGCGTTCACAACCGCCACCTGTTCATCTCGTCCCTCCAAGGGTGGAACACCGACGGCTACGCCCCGCCCAGGGACCTTCCTGTAAAGCTCTTCCGCGTTCTGTCTCACTTGATCGATCGGTGTGCCGTGCAGAACATCATTCGATCCGGTGAAGATGAAGGTCGTCTCTACCCCCTCGGGGAGGAAATCAACCCACCCGGTGATCTCTGATGTGAGAGCGCCCGCCTGCCCACGCACGGCTACGGGTTGCCCGAGGAGCTCGCTCCAAGGCCCATACTCCGCTTGGGAGTCACCGACGACGGCGACCTTCGCCCCCGGCAGCCCAGTGAACTTCTCTTCGGCGTACAAACCATAGGCCGGCCGACGCGGCTCAACGATCCCGACCTGCTCGGCCAGCACGCGCGTTCCCACCTGACTGACCACCCACACCCCGCAGACCAGCAACAGGACGTTGAGGAACAGCGACATAACGAGCACCAATCGCACAGACCAAACACGCTGGTCCTGGCCGTCGACGGAGTGCCCAGTCCTCGGAACTGGCGTCATGGCGCCACCATGCCCAGGATCCGCTGCCCGAACTCCTCCTCGGAGAACCGCTCGGCGTGCGCCTGCATCGCCACCCGGTCCCAGTCATGCGCCAGCAGACGTTCCACCCCCTCGGCGACCGCCTCCACCGTCGGCCCTTCGACGAACACGCCGTTGATGCCTTCCACGATGGTGTCCAGGTAGCCGCCGGAACGCAGCGCCACGGTGGGCACGCCCCACGCGCTCGCCTCGAGTGGCGTGATGCCGAAGTCCTCATGGCTCGCGGCGATCAGTGCAGTCGCGTGCGCGTACGCCCAGCGCAGCTGCGCGTCGGTGAGGTCCTGGCCGAACACCACGTCCTCCCCCGCCATGGCGCGCAGCCGGGCCTCCTCCGGGCCCTTGCCGATCACCACGAGCGGTCGCCCCGCGCGGGTCGCGGCCTCGATGGCCACGTCCACGTGCTTGTACGGCATGAGCCG
>NZ_JBIVJP010000089.1:0-1189 GCF_044750285.1 Streptomyces sp. NPDC088812 | reverse complement strand
CGCCGAAGGACGCGGAGAGGGACTCGGACACGTGCTGGGCCACGGGGATGCCGACCATGGCCAGCAGGGTGAACGGCGTCATCGGCAGGGCCAGCGGGTCCACCGCGTGGTCGGCCTCGTGCGCGTCGGTGCCCTCGTCGAAGGAGTTCTGCACCTCGCCCATCATGCGCAGCAGGACGCGGTTGACCACGAACGCGGTGGCGTCGTGGACGAGCACGCCGGTCTTGCGCAGCCGGCGGGTCAGCTCGAACGCGGTGGCCACGACCTCGTCCGTCGTCGCCTCGGTCCGCACGATCTCCACGAGCGGCATGACCGCCACCGGGTTGAAGAAGTGGAAGCCCACGAGGCGCTCGGGATGCTCGAGGACCTCGGCCATGGCGGCCACGGACAGGCTCGAGGTGTTGGTCATCAGGATGGCGTCCTCACGCACGATGCCCTCGAGCTCGCGGAAGACGGTGCGCTTGACCTCGAGCTCCTCGAAGACGGCCTCGATGACGACGTCGGCGTCCGCGTACACCGCCTTGTCCGTGTCCGCGGTGATCAACCCGGCCAAGGCCTCTCCGTCCTCGGCGGAGAGCCGACCACGGGAGACCATCTTCTCGACCTGCGCGCGCACGCCCGCCAGGCCGCGCTCGACACGCTCGGCGTCGACGTCCGTCATGACGACGGGCACCCGCAGGTGCCGGGCGAAGACGAGGGCGAGCTGGCCGGCCATCAGGCCTGCACCGACGATGCCGACCTTGCGGACCTCGCGGGCGAGCTCGCGGCCCGGGTCGCCGGCGGGGCGCTTGGCGCGGCCCTGGACGAGGCCGAGGAACGCGTACACGGTGCGGCGGAACTCGGGGGAGTGCAGCAGGGTCCCGAGGGCGTCCGCCTCGGCCTGGGCGGACTCGGCGCGGGTGCGCGTGCGGGCGCCGGTGAACAGGTCCTCCAGGTGGCGGCGTGCCGGCAGGTGGCGTCCGGGGCGAGCGGCCTGCAGCCGCTCCAGCGCCGCCAGGGCGCGGTCCCAGGCGGCGTCGGACACGTCGCGGTCGCGGTGGGCGGCCAGTTCGGCCGCCACGGACTCGTCCCCCGTGACCAGGGCGCCGGCGAGCTCGAGGCCGGCGTCGAGGAGGTCCCCCTCGGCGATCCGGTCCATGAGGCCGAGCCCGTGCGCGGCGCGGGCGTCGAGCATGCGGTTGTCGTCGAG
>NZ_JBIVJP010000088.1:0-1199 GCF_044750285.1 Streptomyces sp. NPDC088812 | reverse complement strand
ACTGGGGGTGCCGCCACTGCCCGGGCGACTGGTGCACGGGCGTCACCATGTCGAACGCGCTGAGGATGAACGGGGCGGGGGCGGGGGTCGCGGTCATCGGGTCTCCAGGGTCACGGGGGCATGGTCGGCCGGCACGACGGCGGCCGGCCCGTCCGCCTGTGCGGCCAGGATGGCGGCGTCGTCGGCCACGAGGTCCGTCTCGGGGCGGGCCACGGGGTCGCGGGCGAAGCGCGTGGCGATCAGCGAGAGCGAGGCCAGCAGCGTCAGGTACGCGGCGATCAGCCACGGCGTGTGGCCGCCGACCTCGTACAGCAGCGCCGCGATGAACGGGGCGAACCCGCCGCCCACCACCGTGCCGAGCTGGTAGCCCAGGTTCACGCCCGAGTACCGCACGCGCACCGGGAACTGCTCGGCGAACCACGCGGCCTGCGGGCCGTAGACGCTGTCGTGGGCCACGTTGATCACCAGCACGACGACGAGCGGCAGCACCGCCAGCGCGCCCGCGTCCACGACGGCGAACAGCACCCAGCCCGACACCGCCGTGAGCGCGTACCCGAGCCGGGACACCCGGGCACGGCCCACCCGGTCCGAGACCGCGCCCCAGAAGGGGGTGCTCAGCAGCCCGATGGCCGAGGCGACCATGATGGCGGAGACGAGGACGCCGTCGTCGGCGCCGCGGAGCACGAGGTAGCTCACCAGGTACGCGGTGACGAGGTAGTAGAGGCCGTTCTGACCCAGACGCAGGCCGGCGGTGACGAGCACGGGGCGGGTGTGATGGCGCAGCAGCTCAACGACGGGCGCGCGGCTGACGGTGCCCGAGTCCCGGTGCACGCGGAACTCCGCCGAGTCCTCGACGCCGAGGCGGATGGCCAGGCCGACCACCACGAGCAGGCCCGAGGCGAGGAACGGCAGACGCCAGCCGAACGCGGCGAACTGCTCGTCGGTGGTGACGAGCTTGACCAGGGAGAACGCGCCGGTGGCCAGGAGCATGCCGGCCGAGGAGCCGACCTGCGTGAACGAGCCGAACAGGCCGCGCCGGTCCGCGGGGGCGTGCTCCACGGACATCAGGGCGGCCCCGCCCCACTCCATGCCGGCCGAGACGCCCTGCAGGCAGCGCAGCAGCACGAGCCCGGCCACCGCCCACCAGCCCGCCTGGGCGAACGTGGGCAGGACGCCGATGAGCATCGAGGCGCCGCCCA
>NZ_JBIVJP010000087.1:0-1207 GCF_044750285.1 Streptomyces sp. NPDC088812 | reverse complement strand
CCGGGGCCGTGGAGACGGCGTGGGCGGGGAGCAGGGTCTTGCCGTCACGGACGACGGGCGGGGCATGGCGCGGAGTCTTCATGGCGCCACCGTAGCGCGCGCATCCTGGAATACGCCGGGGGCCGCCGTCGGGGAGAATGTCCTAGTGAGCATCATCGACAACGCCGTGTATGTGGACGGGCGGCGCGTCCACACCCCGTCCACCCTGGAGGACACCTGGGAGGCGTGCGAGCGCACCGGCGGCATGGCCTGGCTGGGCCTGTACCGCCCGGACGTGGCCGAGCTCCAAGCGGTCGCGGAAGAGCTGCGCCTGCACCCGCTCGCCGTCGAGGACGCCCTCACCGGGGGCGAGCGCGCCAAGCTGGACCGCTACGGCGAGGACTCGTTCATGGTCCTGCACCCGGCCCGCTACATCGACCGCACCGAGACCGTGGAGTTCGGCGAGCTGAGCGTCTTCACCGGCGAGCACTACGTGGTGACGGTGCGTCACGCGGAGGAGCCGGACCTGGCCGCCGTGCGTCGGTTCCTGGAGACGGAGGGCCGCGAGCGCCTCGCGATGGGGCCGTGGCAGGTCACCCTGGAGATCCTGGACCGGGTCGTGGACGACTACTTCCCCGTGGCCGATGGCCTCGAACAGGACATCGAGGAGATCGAGGGCCAGGTCTTCGCCGGCGACGGGCACGTCTCCCGGCGCATCTACCAGCTCTCCCGCGAGGTGCTGAACTTCCAGCACGCCATCCGCGCGCTGCCGTCCATCGTGGAGCAGCTCCAGGAGGAGGTGCGCACCCGCATGCACGAGGACACCCGCCGCCTCGACGCCGACGGCCTACCCCGGCGCGACGACGCCCACGCCTGGGAGGACGAGGAGCTCAGCGATCAGGCGCGCCTCGAGGTGGAGAACCTGCACCGCCTGCGTGACGTCCACGACCACGCCGTCCAGATCAACGAGCGCGTGACGACCATGCGCCAGATGCTCCACAGCGCCCTCGAACTGGACTCGACGCTGGCGTCGAAGCGGCTGTCCGAGCAGTCGATCGCCCAGAACGAGCAGGTCAAGCAGATCTCGTCCTGGGCGGCGATCATCTTCGCGCCGCAGCTGGTGGGCTCGGTCTACGGCATGAACTTCGACGGCATGCCCGAGCTGCACTGGACGTTCGGCTATCCGTTCGCCCTGGGACTCATGCTGGCGGTGGCCCTCACGCTGTTC
>NZ_JBIVJP010000086.1:0-1210 GCF_044750285.1 Streptomyces sp. NPDC088812 | reverse complement strand
CCGCGGCGGGTCATCGCGATGGCCTGGCCGAACGCCTGCGGGTGCACGGCCGTGACGAGCACGCCGTGGGCGCCGCCGATCTTCTCCTGGATCTCCACGGAGGGGTCCGCCACGTTCGCGTTCACGGTCAGCTCCGCGCCGTGCCGGGAGGCGAGCGCCAGCTTGTCGTCCGCGACGTCCACGGCCACCACGCGCATGCCCATCGCCACGGCGTACTGCACCGCGATGTGCCCCAGGCCGCCGATGCCGGAGATCACGACCCACTGCCCGGGCCGCACCTCGGTCTGCTTCAGCCCCTTGTACACCGTGACGCCGGCGCACAGGACCGGGCCGACCTCCATCGGGTCCGCGCCCTCGGGGATCACGGGCGCGTAGCGGGCATCCACGAGCATGTACTCACCGAACGAACCGTCCACGGAGTAGCCGCCGTTGACCTGCTCCTCGCACAGGGTCTCCCACCCGGTGCGGCAGTACTGGCAGTGGCCGCACGCTCGCCACAGCCACGCGTTGCCGACCATGTCCCCGACCTTGAGGTTCTCGACGTCGGGTCCGACCTCCTCGACGATGCCCACGCCCTCGTGGCCCGGGATGAACGGCAGGGTCGGCTTCACCGGCCAGTCGCCCTCCATCGCGTGCAGGTCCGTGTGACAGACGCCCGAGGAGATGAGCTTCACGAGCGCTTCGTGCTGGCCGGGCGACGGACGCTCGACCTCCTTGACGTCGGCCCCTTTGCCGAACTGGGTGACGACGGCTGCCTTCATCGTGGTCATGGGGGATCACCTTTCGTGGAGTGGGGAGGGGGTCGTGCCGTGCCGGCGTCGGCTCAGAAGAACCCGAGCTTGTCCTCGGAGTAGGAGACGAGCAGGTTCTTGGTCTGCTGGTAGTGGTCGAGCATCATCAGGTGGTTCTCACGGCCGATGCCGGAGGACTTGTACCCGCCGAACGCGGCGTGGGCCGGGTAGGCGTGGTAGTTGTTCACCCACACGCGGCCGGCCTGGATCGCCCGGCCCGCGCGGTAGGCGGTGTTGCCGTTCCGGGACCACACGCCGGCGCCGAGCCCGTAGAGCGTGTCGTTGGCGATCCGCATGGCGTCGTCGAAGTCGGTGAACGTGGTCGTCGAGACCACCGGCCCGAAGATCTCCTCCTGGAAGATGCGCATCGAGTTGTCCCCACGGAAGATCGTGGGCTGCACGTAGTAGCCGCCGGCCAG
>NZ_JBIVJP010000085.1:0-1229 GCF_044750285.1 Streptomyces sp. NPDC088812 | reverse complement strand
CGATGAGCTGATTGTCCAAGTGGACGCCGTGCGCGCCGCGATCGATGTGATGTTCAAGGCCAACGAAGCCAGAGCGTTTGTGCGGCCGGCCGTTCCGCCCGGATCGCCTGCCGACGCTTTCCTGAAGTCTCTTTCGGCGACCACGACACAGCAGGAAATTGACAAAGCGCTTGCCCTTCCCGCCGAACCCAAGGTGGCGCATGCCGAGCTGGTGAAAGAGGAAGCCCGTCTCAAGACGACCGATCCTGCGGAGGAGAAGCGACGTTTGCTTTCCGCCGCCACACGGGTCGAAGCTTTGGCCGATCACTTCGAGACAGTCGGCACACAACTGTCGCCAGCCCGTGGCGATGAGCTGCTCGCCATGCAGACCGCAGCGACGACGCTTCGTTCTGCTGCCACCGAGGCGTCCAAGACCTCGTTTGCGGACGAACCACTCGCTGGTGTGGGCAGCAGCACATGGCGCGCGCTCTGGCAGGCCGCGGAGAACTACTCTGTGGCCGAGGCGTACCCAGGCCATGACTTCCCGGTGACCGGGGATGGGCAAGTCTGTGTGTTCTGCCAGCAACCGCTCCAGACCGATGCAGCAGAGCGCTTGCAGCGCTTCCACCAATTCGTTCACAACGACGTGGCAAAACGTGCCAAGGCCGCAGAGGACGCTTTCAAAGGTGCAATCGAAGACCTGAAAACACTTGACGTCACCAACGAAGAGACCACAGAGGCAATCGGCTTCCTCGCGACCGAAGACAAGGTGTTCGCTGATTCGTTGACCGCCGCGCTCGAAACGGCAAAGCGGGCCAAGACCCGCATTGGCGAGCGTCTGCGCGGTGAGTCTGAGGAAGGGTGGATCGACCTGGTTGCTGTCGATCTCGACGACCTCCGCCAGCGCGCGACCGACCTCAAGACCAAGGCCAAAGCCATCGATGAGGTCGCCTTTGCCCGCACCCTCGCGGACTGCAAGGCGAAGCTCGCCGAGCTTGAAGGCCAGATGGCGATCGCAGGTGCGCGGTCTGAGATCGAGAAGGAGGTCGAGCGGCTCAATTATCACGCCGCCCTCAAGAAGATTCAGTCCACTGTCACGACGCAGCCGATCTCCGTCGTGAGCGGCAACCTGGCGCGCACCTACGTCACCGACCGGGTGAAGGATCATTTCGTCCGGGAATCGGAGCGACTCAAGCTCGAGCATGTGGTGCTCGGTGATCAAGGCTCGCCGAAGGGCAAGCTCCGCCACA
>NZ_JBIVJP010000084.1:0-1233 GCF_044750285.1 Streptomyces sp. NPDC088812 | reverse complement strand
CACAGGCGAAGCCCGGGGACCCGTGCCGCTACGACGAGATCAAGTACCGCGGAGAGGGCGATTACATCGCGGTGCCAAAGGTGTCCTCTCAGCGCCGCGTATACGTCCCCATCGGGTTCGTTACGGACGGGATGATCCCCGGCGACAAGCTGTTCAACATCCCGTCGGAGTCCCGTTACGTCTTCGGAGTCCTGATGTCCCGCGTCCATAATGCGTGGATGCGGTCTGTGGGCGGCCGCCTCAAGAGCGACTACAGCTACGCCAACACGCTGATCCACAACACGATGGTGTGGCCGGACACCTCTGACTCACAGCGTGAGAAGATCGAGAAGGCTGCTCAGGCCGTGCTGGATGCGCGAGAAGAGCACCCGCAGGCTTCACTGGCGGATCTGTATGAACCGGATGACGCCTGGCTCTACCCGGCTCTCACCGCCGCGCACCAGGCCCTCGATGACGCCGTGGAGCGGGCCTACGGGCTCGAACCTGGCCTAGACGAAGCTGACCTGGTCGCGCACCTGTTCGAGCTGTATGGCAAGGCCGTCGGGGCTGCCTCGTGAAGACCGTCCTCGACCTCGAGATCTTGTGATGGGAAGAAGGTACCGGATGGCAGGAACGCCCCGCACTATCCAGCTGCTGCTCCTGGATGGAGACGCCCGCGGACGTATCAAGTGCAGCCTCACCAACTGGACGGGGGTGGCATACCTGATTCCTCGAACGGAGCTGCCCCGGTGTAAGGACATGGCCATCCTGAACCAGACGGGCGTGTATCTCCTCTTCGGGAAGGACGAGGAGACAGGCGACGATCAGGTGTATGTGGGCCAGGCCTGGTCGCGCAAGAACGGCAATGGAGTCCTGGGGCGCATCACCGAGCACCTGGGTGGGGAGAAGCTGCCGTACTGGACCCACGCCGTCGTTCTGACGACATCGAACGACAGCTTCGGTCCCACCGAGATCAGCTATCTGGAGAACTACTTCTACACCGCCGCCTCCCTAGCCGGGCGGTACACCGTGGTGAACAGCGTCGATCCGTCGCCCGGGAATGTCACGGAAGAGCGAGAGGCCGATCTAAGGGAATTCAGCGACTACTCCGAACTCGTCATCGGGGCTCTCGGGTTCAAGGTATTCGATGCCCTCGCCGAGGAGCCCGTCAGGGGGGACACCCTGTCGGAGCCCGAGGGCGACGCTGAACTGCTGCTGGAGCGCAGCGGGGTGACGGCTCGGGGGCGCCAGACG
>NZ_JBIVJP010000083.1:0-1246 GCF_044750285.1 Streptomyces sp. NPDC088812 | reverse complement strand
TCTCCTATGAGCTGGCCACCGGCGAGATCCACGTCTTCCAGGCCAAGTCGGTGATCTTCGCCACCGGCGGCGCCGGCAAGGTGTACAAGACCACCTCGAACGCCCACACCCTCACCGGCGACGGCATGGCCATCGCCTACCGCGCGGGCCTGCCGCTCGAGGACATGGAGTTCGTGCAGTTCCACCCGACCGGCCTGGCCGGCCTGGGCATCCTGCTCTCCGAGGCCGCGCGCGGCGAGGGCGGCATCCTCCGCAACGCGGACGGCGAGCGCTTCATGGAGCGCTACGCCCCCACCATCAAGGACCTCGCCCCGCGCGACATCGTGGCCCGGTCCATGGCCGAGGAGGTCCGTCAGGGCCGCGGCGCCGGCCCCAACAAGGACTATGTGCTGCTCGACCTGACGCACCTGGAGCCCTCGCACATCGACGAGAAGCTCCCGGACATCACCGAGTTCGCCCGCACGTACCTGGGCGTCGAGCCCTACACGGAGCCGGTGCCGGTGTTCCCCACCTGCCACTACTTCATGGGCGGCATCCCCACGAACATCAAGGCCGAGGTCCTCCAGGACAACGACACCATCGTGCCGGGCCTGTACGCCGCCGGTGAGGTGGCCTGCGTGTCCGTGCACGGGTCCAACCGCCTGGGCACCAACTCGCTGCTGGACATCAACGTGTTCGGCCGCCGCGCCGGCATCTACGCCGCCGAGTACGCCGCGCAGGCGGACTGGGTGGAGCTGCCCGAGGGCGGCGAGCTGCCGACCGTGGAGCACATCGAGAACCTGCGCTCCGCCACCGGCTCCGAGCGCGTCGCGGACATCCGCGCCGAGCTCCAGGAGTCCATGGACGCGGACATGCAGGTCTTCCGCGACGAGGACTCGATCCGCCGCGCACTGGCCAAGATCGAGGAGCTGCGCGGGCGCTACGAGAACGTGTCCGTCCAGGACAAGGGCCACCGCTTCAACCTCGACCTGCTCGAGGGCATGGAGCTGGGCTACCTCCTGGACATCGCCGAGGCGATGACCCTCGCGGCCCTGGGCCGCAAGGAGTCCCGCGGCGGGCACTACCGCGAGGACTACCCCGATCGCGACGACGAGAACTTCATGGCGCACACCATGATCTACCGTGACGAGACCGCGGAGATGGAGGGCGTCAAGGGCATCCGCTTCGAGACCAAGCCCGTCGTCGTGACCCGTTACCAGCCGATGGAGCGTAAGTACTGATGAGCCACTCAGCAACCGAGACCGAG
>NZ_JBIVJP010000082.1:0-1251 GCF_044750285.1 Streptomyces sp. NPDC088812 | reverse complement strand
CCGAATTGCGTTCGCAAGTGCGCCACAATTGCACGTGCTCAAGGAACTCTGGGAGTGCGAGGTGACGAGCTGCCTCCATCACTCGGCTGCCGGCCGGAAAGCCATTGACGAGATGGTGAGCGCCGGATGGCTGGTGCATCGATCAACGCTGCTCAGCACCGCGGAGGTCAGCTACTTCAACTACTTCCTGAAGCGCCCTGGGTTTCGTTCCGAGGTCAGGACGCAACGGGCGCAGAATCCTGATCGTGAGTGTAGGCCGCCTCGACCTCTGCAGGAGTGCGGTAGTCGAGAGCCTCGTGGAGACGGGCGGTGTTCCACCAGTGCACCCACCCCATCGTGGCCAGCTCGACCGCCCCGACAGACTCCCACACCCGCTTGGCGTGGATGAGCTCGGCCTTGTAGAGCCCGTTCACCGTCTCGGCGAGGGCGTTGTCGTACGAGTCGCCCACGGTGCCCACCGAGGCCGTCACCCCCGCGGTGATGAGCGCGTCCGAGTACGCCAAACTGACGTACTGGGCGGGTTCAACCGGTCGTTGCAACACCGTGCGTTGAGAGCGAGCGTAGCTGCTCGGCGAAGACCTCCGCGGGAGTCTTCCAGTCCAGGACCTTCCTGGGCCTGTTGTTCAGCGTGTACGCGACTGCTGCGAGGTCCTGGGCCGACCATCTCGACAGGTCCGTGCCCTTGGGGAAGTACTGCCGCAGCACCCCGTTCGTGTTCTCGTTCGTCGGCCGCTGCCACGGCGAGTGGGGGTCCGCGAAGAACACCTTCGTGCCCGTGGCCATCGTGAACTGGACATGCCCGGCCAGCTCCTTGCCCCGATCCCACGTCAAGCTCTGACGCAGCTGCTCCGGCACCGTCGCCATCGCCTTGATCAGGGCCGCGGTCATCGCCTCGGACCCGTACCCACCCAGCGACGGCCCGTTCTTCACCGGCGGCCGCTCACCCCATCCCTGCAGGCGGGGCAAGTGGACCAGGATCGTGGCCCGGCTCTTGCGCTCGGCCAGAGTCCCGATCGCTGAACGCTCGGTCCCGATGATCAGGTCCCCTTCCCAGTGCCCGGGCACTGCACGATCAGCGGCCTCGGGTGGGCGCTTGCTGAACACCACATCCTCGGTGACATGGCCCTGGGGCTTGTTCCGGGAACGTGCCCGCGGCTCGCGCAGAGCCCGCCCGGTACGCAGGCACGCGACGAGCTCACGCTTGAGCGCCCCACGCCCCTGGATGAACAGCGACTGATAGATCGCCTCGTG
>NZ_JBIVJP010000081.1:0-1273 GCF_044750285.1 Streptomyces sp. NPDC088812 | reverse complement strand
GACTGATAGATCGCCTCGTGAGAGATCCGCATGGACTCATCATCAGGGAACTCCAGGCGCAGCCGGCGGCTGATCTGCTCAGGGCTCCACGCCGTGGACCACCGTCGATCCGCCCGGCGCGGTTTCATCTTCCGCCCCTTGAAACCGGCCCCGACCGGTCCCGGCACGGCCACGCCATCGGGGCCCAGGACCATCCCGTTCAGCCGTGCCTGGACGTAGTCGTGCAGTCGCTGGTTCGTGGCCAGCTTCGCCGGCTTGGGCCGCCTGGCAGCTTCCTGGGCCTTCCACTGCGCCACCGTGGCCCGGTACTCATGCTTCCCGGAACGAGTGGCGCAGTTACGGCGCAGCTCACGGCTGATCGTGCCGGGATCACGTCCCAGCGTGCGTGCGATCTGACGGACCCCCTGGCCCTGGGCATGGAGGATCGCGATCTCCTCACGCTCAGCGAAGGACAGATACCGGCCGGTGGGCTCGGCTAAGGACAGCGGGGTCATCCCGCCAGCGTGACGGAACCAGCGCGCCCCGACGGGCCAGGACACGCCCACAGTCAGGGATGCCTCGACCGTCGTAACGCCGGTGGCGATCACACGCCAGAACTGGCGTTGGACCTCCCGTGAGGGCTGCGGCCTGCCAGGAGAGCGCATCGGGGCCCTCAAGGCCCGATCCGCTCTCCACTGCCGACGTGTCCCCTCGGGCACGTCACTGATCTTCCTCGCCCAGTCCTTGCTTGCCATCGCCCATACCTCCAGTGATTCCGAGAGGGTGTTGCGACGACCGATTGAATCCGCCCTGAGAGCCCCTATCGCTGTGGTGGATCAGGCCCTGTCGGTCACGGCTGGCTCCCGTGCTCAACAGCGCATGCTCGAGGGCCAATAGAGGCAGTCCCGCGGTGTGGAGGGTGGCCGAGACGGCCCATCCCACGATGCGGCGGGTGAACACGTCGGTGATGAACGCGACGTAGCAGAACCCCGCCACCGTGCGCACGTAGGTGATGTCAGCGACCCAGAGCTGGTTCGGTCGCTCGGCGATGAACTTGCGTTCCACCAAGTCAGGGCGGGCATCCGGCTCCCCAGCCGGCTTCGTCGTGACCGGCGTGCGGCCACGGCGGACGCCTTCCACGCCGGCGAGCTTCATCAGCCGGGCGACCTGATCCCGGCCCACGTCCCAGCCGGCACGGACCATCGCGTGGTGCATCTTCCTGACGCCGTAGACGCTGTAGTTCTCCTCGTGGATCCGCTCTATCTCCTCGAGCAGCAACACGTCACGTAGCGCT
>NZ_JBIVJP010000080.1:0-1322 GCF_044750285.1 Streptomyces sp. NPDC088812 | reverse complement strand
CAGGACCCCCGCTGGCAGGAGGCCATGCGGACCCGCGGCATCCCCGTGGAGGAGGTGCGTGTGGCGCCCCTGTCCGCGGGGGTCTTCGAATACGAGGAGGAGAAGGGCCACCGCATCCTGCGCGGCCTGGCCTTCCACCAGCAGCACGAGGCGGATTCGCCGTGGGCCCACCCGATCGACGGGATCGTCGGCTATGTGGACGTCACGGCCAAGGAGGTCACCCAGGTGATCGACCTGGGAGCGATGCCCGTGCCGCAGGAGCACGGCAACTACACGGACCCCGAGCTCACCGGCGACCTGCGCACCACGCAGAAGCCGATCGAGATCACCCAGCCCGAGGGGCCGTCCTTCACCGTGGACGGCGGCAACCACGTGGAGTGGGAGCGCTGGAGCCTCGACATCGGCTTCGACATGCGCGAAGGCCTCGTGCTGCAGAACATCGCGTTCGACGACCCGCACACCGGCCGCCGCCGCACGATCCTGGACCGCGCGTCCATCGCCGAGATGGTGGTGCCCTACGGCGACCCCTCCCCCATCCGGTCCTGGCAGAACTACTTCGACACGGGCGAGTACCTGGTGGGCCAGTGGGCGAACTCGCTCGAGCTGGGCTGCGACTGCCTCGGCGACATCACCTATCTCTCCCCCTGGGTGGTGAACAACGCCGGTGAGCCGCGCCAGATCAAGAACGGCATCTGCATGCACGAGGAGGACTGGTCCATCCTCTCCAAGCACACCGAGATGTGGAGTGGCATCTCCTACACGCGCCGCAACCGCCGGCTGGTGATCTCCTTCTTCACCACCATCGGCAACTACGACTACGGCTTCTACTGGTACCTCTACCTGGACGGCACGATCAGCTTCGAGGCGAAGGCCACCGGCATCGTCTTCACCTCGGCCGTCCCCGAGGGGACCACGGACTTCGCCTCCGAGATCGCCCCGGGACTGGGCGCCCCCTTCCATCAGCACCTGTTCAGCGCGCGGCTCGACTTCGCGCTCGACGACGGCACGTGCCGCGTGCTGGAGGAGGACGGCGTCCGTCTGCCGTTCTCCGAGGAGAACCCGCGCGGCAACGCGTTCACCCGGCGCCGGACCGTGCTGGCCACGGAACAGCAGGCCCAGCGCGACGCCGACATGTCTGTCGCCCGGACCTGGGTGGTGGAGAGCGCGGAGCACAAGAACCGCCTGGGCGCCCCCGTCGGCTACAAGCTGCACCCCGAGGGCCTGCCGACCCTCATGGCGGCCGAGGGGTCCTCCATCCACCGGCGGGCGACCTTCGCGGCCAAGACCCTGTGGGTGTCCCAGTACCACGAGGACGAGCGGTA
>NZ_JBIVJP010000079.1:0-1331 GCF_044750285.1 Streptomyces sp. NPDC088812 | reverse complement strand
CGCGCACGCCGCGACCCCCAGCGAGCCGCCCACTCACGCCGCGGACGGCGCCCCGAGCGACGCCGTGACCGCCCCGGGCGCCCCCGCCGGGCGTTCCGCTGACAGCGCACCGTCCGGGGCCCTGACCGCCCCCGGTGAGCGCGGCGGCCGCTTCCAGCTCGCCGGCGGCCTCGCGGCGAACGGCCCCGGACGGGGGACCGGCTCCTGGACCGGGCCCGTGGCGCTGACGGCGCTGCTGGTGGCTCTGGCCGCCGTCGTGACCGTGCTGCAGAAGTCGCCGTGCCTGCTGCACGGCTGGGGCGCCCCGGACGTCTACTACGCGGGCTGCTACTCGGACTGGGCCGCGCTCTACGGCGGGCGCGGGTTCGCGGCGGACCCGTGGGCGCCGTTCCGGGCGGGCTCCACGTTCGAGTACCCCGTGCTCATGTCCGTCGTGGGCTCGGTGGCGGCCTGGATCACGCAGGCGCTGCCGTTCTCGCCGGAGCAGGGCACGGTGGTGTTCTGGCTCGTGAACTTCGGGTTCGTGGTGGTGCTGTGGGCCGTCGTCGCGGTGCTGACCGTCCGGATGGCGGGGCGCCGGTGGACGGACGGGCTCATGGTGGCCGTGGCCCCGGGGATCGTGCTGGCCGGCACCATCAACTGGGACCTGTGGGCCGTGGCCCTGCTGGCGTGCGGCATGTACGCGTGGTCGCGCGGCCGGTCCCTGACGGCGGGGGTGCTGTTCGGCCTCGGCGCGGCCATGAAGCTGTATCCGCTGCTGATCCTGGGGCCGCTGCTGATCCTGGCGGTGCGCTCGCGGCGGTGGCGGCCGTTCCTGCTCGCGGCCGGGGGCACGGTGGCGGCGTGGGCGGCGGTCAACGTGCCGCTCATGGTCGTGAACTTCCAGGCGTGGTCCGTGTTCTTCACCTTCTCCGGCGAGCGCGGGCCGGGCCTGTCCAGCGTGTGGCACGCGTGGGACGTGACCGCCGCGCAGGCCGGGTGGGCGTTCGTGCCGGAGGACTCCCTGACCCTGCTGGCCTACGGGACCTTCGCGGTGTGCTGCCTGGGGATCTTCGTGCTCGGCGTGCGGGTGCGGCACACCCCGCGGCTGGCCCAGCTGACGTTCCTGGTGGTGGCGGCGTTCGTGCTCACCAACAAGGTGTACTCACCGCAGTTCGTGGTCTGGCTGATCCCGCTCCTGGCGCTCGCCCTGCCGCGGTGGCGGGACTTCTGGGTGTGGCAGACGGTGGAGGCGCTGCACTTCTTCGCCGTGTGGATGTACCTGGCCAAGGGGGTGGCCGAGACCCCGCCGCAGCACTCCATGGACGACTCCGTCTACGTGGCCGCGATCC
>NZ_JBIVJP010000078.1:0-1370 GCF_044750285.1 Streptomyces sp. NPDC088812 | reverse complement strand
CCCGCCCCTAGGGCCTCCGGGTGCCCGGGACTCCGCGGCTCACCAGCCGCGCTCGGCCAGGCGGTGCGGGGCGGGCAGGTCGCCCACATTGATGCCCACCATGGCCTCGCCCAGGCCGCGGGAGGCCTCGGCGACCGCCATCGGGTCGTCGAACTGGGCGGTGGCCTTGACGATGGCGCGGGCGCGCTCGGCCGGGTTGCCGGACTTGAAGATGCCGGAGCCCACGAACACGCCGTCGGCGCCCATCTGCATCATCAGGGCCGCGTCGGCCGGGGTGGCCACGCCGCCGGCGGTGAACATCACGACGGGCAGGGCGCCGGTCTCGGCGACCTCGCGCACCAGTTCGTACGGCGCCTGCAGCTCCTTCGCGGCCACGTACAGCTCATCCTGGGCCAGGCCCTGGAGCTGGGCGATCTCCTTGCGGATGGTGCGGATGTGCTTCACGGCCTCGGAGACGTCGCCGGTGCCGGCCTCGCCCTTGGACCGGATCATGGCCGCGCCCTCGGTGATGCGGCGCAGGGCCTCGCCGAGGTTGGTGGCGCCGCACACGAAGGGCACGTCGAAGTCCCACTTGTCGATGTGGTTCACGTAGTCCGCCGGGGAGAGCACCTCGGACTCGTCGATGAAGTCCACCTTGAGCGCCTGCAGCACCTGGGCCTCCACGAAGTGGCCGATGCGCGCCTTGGCCATCACGGGGATGGACACGGCCTCGACGATGCCGTCGATCAGGTCGGGGTCGGACATGCGGGCCACACCGCCCTGGGCGCGGATGTCGGCCGGGACCCGCTCGAGCGCCATGACGGCCACGGCGCCGGCGTCCTCGGCGATGCGCGCCTGCTCCGCGTTGACGACGTCCATGATCACGCCGCCCTTCATCATGTCCGCCAGGCCGCGCTTGACGCGGGTCGTGCCGGTGCCGCGGGCGCCGTCGTCGGCGGCGGAGGCGGTGGAGGCGGAGAAGCTGCGGGCGCGCTCGTCGCTCATGGTGGTCCTTCCGAAGGGGTGGCAGCCCCGGCCGCGGGGCGGCTGGCCGGGGCGAAGACGCGGCCAACTCTAGTCCCCCGGCGGCGGACCCCGGCCCGCGTCACGGACGACGACGTCACCCGGCCCCGTGCCGGCGCAGCGTACGGCGTCGGCGCCAGACGACGAACGCGACCACGGCCGCGAGGATCAGCACGAGGGCGAGGACGCCCCGGCCCTCTCCGAGCGCCGCGCCGATGACGGCCCACACCACGGCCATCCCGACGGTCCCGTACACCACGCCCCACAGGAACGTGCCGAGCGCGGCCGCCGGCAGGAACCGGCGCCAGGGCATGCGGGCGACGCCGGCGGAGCCGATCACCGCCGTCTGGATGCCCACCGTGAGGTAG
>NZ_JBIVJP010000077.1:0-1405 GCF_044750285.1 Streptomyces sp. NPDC088812 | reverse complement strand
CCAAGGCCGCAAGCAACTGGGCGGCGGCCTCGCCCAACCTCCACGCCTGAGGTACGGCGTCCGGCACCCCGGACACAGCCTCGAGGATGGTCCCACCGCCAACCGTGGCGGTGTGGAGTCGCTCCAGCATGGAGCGGGACTCTGCCCGGGAGACCTGGGTCAGTGCGGCCGCCGTCGTCTCGTCGATCCATACGCGGTCCACCAAGTGGCGCAGGATCAGCACAGCGGACACGTCTCGCGTGAGGGGGCGTGGCTGCACCTGGGACAACCAGGCCATCCAAGGCTCGTCGAGGGTCTCCCCCACAAGGGTCGTGCGCACGTAGGGGCCGGCAACCTCTTCGATCCCCGGTTGCGGGTGACCCACCCGAACCATTTCCCGAACCATACGGTCGACGCCGATGCCCTGGCGTTCGGCCACACGCAGGTCCGCCAGCAATTGGGTCAAGGCGGGGTTCCTCGACACGGAGGGGTGCGTGATGATGTTGCTCGGATCGACGCCGCCGAAGAATCCTCCCGGGCTGGTGACGCGGAGGGTGCGTCCGATGTGCTCGACGCGAGTGGCCCCGGGGTCGCCCCACTCACGGTGAGCCAGGCCGTTGACCAGTGCTTCACGAGCAGCTAACCGTGGGATATCCCGCAGCTGCCCGATGGTGAGTCCGCTCTGCACGTGCCGCACCGTGTTCCTCGCCTCGAATGCCTGGAGGACGTCGGCAAGTTCCTCCAGCAGGGAACGGCCGCCACGGTGAACCCGGATACTGCTGTCCGCACCGGCCACCTCATGATGGGTGTAGTCCAGCGCCGGCTCCGGGCGACCGACGAAGGCCAGCACTCCGGCGTTGGTCAGCATGCCTCCCTCGGCTACCACGTTGAGTCGCCGGAGGAGCTGGGGCGTCTCCGCCTCGGCGAGCTCCTCGCCTCGCTCATCCCCGCTGTCATAGAGGAAAGCACGTGCGATGTCGACGGCGGCGGGCCTTGCCTCCCCGGCCGGCACGTTTGAGGTCTCTGCGGACCAGTCGTATTGGCGGCGGTACATCTGCCGGGTGAACCAGGTGCTGGCGTCGACCTCGGCACAGTGGTCGTCCACGCGCCAACGGATGCGGCCCTCCACACGGATCGGCTCCACCGCCGCAGGCGGATACAGGACCAGAAGACGGGCGCCCTGTACCTGGACTTCCTGGACGTCGACGGTCAGAGCGCGCCCGGTCAGCTCGTAGAGGCGGAAACGCAGCCACTCCCTGTCCAGAGCGGTGCCGATCAGTTCCGCGGTCTTGGAGACTCCCACGATCAGCGCCCCGCTGCCCGGGGTATCGGCCATGCAGGCGGCCTCCTGCGCCAAGTACTTTGCTGCAGCTGCGTCCTGGGGCGTACCTTCGAGCAGCTCACCACGGGGCCCTCGGCGCGAAGG
>NZ_JBIVJP010000076.1:0-1422 GCF_044750285.1 Streptomyces sp. NPDC088812 | reverse complement strand
TGGTCTTCGACGTTCTTGCGGGGCAGTTGCTGCGCGGCAGCCTGGTCGTTCAGAACGGCTTTGACTTGGTTGCGCACGGCGGTGACGAAGGCTGGGCTGAGGCGGATGGTCTTGTAGTGCTCGGCGACGGCGTCTTCGACGTGGTCGATCGACGAGTATGGGGGCTCTTCGGACATTCGGTGGGGGTGAGGCTCGCCGGGTGAGGTTCGGCGGGTAGGGGTCGAGGTCCCCGAGGATCAGTAGCGCCAACTGCTGCTCCAACCGAGGACCTCGACGTGTCTCACGATAGTTCGGGGTGCGCTGACGCGTGCTCCGCCGCCTGCCCGTGTTCCCGCTGCGACTTGCTGCTCGGCCTCGATGGGGTCCATGTCGAGGACGTTGACCGCCGTGACGGGCTGCTGATCGTGACCGTCTCGAGCCCGGCGGCACCGACCGGCTGCCCGTCGTGCGGGGTCGTCGCGACCGGCCGCGGACGTCGCCGACGGGTGCTTCATGATGTGCCCGGCGTGACGCGGGTGCGGATCGTGTGGCGGCAGCGGGTCTGGCGGTGCGACGAGGTGGGATGCGTGCGACGGACGTTCGTGGAGCAGCTCCCGGGTCTGGTGGCCCGGCGCGGGTCGATCACCACGCGCGCCGTCGGCTGGGCGATCGGGCAGCTGCGCCGCGAGCACGCCACCGTGCACGGTATCGCCCGTCAGCTCGGAACGTCGTGGAAGACGGTGTGGCGGGCCGCCGAGCCCGAGCTGGTCAAACTGGCTGAGGACGAGTCCCGGTTCGAGAACGTCACCACCCTCGGCGTCGATGAGCACATCTGGCATCACGTCGACCCCCGAAAGCGCGGCCCGAAGGAGCTGACCGGGATGGTCGATCTCAGCCGCGACAGCACCGGAAAGACGCGGGCCAGGCTGCTCGACCTCGTGCCCGGCCGCTCCGGGAAGGCCTACGCGTCCTGGCTCGCCGAACGCGGCGAAGCGTTCCGGCAGAACGTGAAGGTCGCAGCTCTTGACCCGTTCGCCGGCTACAAGACCGCGATCGACGACAAGCTCGAAGACGCCACGGCCGTGCTGGACGCGTTCCACGTCGTCAAGCTCGGCACCGCCGCCGTCGATGAGGTCCGCCGCCGCGTCCAGCAAGACACCCTCGGGCATCGCGGTCGGACCGGCGACCCGCTCTACGGGATCCAGACCATCCTCCGCGCCGGCGCCGAGAACCTCACCGAGAAGCAGCGGACCAGGCTCGCGGCAGCGATCGAGGCCGACCCCGCGCACGACGAGGTGTTCGTCGCATGGCAGTGCGCCCAGCAACTGCGTTCCGCCTACCACCAGAAGGACCTCGCCGAGGGGCGGCGGATCGCCGAGAAGGTCGTCGACACATTCCACACCTGCCCGATCCCCGAGATCGCCCGCCTCGGCCGCACCCTCC
>NZ_JBIVJP010000075.1:0-1426 GCF_044750285.1 Streptomyces sp. NPDC088812 | reverse complement strand
CCGCCGGCGTCGTGGCGGGCATCGGCCTGGTCCACGGCCGCCTCGTGATGGTGGTCGGCAACGACGCCACCGTGAAGGGCGGCACCTACTACCCCATGACGGTGAAGAAACACCTGCGGGCCCAGGAGATCGCCCTGGAGAACCATCTGCCGTGCATCTACCTCGTGGACTCCGGCGGCGCGTTCCTGCCCCGCCAGGACGAGGTCTTCCCGGACCGCGAGCACTTCGGCCGCATCTTCCGGAACCAGGCGCTGCTCTCCTCGCTGCGCATCCCGCAGCTGGCCGCGGTGTGCGGCTCCTCCACGGCGGGCGGCGCGTACGTGCCGGCCATGTCGGACGAGACCGTGATCGTGCGCGAGCAGGGCACCATCTTCCTCGGCGGCCCCCCGCTCGTGAAGGCCGCGATCGGGGAGGACGTCTCGCCCGAGGACCTCGGCGGCGGCCGGCTGCACGCCGAGCGCTCCGGCGTCGCGGACCACCTGGCGGACGACGACCTGCACGCCATGCAGATCCTCCGGGACATCGTGGCCACCCTGCCCCCGGCCGAGGCGCCGGCCTGGGAGGTCGTCCCCGCCGCGGAGCCCGCCAAGGACCCGGCCGAACTGACCCGCGTCGTGCCCGTGGACGTGAACACCCCCTACGACGTGCGCGAGGTGATCGACCGCCTCGTGGACGGCGGCTCCGTCCACGAGTTCAAGCCCCTCTACGGCACCACCCTGGTCACCGCGTTCGCACGGATCGACGGCCACCCCGTGGGCGTCCTCGCCAACAACGGCATCCTGTTCGGAGACTCCGCCCGCAAGGGCGCGCACTTCATCGAACTGTGCGACCAGCGCGGCATCCCGCTGCTGTTCCTGCAGAACATCTCCGGCTTCATGGTGGGCCGGGACGCGGAGGCCGGCGGCATCGCGCGCGACGGCGCCAAGATGGTCACCGCCGTCGCCACCGCCCGCGTGCCCAAGCTGACCGTGGTGATCGGCGGCTCGTTCGGCGCCGGCAACTACGCGATGTGCGGCCGCGCCTACTCACCCCGCTTCCTGTGGATGTGGCCGAACGCGCGCATCTCCGTGATGGGCGGCCCGCAGGCCTCCTCCGTGCTCACGCAGATCAAGCAGGACCAGCGGAACGCCGCGGGGGAGGAGCCGATGTCCCCCGAGGAGGTCGAGGCCTTCCAGGCGCCGGTCCGCCGGCAGTACGAGGACCAGGGCAGCCCCCTGTACTCCACCGCCCGCCTCTGGGACGACGGTGTGATCACCCCCGGCCAGACCCGCCGGGTGCTCTCCCTGGCCCTCGACGTCATCTCCCGTTCCCCGTTGCCGGACTCCCGGTTCGGCCTGTTCCGCATGTGAGGCACCCGTGACCGAGAACCACGCCCAGGGGACGCCCCTGTTCGAGACCGTGCTGGTGGCCAACCGCGGCGAGATCG
>NZ_JBIVJP010000074.1:0-1437 GCF_044750285.1 Streptomyces sp. NPDC088812 | reverse complement strand
CCTCTCCGGTGGCCAGGCCGGCCCCCACAAGATCCAGGGCATCGGCGCGAACTTCGTGCCGGAGATCCTGGACACCGAGCTCTACGACGAGGTCTACCCGGCCACCTTCGAGGAGTCCATCGAGACCGCCCGCCGGCTCGGGACCGAGGAGGGCATCCTCGGCGGCATCTCCACCGGCGCGATCGTCTCGGCCGCCCTCAAGGAGGCCGCCAAGCCCGAGTCCGAGGGCAAGCTGATCGTCGCCGTCGTGTGTGACTTCGGTGAGCGCTACATCTCCACCGCCCTCTTCGAGGACATCCGCGGCTGACCGCCGCCCGCTCACCGACCGCACCGACCCGAAGGGGCCGCCCGTGGGACTGTTCTCCCGCATCAAGGAAGACATCGCGACCGTCCGCAGCCATGACCCGGCGGCGCGCGGTGACCTCGAGGTGGCCCTCGTCTACTCGGGTCTGCACGCCGTGTGGGCGCACCGCGTCGCGCACCGGATGTGGCGGCATGACCGGCTGAAGATGCCCGCCCGCGTGCTCTCGCAGGTCACGCGGGCGGCCACCGGCATCGAGATCCACCCCGGCGCGTCGATCGGTCGTCGGTTCTTCATCGACCACGGCATGGGCGTCGTGATCGGCGAGACCGCGGAGATCGGCGACGACGTGATGCTGTACCACGGGGTCACCCTCGGCGGCCGCTCCCTGGCCAAGGTGAAGCGGCACCCCACGCTGCGCGACGGCGTCGTGGTGGGGGCCGGCGCCAAGATCCTCGGACCCGTCGAGATCGGGGAGGGAACGGCGGTGGGCGCCAACGCCGTCGTCGTGAAGGACACCCCCGCCGACGCGATCGCCACCGGCGTGCCGGCCACCGTGCGCCCACGCAAGGGCCCGTCCGAGGGCAAGCCGCTCGTGGACCCCGCGGAGTACGTGGACCCGGCCCTCTGGATCTGAGGGCCGGGTCCCGCCGGGTCAGTCCTGCGTGGGGTCGCCCTCGGTCGGCTGCGGCATGACCACGGGCACGCCCTTGCCGTCGACCTCCGTGCGGTCGCCGGACCACAGCGTGTGGAACGAGCCCTCGCGGTCGACCCGCAGGTAGGTGTGGGCGCCGAAGAAATCGCGCTGGCCCTGCACGAGGGCGGCCGGCAGGCGGTCGGCCCGCAGGCCGTCGTAGTACGCCAGGGCCGAAGAGAACACCGGCACCGGCACGCCCGCGGCGACGGCGGTGCCCACGACGCGGCGCCAGGCCGGCAGAGCCTCGGCGATCGCCTGGGCGAACTCGGGGGCGAAGAGCAGGTTGAGCGGCTGGCCGGGGGCGCGGGTGCCCGGCGCCGGGTGGCGGGAGGTGTCGCGGCCGCCGAAGGCCTGCATGATCACGTCGAGCAGGTCGGCGCGGATGATGCAGCCGTCCCGCCACAGCGAGGCGATGGTGCCCAGGTCCAGCGACCAGCCG
>NZ_JBIVJP010000073.1:0-1519 GCF_044750285.1 Streptomyces sp. NPDC088812 | reverse complement strand
GGTGGCCTACCCGAACGAGGCCATCAATCGCACCGATTCCGACGACCTGGCGAACACCCTGGTCTCGGTGCAGAGCGTGGTGGTGGACCCTGCCGACCGGCTGTGGATCCTGGACACCGGAAGCCCGCTATTCAAGCCCACGACCTACGGCGGGCCCAAGCTCGTCTGCGTCGACCTGACCAGCGACACAGTGGTCAAGACCATCCTGTTCCCCCAGGATGTCGCGTTGCCCACCAGCTACCTCAACGACGTGCGCTTCGACCTGCGCCGCGGAGCCGAGGGCGTCGCCTACCTCACCGACTCCTCCGACCAGGGACCCAACGCGCTGGTGGTGGTGGACCTGGCCACCGGTCAGAGCTGGCGGCGGCTGCACGAGCACCCCTCCACGAAGGCCGAGCCGCTCACAGACTTCGTGCCGGTTGTCGAGGGCCGCCCGATGGTCGCCCGCCAGGAGGACGGGACCGTGGCGCCGGCGATCGCGATGGGCGCGGACGGAATCGCCATCGGCGCCGACGGCGCCCGCCTCTACTACTGCCCGCTGGCATCCCGGCGGCTCTACAGTGTGGCTACCGACGCGCTGGTGGACCGAGCCCTGGATGAGGCGGCGGTGGCCGCGACCGTGCGTGATGAAGGCGACAAGGGTGGGGCCGGCGACGGCCTGGAGTCCGACGCACAGGGCAACCTGTATGCGACGAACTACGAGCACAACGCGGTGCTGCGGCGTCGGGTCGACACCGTCGGGGCGTGGGAGACCGTGGTCAGCGACCCTCGGTTGCTGTGGCCGGACACGCTCTCGGTCGCGGCCGACGGCTACCTCTACATCACCGCGAACCAGCTCCACCGCCAGGCCGACTACCGGCAGGGGCAGGATGAACGGGTCAAGCCCTACACCCTCTTCCGCACCCGCATCGACGCTCGACCCGTCCTGCTGCGCTGACCACAGCGGGACGAAACCCAGGGCGCTTCAGGTCACTGCTGTGCCCTGTCTCTGACACGTCGAGTTCTCCTCCTGCGGGGATGTTCTTGTACCGCCGGGCCAGTCAGGGACAGCAGCACATGTTCCACGCCTGCTGGCCCTGACCGGCATTACGGCATGGGCCTGGACTGCGCTCAGCCCAGGGAGGCGAGCAACTCGGCGCAGGCCCGCTCGCAGCGCCGGCAAGCCTCAGCGCAGATCTTGCAGTGCTCGTGCATTTCAGCGTGGGAGGCGCACTCGTCCCCGCACGTCTTGCAGGCGGTCCGGCAGGCCTCCAGCAGGGCACGAGTGGTCTCGACGTTGTTGCCGGTCTGCCTGGACAGCACCGCCCCGGTGGTGGCGCAGATGTCGGCGCAATCCAAATTGAACCGGATGCACTGCCTCAGTTCTGCGAGCATGTCCTCGGCCAGGCACGCGTCCGCGCAGGCCGTACAGGTCTGAGCGCACTCGAAACAGGCCTCGATGCACTCGGCCAGCTTCTGCCGGTCGATGTCCCCCAAGTCTTTCGGGTAGGTCTCCAGCATCGAGCTCACGTGATGGGTC
>NZ_JBIVJP010000072.1:0-1526 GCF_044750285.1 Streptomyces sp. NPDC088812 | reverse complement strand
AGAACACCGCCGCGGTCCGCAGGTCCAGGTAGACGGAGGTCTGCACCCAGATCTCCGACTCGAGCGTGCCGTAGCCGGGCCGGCCGAGCGTCTGGACGATGCCGAACGCGGACGCGCAGAACAGGAACACCAGCGCCGCGCTCGCGGCGATCGCGGGGGCGAGCTGGGGCAGCGTCACGCTGCGGAACGCCCGCCACGGCGAGGCGCCCAGGGTGCGGGCGGCCTCGGTCTGGCGCGGGTCCAGCGCGTTCCACAGCGCGCCCACCTGGCGCACCACCACGGACACGTTGAAGAAGACCATGGCCAGCACGACGGCGGTGGTCGTCTGGTCCAGCCCGGTGAAGCCGAGCGGTCCGCCGGGGGCGAGCAGGGCGCGGAACGCGACGCCGACCACCACCGTGGGCAGCACGAACGGCACGAGCACGAGGGCGCGGAGCACGGCCCGCCCCGGGACGCGACGCCGGTGCAGCACGAACGCGGTCGGCAGGCCGAGCGCCACGGAGACCACCGTGCCGGCGGCGGCCATGCCGAGCGTCTGGCCGAGGATGCGCCACGTGCGCTCGCGGGCGAGGGTCTCCCCGAAGGCGGTGAGGTCCACGGCGCCGGTGAACGCGTCGGCGTCGCCGCCGATCCCGCGCCAGAGCATGGCCGCCACGGGCCACGCGAAGAAGACGAGCAGGAAGGCGACCGGCAGGACGGCGGCCACCAGCCACCACGGGCCGAGCCCGTCCCCCCGGCCGCGGGCCCGCCGGCGCGGCAGGTCCGTGCCGGGGGCCGCGACCTCGGTGAGTGCGGACATCAGCGCCGGGAGGCCTCGGCCAGGGCGGTCCACTCCTTCAGCAGGTCCTCGCGGCGCTCGTCGATGCGGGCGGGGTCCGGGGTGATGGCGTCCTCGACGAGCGGCGCGTTCTGCGCCCACTCCTCGGGCAGCTGCACGGACTCGTCGATCGGGTACATGTACATCGACTCGGGCAGGGCGGACTGGACCTCCTCGGTGAGCAGGAAGTCCACGAACGCCTGCGCGCCCTCGGGGTTCTTCGCGCCCTCGAGCACGCCGGCGTACTCGACCTGCGGGGTGCAGGAGTCCTCGATCACCTCGGTCTCGGGGGCGAACGCGGGGGAGGAGGAGTAGGAGAGCACCACCGGGAACTGGCCCTTGCCCTCGCCGCCGGAGAAGTCCGAGTTGTAGGCGTCGGACCAGCTGTCGGCGACCTTGCCGCCGTTCTCCATCAGGCCCTGCCACCAGTCCTGCCAGCCGTCGTCGCCGTACTTCTCCGTGGTGGCCGCGAGCAGCGCCAGGCCGGGGGAGGAGGTCACGGGCGAGGTGGCGACCGTCAGCTCCGCGTACTCGGGGTCGTCGAGCTGGTCGATCGAGGTGGGGGCCTCGACGTCGTGGGCGGTGAACCACGCCGGATCCGTGTTGAAGCACACCTGGCCCTGGTCCACCGGGGTCATGCGGTCCTCGACCATCCGGTCCTGCGCGGAGGCGGGCAGGTCCTTCGGGGTGTAGGCGGCGACGACGCCCT
>NZ_JBIVJP010000071.1:0-1547 GCF_044750285.1 Streptomyces sp. NPDC088812 | reverse complement strand
GCTTAGAAGCAGCCACCCTTGAAAGAGTGCGTAATAGCTCACTGGTCAAGTGATTCCGCGCCGACAATGTAGCGGGGCTCAAGTACACCGCCGAAACCGTGGCATTCAGTTTTGCTGGATGGGTAGGGGAGCGTCGTTCACGAGGTGAAGCCAGCGGGTAACTTCTGGTGGATTGTGGACGAGTGAGAATGCAGGCATGAGTAGCGAAAGACGGGTGAGAAACCCGTCCGCCGGATGACTAAGGGTTCCAGGGTCAAGCTAATCTGCCCTGGGTAAGTCGGGACCTAAGGCGAGGCCGACAGGCGTAGTCGATGGACAACGGGTTGATATTCCCGTACCAGTGAAGAACCGCCCATGCTGAGCCGGTGATACTAACCGCCCGAACCATCCCGAACCTCGTCTTTGACGGGGTCGGTGATGAGGAGCGCGAGACCTGAACCGGGGAGGCAAGCGCATTAACAGGTGTGACGCAGGAAGGTAGCCGGGCCGGGCAATGGAAATGACCTGGTCTAAGGGTGTAGGGCTGCCGGTAGGTAAATCCGCCGGCTGTATGCCTGAGACCTGATGGGCGCCCACATGGTGGGTGATCCGGTGATCCTATGCTGCCTAGAAAAGCATCGGCGCGAGGTTCAAACTGCCCGTACCCTAAACCGACACAGGTGGTCAGGTAGAGAATACTAAGGCGATCGAGAGAATCATGGTTAAGGAACTCGGCAAAATGCCCCCGTAACTTCGGGAGAAGGGGGGCCCCAACCTTGAGCACCACGTGCTGGTGTGAGGGGATCGGGGCCGCAGAGACCAGGGGGAAGCGACTGTTTATCAAAAACACAGGTCCATGCGAAGTCGTAAGACGATGTATATGGACTGACTCCTGCCCGGTGCTGGAAGGTTAAGGGGACCCGTTAGCTTCGGCGAAGCGGAGAACTTAAGCCCCAGTAAACGGCGGTGGTAACTATAACCATCCTAAGGTAGCGAAATTCCTTGTCGGGTAAGTTCCGACCTGCACGAATGGAGTAACGACTTCCCCGCTGTCTCAACCATGAACTCGGCGAAATTGCATTACGAGTAAAGATGCTCGTTACGCGCAGAAGGACGGAAAGACCCCGTGACCTTTACTATAGTTTGGTATTGGTATTCGGTGTGACTTGTGTAGGATAGGTGGGAGACTGTGAAGCGGACACGCCAGTGTTCGTGGAGTCGCCGTTGAAATACCACTCTGGTCACTCTGGATATCTAACTTCGGCCCGTGATCCGGGTCAGGGACAGTGCCTGATGGGTAGTTTAACTGGGGCGGTTGCCTCCTAAAATGTAACGGAGGCGCCCAAAGGTTCCCTCAGCCTGGTTGGCAATCAGGTGTCGAGTGCAAGTGCACAAGGGAGCTTGACTGTGAGAGTGGCAGCTCGAGCAGGGACGAAAGTCGGGACTAGTGATCCGGCGGCTCGTTGTGGAACGGCCGTCGCTCAACGGATAAAAGGTACCTCGGGGATAACAGGCTGATCTTGCCCAAGAGTCCATATCGACGGCATGGTTTGGCACCTCGATGTCGG
>NZ_JBIVJP010000070.1:0-1547 GCF_044750285.1 Streptomyces sp. NPDC088812 | reverse complement strand
CCCCGTTATGTTTTTCGCGGTCCTGCAAGAGGGCCGCTGGCCTCCGGGCCCGGCATGACTGTTGCCCCCTGTCGAAGGCATGACCTGGGGGGTGGTGTCACCGGGTCCGGGAGGTGTCCGTCGGAGACGCTGATCAGAGGTCCGGCCACCGTCCGGTCCGGTGCAATGCCGGACAGTTCGCGGGCGGCAGGTCTGCATAACGTGGATGCGCGAGCACGACACCCGAGCCGAGGCCGGCACCGTCATTACCCCTGAAAGGGCACGATGTTCGAGATCGAAGACGTGGGCGTGTTCCTCGGCCTGGACGTCGGCAAGTCCGCTCACCACGGCCACGGACTCACCCCGGCCGGGAAGAAGGTCTTCGACAAGCCGCTGCCCAACAGTGAGCCGAAACTGCGGGCTGTCTTCGACAAGCTAACCGCGAAGTTCGGCACCGTCCTGGTCATCGTGGACCAGCCCGCCTCCATCGGCGCCCTGCCGCTGACCGTCGCCCGCGACGCCGGCTGCCGCGTCGCCTACCTGCCCGGCCTGGCCATGCGCCGCATCGCCGACCTCTACCCGGGCGAGGCGAAGACCGACGCGAAGGACGCGGCCGTCATCGCCGATGCCGCGCGGTCGATGCCACACACTCTGCGCTCCCTGGAACTGACCGACGAGATCACCGCCGAGCTGACCGTCCTGACCGGCTTCGACCAGGACCTGGCCGCCGAGGCCACTCGCACCTCCAACCGGATACGCGGCCTGCTCACCCAGTTTCACCCCTCCCTGGAACGCGTCCTGGGACCGCGTCTCGACCACCAGGCCGTCACCTGGCTCCTGGAGCGCTACGGCTCCCCGACCGCCCTGCGCAAGGCCGGCCGCCGCAGACTCGTGGAGCTGATCCGCCCGAAGGCCCCACGCATGGCCGCCCGACTGATCGACGACGTCTTCGACGCCCTGGACGAACAGACCGTCGTCGTCCCGGGCACCGGCACCCTGGACATCGTCATCCCCTCCCTGGCCGCGTCCCTGGCCGCCGTCCACACCCAGCGCCGGGCGATGGAAGCCCAGATCACCACCCTGCTGGAGGCCCACCCTCTTTCCCCGGTCCTGACGTCGATGCCCGGCGTCGGCGTCAGGACCGCCGCCGTCCTGCTGACCACTGTCGGCGACGGCACCAGCTTCCCCACCGCCGCCCACCTGGCCTCTTACGCCGGGCTCGCCCCGGCCACCAGGTCGTCGGGCACCTCGATCCACGGCGAACACGCGCCCCGAGGCGGACACCGGCAGCTCAAACGGGCGATGTTCCTCTCCGCCTTCGCCTGCATGAACGCCGATCCCGCCTCCCGCACCTACTACGACAAACAACGAGCCCGCGGCAAGACCCACACCCAGGCTCTCCTCCGCCTCGCCCGCCAACGCATCAGCGTCCTGTTCGCCATGCTCCGCGACGGCACCTTCTACGAACCCCGCGAACCGAAAACCATCGGGCTCGCCGCATAACCGCGACGAGCCCGAACTACCCCAAACCCGACGAGGGTGCCTTGACGAAAGACATAGAGGCACCC
>NZ_JBIVJP010000069.1:0-1710 GCF_044750285.1 Streptomyces sp. NPDC088812 | reverse complement strand
CCACGACGAGGTCGTCCACGGCAAGGGCTCTCTGCTGGGCCGCATCCCGGGCGACCGCCGGCAGCAACTGGCCACCCTGCGCGCCTACTACGGGTACATGTGGGCGCACCCCGGCAAGCAGCTGCTGTTCATGGGCGGGGAGTACGCGCAGCCGAGCGAGTGGTCCGAGGGAGAGGGCCTGGACTGGCCCGTCTCGTGGGACGAGGCGCACCGCGGGGTCCAGCTGACGATCCGGGAGCTCAACGCGCTCTACCGCAGCAAGCCGGCGCTGTGGTCGCTGGACCACAGCCCGGAGGGATTCTCGTGGGTGGACGGCGGCGACGCTGACGGCAACACGCTCGTGTTCCTCCGCATGCCCGCGGCGCAGGTGGTACCGGAGCCGCGGATCGACGACGACGGCGACGCGGTCCCGGCCGCCGAACCGGGCGACGCCCCGCTGCTGTGCATCACCAACCTCTCGGGGTCGCCGCGTCAGGGGTTGCGCGTGGGGGTGCCGTCCGCGGGGGAGTGGACGGTGGTGCTGGACACCGACGCGATCGACTTCCACGGAGACGGCTGGCGGGAGCAGACCGGCCAGTCCGAGGTGGTCACTGCCCATGAGGGCCAGTGGCAGGGCCAGCCGGCCCACGTCACGGTGAACGTGCCGGCGCTGACCACCCTGTGGCTCCAGCCGAACCCGGACACGACGGGCACGCCCTGAGGCGTGGTGCACGTCACGGTCGGCGGTCTTGGCGCGGGAGCGTCGAACGGGGCTGGCCAGGCCGAAGGAATCCGCGAGAACAGGCGGAAGTCGACCGCCCGCCCGGGACTGCACGGGGGGTGTCACCCCTGATTTTGTGTTCGGTGGGATTCGTGTGTACAGTTCCATCTCGTGCTCAAGACGCCGACCGGGTGACCGGGAGGCGGGGTGAAGAACACAGAATCCGCGGATTCATGCCGAGAATGGCAGGTCCAGGGCGGGTGGTGCTCACCGGGTGCGCGGCCGGCAGTGATGCGGGTCGGGATTCCTGAAGAAGATGATCTGGTTTGACAGCCGGGGATCATGTGGTAAGCTTTTCGAGGCCTTCCACGTGGATGGTCCGGTGAGTGTCTGGCCCCGCGGAAGTGGGGTTGACATTGTCGGATCGCGTGGTAGGGTTTTCTAGCCCGGCCATGTGAACGGACGGTGAATGCTTCGGACACGGAGTTGACACGGTCGAAACGGATGGTCTAGGATGGAGAAGTTGCTCCAGAGCGAAACGGCCCGCGGAGCGGGTCGCTGAAGCTGGAAGCGCCTGTTGTTTGAGAACTCAATAGTGTGCCAAGTTTGTTGATGCCAATTGTTTTAACACATATTGGTTGATCATCGCCTGCCACCCCCGTGGTGTGGTGATGGTCTGCTAGGTATTGAATGGATGTCGTGGTGGTTATTTCCGGCTGCCACGGTGTTGTTCTGTAATTTTTTTACGGAGAGTTTGATCCTGGCTCAGGATGAACGCTGGCGGCGTGCTTAACACATGCAAGTCGAACGATGAAGCCCAGCTTGCTGGGTGGATTAGTGGCGAACGGGTGAGTAACACGTGAGTAACCTGCCCTTAACTCTGGGATAAGCCTGGGAAACTGGGTCTAATACCGGATAGGAGCGCCTACCGCATGGTGGGTGTTGGAAAGATTTATCGGTTTTGGATGGACTCGCGGCCTATCAGCTTGTTGGTGAGGTAATGGCTCACC
>NZ_JBIVJP010000068.1:0-1731 GCF_044750285.1 Streptomyces sp. NPDC088812 | reverse complement strand
GGCCGCCCGCGGCCGAAGTCCTCCCCCACGAGACCGATCTCCTGGAAGTTGAGATCCTCATACCGGACCGGCTCCTGGGCATAGGCACCCTGCACCTTGAACGTCTCCCCCGGCACCCCCCACGACAGACCGACACAGGGCAACCCGAGCCGCTCCACACTCCATGGCCACATCATGGATTTCAGGCACTCCTGCCCCAGAATCGAGTCCCCATGCACACGGACGCTGACGGACTGCGCACCCCCGCTCATGCGCCGCACGCTAGTCACTAAACCGGCGCGGAGGAAGGTGGCACCCCACTGATCCGCGCCGATCGGCCACGATCAGACGTTGCGCGTGACATCACCACCTTGGCGATGAGTGCGCGGCGCGGCCACCGCCGCAGGTCAGTGGGAGCTGGAACCGATTTCGATGACCAGCACACCGGCCATGATCAGCAAGATCCCCAAGATCATGGTGCGGGTCAGGGGTTCCTTGAATAGGACATGGGACGCGATCGCGGTCAAGGCAACCCCCGCGGCGGCCCAGATCCCGTAGGCGACACCGAGCCCGATCCCGACGCGCAGCGCGAGGGTCAGGAAGACAAAGGCCAGCACGTAACCGACGGCCACGGCCGCGTAGAACCCACGACGGCCGGCGGCCGCCACACGCAGGCACAGGGTGGCAGCCACCTCGGACAGGACGGCCCCGGCTAGGAATAGCCACTGCATCACGCTGCCCCCGCCTGCTGCTCGTCGGTGTCGGGGGTATGGTGCGATCCCAGTTCAACCATCAGAACGCCGGCGATCACCAGGGCGATCCCAATCCCCATCATGGCCGTGATCCGTTCGTCGAACAGGACGGCGGACAGCACCGCCGTTGCGGCGACACCCAACGCGCCCCAGATGCCGTAAGCGACACCGAGGGCCAGTCCGCGCTTCAGTACCAGGGTGAGGAAGGTGAAGGCTGAGACGTAGCCCAGCAGGACGACCGCGTACAGCGCGGGGTGGGTGAGTGCTGCCTTGAGTGACAGCGATGCGATGACTTCGCTACCGACGGCGCCGGCGAGCAGGAACCATTTGGTCATGGTCTCTCCTGGAAGGGGCGAGCGCCTGCATGCGGCTCGGCCGTGTCTGTTCATGATTCTACCGGCTGGACGCTGGTGTCCCCGCGTTTCCGAGAGGCGTGCTTCGTGGATGCACCGCCATACACGCGCTCATGCCGCTGTTTGCTGGGCCCACCTGCTCGGTTTTCAGGTGTCGATTCCTGCTCGCGTTTCAGCAGTCATTGACAACAACTCTCGCCAGCAAGCCCGGGCCGACCCTGGACCGACCGTTGGTGGACACACTCACCGGCTCCAGGCACAAGAACCTTAAGGAGCTGCACCCCGGCTCGAGCGGGCGCAGCGAGATCCGGATCCTCTTCGCCTTCGACCCCCGCCGGCAGGCAATCCTGTTGGTGGCCGGGGACAAGGCCGGGGCCTGGAAGAAGTGGTACGCCACGAACATCCCCCTGGCCGAGGAACGCCTCGACGCCCACCTCCACGCGCTCCGCAGCACCCCACCCGGTGCTTAAGAGCGAAACCGTGAACCTGAGCAGCACCCCTGAGACCAGCACTGCTTACATCTCACCCCCAGCACCCAGGAGAGCCCCCATGCACACCCTCGACCAGCTCACCGCCCAGCGGTCCCCGCACGCAAGGACCCCCATGAACAGCTCCTCGGCCCGCCCTGACGTCATGTAGATGCTCCT
>NZ_JBIVJP010000066.1:0-1779 GCF_044750285.1 Streptomyces sp. NPDC088812 | reverse complement strand
GAGCCGGACGCGGGTGTGCGCGACCATGGCCTCGATGTCGCCCGAGAAGGTCTGCGGGACGCCGAGGGTGGCGCGCAGGGTGGCGGCGTCGGGCAGCAGCTCATCGTCCGAGACCAGCGCGGTGACGGACCAGAACCCCTGGTCCAGCTCGAGCGCGGCCGCGCGGAGTTCGGCCACCGTGAGGAAGCCGCCCGCGGCGGACTGGTCCGTCCCGGCCACGTCCACCGGGGCGACCGCGCCCTGCGCGGCGCCGGCCCACGCGGCCTGGAGGAACTCCTCGTTGGTGGCCAGCAGGTCGTCGGCGCGGCCGCGCAGGCGCTCGGGCTCCACGAGGACGGTCAGCGAGCCTGCGGGCAGCATGCGGGGCAGCGACGTCATGGCCTCGGCCAGCAGCGGGGAGAGGGACTCCATGCCCTCCACGGCCACGCCCTCGGCGATGCGGTCCAGCATGTCCGCGGCGGCGGGCATGGCCGGGATCAGCTCTTTGGCGCGCCGGCGCACGTGGTCCGTGATCAGCAGCTCGCGGCACGGGGGCGCGTACAGCTCGGAGGGGTGGCCCGAGCCGTCCTCCGTGGTGTCCTCGAGGGAGCGCTGGTCCGCCACGGAGAACCAGCGCATCTGCTCCACCTCGTCGCCGAAGAACTCGATGCGCACGGGGTAGTCCTCGGTGGGCGGGAACACGTCGATCAGCCCGCCGCGCACGGCGAACTCGCCGCGTCGGCTGACCATGTCCACGCGCGAGTAGGCGGCGTCCGCGAGCGCGGCCACCACGCCGTTGAAGTCCCGCTCCTCCCCCGTCCGCAGGGTCACCGGGCTCAGCTCACCGAGCCCGGCCACGAGGGGCTGCAGCACGGCGCGCACGGGGGCGACGACGACGCGCAGCGGGCCCTCCGCGTGCTCCTCCGGGTGGGCGAGGCGGCGCAGCACGGCCAGGCGGGCGCCCACGGTGTCCGAGCGCGGGGACAGTCGCTCGTGGGGCAGCGTCTCCCAGGACGGGAACAGCGCGGCGGCGCCGGCGGGGGCCCAGGCGGCGAGGTCGGTCACGAGGTCCTCGGCCTCGCGGGTGGTCGCGGTGACCACGAGGACCGCGGCGCGCTCGCCGTGGCCCTCGGCCAGCGCCTCGGCCAGGACGGTCAGCAGGGGCGCGCGGGCGCCGTCGGGCAGGCCGATCTCGAGTTCGACGCCCCGGGACTCGAGCGGCCGGGAGGCGGAGGCGGCGGCCGCCTCGATGGCGCGTTCGGCGCGCAGGCGCGGCAGCAGCGGGGCGAGGACGGGGGTGGTCTCGGGGGCGCTCATGCGCGGACCTCCGGGGTGGCGGTGGAGCCGTCCGTGGCGGCGGGCAGTTCGGTGGTCATGATCTCCCGGATCTCTTCGAGGAAGGCGAGGACGTCGTCGGCGCCGCCCACCGGGCCGCCGGCGGTGAGCCGGTCCGTGCCGAGCAGCACCGCGGTGGGGAACGAGTGCAGGCCGAGGGCCTGCGAGGCGGCGCCGGCCGGGTCGGCGAGCACGAGCGACGCGTCGACGGCGCCGCTGTGGATCGCCCCCTCGGCGCCGGGGGCGTGCTGGGGCATGAGGACCCGCAGCCGGACCGGCCCGAGCGCGTCCTTGAACTCGTCCAGCCGCTCGATCACCCGCGCGCAGGAGCCGCACCCCGTGGACAGGCGCAGGGCCACCACGGCCCCGTCCGCGACCAGCCGGTGCAGACCGGTGTACTCGCCGTCCGCGACCACGACGGCGTCCGGGAACGGGTGGCGTTCGGGCTCGGCGCCGTCGGCCGGG
>NZ_JBIVJP010000065.1:0-1825 GCF_044750285.1 Streptomyces sp. NPDC088812 | reverse complement strand
TCCGCGATCGGCGCCGTGCCTGCCACCAGGCTCAACAACCTCCCTGGACATCACACCTAGGGCATGTCTGACAATCGTTTGGACCACGCGAGCACAGCATTCAGGACCACAGCGGCCCGGTAGACGATCGCGTACTTGTCATACCGGGTCGCCAGACCCCGCCACTGCTTCAGGTGAGCGTACTGACGCTCGATGACGTTGCGGCCCTTGTAGGCGTCCGCGTCGAGGCTGACGGGGCGCCCGCCGCGGGCACCGCGCCGTCTGCGGTGGCCCTGCTGGTCGGCCGGTTCGGGGATGACCGCTTTGATCCCACGGGCACGTAGGTGGGTGCGGATCGCCCGGGAGGAGTACGCCTTATCGCCCAGCACGGCCTCGGGGCGGGTCCGGGGCCGCCCTACTGGCCGGGTCACGCGCAGCTGCTCCAGAAGAGGAAGCAGCATCGGGGAGTCCCCGGCTTGGCCGGGGGTGATCAGGCTGACCAGCGGCAGCCCGGTCCCATCGACGAGCTGATGGATCTTCGTGCTCAGCCCGCCACGGGAGCGCCCGATGCCGTGATCGGCCGGCTCCTCACGCGGATTCTTGTAGTTCGATCCATCCCCCTGTGTGGCGGGTGATGTTCGTGGCGTGCTGGTGGGCGCGGGCGATCGTGGAGTCCACCGAGACCGACCAATCGATCAGGCCTTCGGCGTCAGCGGCGGCGGTCAGCGTGGCCAGCACCGTGTCCCAGGTGCCCTCTTCAGCCAAGCGCCGATGCCAGGTCCACACTTCTCTGCCAGGGCCCGTAGACCTCGGGCAGATCCCTCCAAGCGATTCCGCACCGGTACCGGTAGATGATCGCCTCCACCATGGTGCGGGCGTCCGCGAACGGCCTGCCGGCGCGGCCGGTCCGGGTCGGGAGCATCGGGGCGATCAACTCCCATTGGGTGTCGGAGAGCATCTGGAACCGGGACATGTCCCCAGGGTCTCAGCTGACTCGTGCATCTATTCTCAGACACGCCCTAGTGGTCGGCAAGAAGCTGTGGAACGAGGGGGGGCTGCGGAAGGCCAACCGGTGGGACTCGGGGCGGCCCCTCCAGGCCGGTGGACTCACGAACCCGGACCCGGCTGTGCGGACGCAGGCGGCTTTGGCGCCCTCGGCGGACACTCTGATGCGGGTCTTCGTTGAGTTGAAGAAGCGGAACCGCCGGGCGGGGAGCCCGCGGTGACGCGTCCCGGCTTCCGTCACCGCCGGGTCAGCAGCGTGAGCACCTCCGCGTGCCGGGTCTGCGGGAACATGTCGAACACCTGCACCCGCGTCACCCGGTAGCTCGGCATCCGGGCCAGGTCCTGCGCGAGCGTCGCCGGGTTGCAGCTGGAGTACAGGACGGTGGGCACGCCCGAGTCCTCCAGCGCGTCGGCCAGTTCGGCGCCGATGCCCCGCCGCGGCGGATTCACGACGACGGCGTCCGGGCGGGGCCGCCGTTTCTCGAACGAAAGCGCCTCCGGAGCCCGCCGTTTCTCGAACGAAAGCGCGGAGGTGGCGTCGCCGGCGGAGAAGCGCGCCCGGTCGGCCAGGCCGAGCTCCGCGGCCGTCTCCCGGGCCGCGGCCACCGCCTCGGCGGAGGACTCCATGCCCCACACGTCCCGCACGCCGGCCCGGGCCAGGTGGAACGCGAACCCGCCCACCCCGCAGTACAGGTCCCACGCCGCCGCCGGCAGGCCGGCCTCGGCGACCCACGCCGCCGCCGTCGCGTACAGCCCCTCGGTCACCGCGGTGTTCGTCTGGAAGAACCCCTGCGGGCGCAGCCGCAGGCCCACCCCGTTGAGCCGCATGGTCAGCGTCGGC
>NZ_JBIVJP010000064.1:0-1986 GCF_044750285.1 Streptomyces sp. NPDC088812 | reverse complement strand
TGAACGCCATGCTCACCGCCTGGGGTGAAGACCCCGTGGACATGGGCGACAAGGGAGGTATGGAGGGCATGGACCACGGCGGGATGTCCGGGATGATGTCCGAGGAGGACATGGCCGCCCTGGAGCAGGCCCAGGGCACCGAGGCCGCCCGGTTGTACCTGGAGCAGATGACCGCCCACCACCAGGGCGCCATCGAGATGGCCCAGGACGAGGTCGAGGGCGGGCAGAACCCGCAGGCCGTGGCCCTGGCCGAGAAGGTCGTCGCGGACCAGCAGGCCGAGATCACCGAGATGGAACAGATGCTTCAGGAGCTGCCCGCGACCTGACCGGCATCGCCGCACCACAATCCCAAGGAGGGCCCGTTCGGTGGACGGGCCGTCCTTGGGATTGTGGTGCCGTCAGCGGATGATGGGCCGCCCTGGGTGAGGCCGGCCCCTGCTTCGACGGCAGGAGGGCCATCCCTTAGGGCGTGTTGCTAAAGGGTTCGGGGACGTGGATGCGCGAGTCTGGGGTCATGTCGCGTGATGTCATCTCGGACGAGGTCTGGGCCGTGATCGGCCCACTGTTCCCCGAAGCCAAGACCACCGGGCGTCCGCCGGTAGATCGACGCACGGTGGTCGAGGCCACCGCGTGGCGCTTCCGCACGGGGGCGCCGTGGCGGGATCTGCCCGAGCGGTTCGGGAACTGGAACACGATCTACAAGAACTTCAACCGGTGGGCCGCCCAGGGCGTGTGGGAGCAGGTGCTCGAGCGCACTCAGTCGATGGCACAGCAGGCTGGCGAGCTGGACTGGGTGGCCTCGATCGATTCCACGATCGTGCGCGTCCACCAGCACGGGGCGACCCTGCCCCGCCCCACAGGGGGCCTGGATGAACTACAAGAAATCAGCGGACGAGCCGGCTGATCATGCCATCGGACGCTCCCGCGGCGGTCTGACGACGAAGTCTCATCTGGTCTGTGATGGCAAGGGCAGGGTGCTGGCGTTCGTCGTGACCGGCGGGCAGGTGGCGGACACCTCGATGCTGGCCACCACGCTGGAGCAGATCAGCGTTGCCGGGGCCCGTGGTCGGCCCCGGACACGGCCTGACCGCCTGATCGCGGACAAGGGCTACCCCTCGAAGGCCAACCGGGCCTGGCTGCGCCGGCATGGCATCGCGGCCACGATCCCCGAGCGGGCCGATCAGATCACGCACCGGCGCAGACACCCGGGCCTGCCGATCGACTTCGGTGAAGACCAGCGCCAGCGCTACCGGGGACGCAATGTCGTGGAGCGGTGCTTCAACCGGCTCAAGCAGTGGCGAGGGATCGCGATGCGCTCGGACAAGTACGCCCGGAACTATCACGCCGGGCTCAGCCTCGCAGCGACACTGCACTGGCTGACTACCATCCTTTAGCAACACGCCCTAGGCAGGAGGGCCCGGGAGGCCAAGTGGGACACGACAGGTGCCTTGGCCAGGGCCGAGGCGCAGGTATCGTCCACGGCCTCCAGGGCACAGACCGGCAGCCCGGGGTCGGCTGCCTCATCCCCGGCAGGCTCGGCCGGGAGCACGACCTCGGGCACCATGCCGGCCGGACCGATGGCCCCCGGCCCGAGGTGATGAACAGTTGTGGCGGCGGCCGTACCGGTGGCGGCCCAAGCCGCGCTGGTGCCCGTACCAGCGTGCATCCCGAGCAGGCCCAGGATCAACACGAGGGTGCCCAGAACGGTTCGAAGGGCGGGCCAGCCGGACAGGGGGCGGCGGGAGGAGGTCACAGCAGCGATTCGGTGGTGTTCCCGCCGTCCGTGGTGGACAGCACGGTCGAGCCGACGACCAGCAGTGCTTCGGTCTGCCCGTCGTCGGTGATGCCCGTTCCCAGGGCGGTGGCCGTGCCGACCGGGCGGTCGCTGGCGGTCCAGGTGTCGCCGGCGTCGGTGCTGGTCAGCAGGTGTCCCTCGGTGCCGGCGCCCACGGCGGTGGTGTCATCGGCCCAGGCGACCAGGTGCAT
>NZ_JBIVJP010000063.1:0-2112 GCF_044750285.1 Streptomyces sp. NPDC088812 | reverse complement strand
TTCCTCGGCGAGCTCCACGAGCTGATCGCACGTTGGGGTCTCGAAGGAGAGGGTCATGGGGCCATCCTGCCTCCAGCTCGAGGCGGGGAGGGGCTGACCGTGGTTCCCCTCGGGGAGTGCCTTGCCCCGATGTCACTGATGTGGGGATCCGCCTTGGCGTCAACGGATGTCGAGATGCAGCCCAGATTCCACACGACGCGCGGCGCACTCTTCGCATATCGGGTGGGATCCGGTCGGCGTGAAATCTGGGTGTCCAGGTGGGTGCTCCCGCGCGCCCCAGGGCCCGCCAGAAACGTACGGGCGGCTGCCGCTCTGGCGGGTCGGTTGTGGCGAGTCATGTGGCGGGCGGACAGGGTCGGATGTGGCGCGCACGGCGCATGGCGGGGTCCCTCGCCACAAACGACCGATTCCGCCGCTAGCCCGTCTGGGCCAGTGGTCACACTCAAAGCACCCTCACCGATTGGAGAACCACCATGAGCACCACCGATTCCCGCTTCCGCCCCGACGTGATCGCCGCCCTGCGTGACGTGTACATGCATGACGAGGAAATCCGCGCCTACCTGGCCCCGACCATCGCGGCCACCGAGCCCGGCCCGATGCACGAGGACACCGCATGGATGGATCGCATTCCCGTGCAGACCTGGACGACTGCCGCGCGCCTGTGGCGGGCGGTCCGTGCGGATCAGCCGGACCCGACCGGGCGCGGGCGTGCGCGCGTGGTCGGCCACGACGTGCCGACCTGGATCATGCCCGATCTGTTCCAGCAAGGGTTCGCCTCGTTCACCGACGCGGCCTGCGGCCTGGGGTCGGTGGAGAGCGTCCGCTCTTCGGTGGTCAGTAGGCGACGGAGAAGCGTGTGCGGTGGTGGGCGGGCTTCTCGATCTCGTCGGTGATGGCGAGGGCGATGTCGTCGCCGGAGATCTCCGAGACGCCGTTCTCGTCGCGCAGGAGGATGTCACCACCGATGCGGTAGTGGCCGCGGGCGGTGCCGGGGGCGTGCTTGCCGAAGTTCTCGGCGGGGCTGATGAGGAACCAGTCGAGGCGGTCGTCGGTGTTCGCGCGGAGGTCGTCGAGGGCTCCGGCGAGTTCGAGGGATTCGGGCTTGGCGACCTCGGGGAAGCCGGGGGTGTCGACCAGGCGGGGCCCGTCTGGTGCGATCAGGAGCGAGCCGGCCCCGCCCATTACCCCGAAGCGCACGCCTCGTTCCGCGGCGAGCCCTGCCGCCTTGGACAGCAGGGCGCGGAGGCGGCCTTTGCCGGCGAGCCCGCCGTGGGTGGACAGTGCCGAGATCACGACGTCCGTGTGCTCGAATGCTGAGGCCAGGAACGCGGGGTCTTGCACGTCACCGGCCCGGTACTCGACGCCCGGGGTCTGCTTGTCGGGGATGGAGCGGCTGTACGAGACGACCTGGTGGCCACGCTTGGCGGCCTCGCGGACGATGCGGCTGCCGGCGTACCCGGTGCCGCCGAGGACATGGATGCGAGTCATGGTTTCTTCTCCTTATGGATCGAACGAGATGGATAGAGGGCCGCCGGGGGTCAGGCGGCGGGTTCCCGCCGTGGTCGGGGTGTGGCCAGGAGCAGGCCGAGGAGCGCGATGATCGCGGCGGCGAGCATGGTCACCCCGAGGGGGATGGCGGTGTGCTCGCCGGCGATGCCGACCAGGGCGGCGACGAGGCCGGCGAGGGCGAACTGCACCGCCCCGAGCAGCGCCGACCCTGCGCCGGTCGCGGCCGGGGGCACGGCGGACATGGCCAGGGCGGTCGCGTTGCCGAACACCAGCCCGAGCGGGGCGATCGCGACGAACAGGGGCACCATCAGCCACCCGGCGGGTGCGTCGGTGAGGGTGAGGATCACGATCGCGACGACCGCGGCCAGGCTGATCGTCAGGCCGGTGAGGGTCAACCCGCGCAGCGAGACGCGACCGGCAAGACGGGCCGCGACAGTGGTGGCGATCATCAGGCCGACGGCGTTGATCGCGAACGCGATCCCATAGGCGACCGCGCTCAGGCCGATCATGTCCTGGTAGACGAACGGTGAGGCGGAGATGTAGGCCATCATGATCGCCATCCCGAACGCATACGCGGCCGTGTTCCCCAGATAGGCCCGCGAG
>NZ_JBIVJP010000062.1:0-2121 GCF_044750285.1 Streptomyces sp. NPDC088812 | reverse complement strand
GGCCCGTTCGGAGACGACGAGGATCGCCGAGGCGCCGTCGTTGAGGGAGGAGGAGTTGCCCGCGGTGACCACGCCGCCCGGCTTGATGATCGGGCGCAGGCCGGCGAGCACCTCGGGGGTGGAGCCGGGACGGGGGCCCTCGTCCGTGTCCACGACCGTCTCGGCGCCCTTGCGGCCCGTGACGACGACGGGCACGATCTCGTCCGCGATGCGGCCGGCCTCGTTGGCGGCCAGCGCACGCTCGTGCGAGCGGGCGGCGAAGGCGTCGGCGTCCTCGCGGGTGATGCCGTCCACCTCGCCGACCTCCTCGGCGGTCTCCGGCATGGAGAAGGTGAACTTCTCCCCGAACTCGCCGTCCGCGAAGCGCGGGTTCACGAAGCGCCAGCCGATCGCGGTGTCGAAGGCCGCGCCGGGCTTGGCGAACGCCGTCGTCGGCTTCTCCATCACCCAGGGGGCGCGGGACATCGACTCCACGCCGCCGGCCACGACGACGTCGGCCATCCCGGAGCGCACCATCGCGGTGGCGATGCCGATCGCGGACATGCCGGACGCGCAGAGGCGGTTCACGGTGATGCCCGGGACGGTGTCCGGGAAGCCGGCCAGCAGCCAGGCCATGCGGGCGACGTTGCGGTTCTCCTCGCCGGCGCCGTTGGCGTTGCCGAGGATGACGTCGTCCACGACCGACGGGTCGATGCCGGCGTCCTCGATCACGGCCTTGACGGTCAGGGCGGCGAGGTCGTCGGGGCGGACGGAGGAGAGGGCACCGCCGTACTTGCCGACGGGCGTGCGGCGACCGCCGACGAGCAGGGCCTGGGACTGTGCGGACATGGAGACTCCTTGAGTGACCGACGACGGGGCGGGCGCGGCGAATTACCGACCGTGCGTTCAGGTTCAGTATCCCGGGCCGGTGTGACGGGGGTCAACTGCGGGGGCGGGGTGTGACGGGGCGGAGGCGGGAGTGGCCGCGGTGCCCTCAGTGCTCGCGCGCTGCCTCGAGCAGCGTGCCGATGCGCGCGATCGCCTCGCGCGCGAAGGCGCGCGTTTGCGTATATCCCTGCCGGACGAGGGCCTGGTCCAGGGCGTCGATCTACCTCTCATGGGGGCGCGGTGTTCTCCCGGAGGTCCGGCTCGGCGGCCGCGACACCTCGTCCTGCGCCGTCGGTCAATGTCGGTGCGCGCCGGGTCAACGCGGGCGCCCACCTCCGCTATACCGTGACGTGCATCACTCTCCCTGCAAACCTGGAGGCGCCATGTCCACCGAGAACCCCCAGACCCACCACGCCGACGTCCTCGTGATCGGTGCCGGCTCGGCTGGCTGTGTCCTGACCCGTCGCCTGCTCGATGCTGGCCGGCGCGTCGCCCTCGTCGAGGCCGGTGAGCATGACGTCAACCCGGACATCGACGACGTCTCCCGCCTCGGCTTCCTGTGGGAGACCGACGTCGACTGGAACTACCGCACCACGCCCCAGCCCGAGCTCGACGGCCGCCGCGTCCACCTGCCCCGCGGCAAGGTCCTCGGCGGCTCGCATGCGCTCAACGCGGCCATCTGGGTGCGCGGCGACCGCTGGGACTACGACACCTGGGCCGGCGAGCTCGGCTGCGCCGGCTGGGCCTGGGACGACGTCGCCCCCTACTTCCGGGCCATCGAGGCGTACCCGGAGGGCGACCCCGCGACCCGCGGCCGCGAGGGGCTGCTCGACATCAGCACCGACTACCCGCACCACCCGATCCAGCAGGCCATGTACGACGCCACCGTCCAGGAGGGCATCCCGGAGAACCCGGACTACAACTCCGGAGACGTCGAGGGCGTCGGCTGGATGCAGCTCAACATCCGCGACGGCAAGCGGTTCAACACGTGGCGCGCCTACCTCAAGCCGGCGGCGGACCACGAGGGCCTCACCCTGGTGACCGGGGCGCGGGCCCGGCGGCTCCTCCTCGACGGCACGCGCGTCATCGGCGCCGCGTTCGACCGTGATGGCGAGATCCTCACGATCACGGCTGACGAGGTCGTGCTCTGTGCCGGCGCGCTCGGCTCCCCCGAGATCCTGCTGCGCTCCGGCGTCGGCCCCGCCGACCACCTGCGCGAGGTGGGCGTCGACGTCGCCCACGACCTGCCCGGCG
>NZ_JBIVJP010000061.1:0-2169 GCF_044750285.1 Streptomyces sp. NPDC088812 | reverse complement strand
AGAATTACACGTTGGGCCTCATAAGGGATATCGGAAAGGCTCCTGATCCCAAGATCGGACAAAAGGATTGCCATTTGGCTAAGAGCGCTGCGCATTTCTGATACTTCATTACTGAGTCCTCCAGGCCGCTTCGACAAGCCCTGAAGCTCAAGCACATCTCGCGCGCCCAGTGGGATTCCGGCCGCAATAGCTAAGAACCTAATTAACAACTCATCACTCAGACCCTCTAGGGATGTTCCCTGGAACTCTTCAATAATACTCCGGAACGTCTCCTCCAAATCAAAGCGCGACTGCCATGTCAATGCACGGACAAAATCAACGGAGGACAGGGGCGTTCCGCTGCTATTAACGCGCCGAAAGACTTCCACCACATCAGGAAGTTCTGCATTGGACAGTGTGATGATGGGAATTTGATAGTCCTGGAATGTTGAGTATAGATCGAGGGCCCGAGGGAGGATTTCCTCTCCATCTGGCAATGGTGCCATATTGGCCTGCACTGAAAGAAATCCTCGGCTGTCGAAGAGCGAACTCATGGGCACATTCCATGGCTGGAGATCCGCCTCCATGGACGAATGGAAAAACTTCTCCTGACGGGTATCGTAATGCACTTGATAAACAGGGTCGCTATCGGGGTTCTTCAGACAGCCATAGAGACTGGACAACCTCTGGGCTCCATCGAGGATTACTTCAAAACTCTCCAAGTCTTCTGCCGGCTCGGGAAATGTCGCTGTTCGGTACCCCGAAAAATATTCAGCCTTCTTATTCACCCGCCAAGTCAAGACGCTGCCAATGGGATACCCTTTCTTGATGCTTTCTAGAAGCTCCAGCACATCCCTTTCGCCCCAAACGAAGTGCCGCTGGAAGCGGGGAATTCTCAAAGCTGTCCTGTCAATATGCCTAAGAACAACATTCAAATACTGGGCACGCGGCTCAGGATTCTCCATCTTTTCACACCCCTTCAGATTTGGCGGATGCCGCCTCTAGCTGTCGTCTTAGCCGGACAATTGAAGATTCCATATAATGCAAGGTATGTCCAAGGTATGAAGCTTCGAAGTCTGGAGACTCAAACATCCATGCCAGCTTTCTTTTTTTCTCCGCCGAGATCTGCCCAGTGCGCTTAAGCTCGTATAGAAGATGGGTCAATTCGCCGAGGGTGTCTTGCAGTTTGGTAAGTACCTTTATTTCAAGCGCAACTTGCACATCGCCGTCTATAGCTTGGATTGGCAAGATAACATATAAATGCCGCGCGTGGTAGCCTGAATCTTTGGCGTGATACCGCCAGAACCAGGGCAGGCCTTGTTTTTTGGCTTCATCTCTTATTCGCTCGCTAACTTCCACAACACCGTCAGCGAATGGCAGGACAAATTTGGTCCGTAGCAGGTCATCGATATAATTATGGACATTTAGTGGCGTGATCCACTCAGCACCTTCTCTGAGGTGATCTTTATTCGCCTGGTCCATTATTGTTTGCAACACCGGGGGGGATGGAACTCCCGTAGCCTGGGCGCAAGGATTCTCTTTCACGTTCATTCTGTAGAGTTTGTCAATTACAGAACCCCAGGATTTAGGAACAATCCGGAATGCAGATTCTCCACTTGCCCAAGAATCTATCGCTTGAATCTTCTCCGCTACTCGCTGCCCGGCCAATGACTCATGGAGGTCCGTCAAGTAGTCGTAGAAAGAAGACTGATTTACTTCAGTTTGAGCTACAGTAATGAACTGATTGAAAGCCTGCTCATGAGTTGCAAAGTCGATCAAGGTGGCCTCTTTAAGAGCGCCAAGCATTTCTTCGTGGGCTCCTAATGGGCTTGGATCAACGAGCGGCGGATGGCCGCTCAAACTCTCGTCTTCCATTCTTGCCACCCCTTCTCCTCAGCACAACATTCTTTTGCACGAGGGATTATCGAAGCATGACTATGAGGTAACCTACTCTGTGATTCGAGAGGCATTCCCGCATCACCTAGAACCCGCCACTCCCCCCACCATCCTGTGCGAGGTTGCTGAACCGACTGTAATGCCCCTGGAACCCCACCACAATGGTCTTCGTGGGTCCGTTGCGATGCTTGGCCACGATCAGGTCCGCCTCGCCGGCGCGCGGGGACTCCTTGTCGTACACGTCCTCGCGGTGCAGCAGGATCACCATGTCCGCGTCCTGCTCGATCGAGCCCG
>NZ_JBIVJP010000060.1:0-2170 GCF_044750285.1 Streptomyces sp. NPDC088812 | reverse complement strand
AGCCGCGAACGGCGTCCGTGTAATTTCGGGTCACGCCGGCGCCGGAGCCGAATCCATCATCTCTGTGTAGCGCCCGGTGGTCGGGCACGTCGTCTCAGACGTGGACGCGGCCACCGTGTGATCCTTCGAGTGAACCTCTCACAGCACCCTCGAATGGAGTCATCACGATGACCGCTCCTCATATTCTCGACCCTGCCGGCCTGCTGAGCGAAGCCCTGTCCGAAGCGTCCCCGGACATGATGCGCCACTTGCTGCAGACCATGATCAACACCCTGCTCTCCGCCGATGCAGACGCGGTGGTCGGCGCCGAATGGGGCAAGCCCACCCCGACACGGTCCGCCCAGCGCAACGGGTACCGGCACCGGGACCTGGACACCCGGGTCGGCACGGTCGATGTAGCCATCCCGAAGCTGCGCTCTGGGACGTACTTCCCGGAGTGGCTGCTGGAACGCCGAAAGAGAGCGGAGTCGGCGCTGATCACCGTGGTGGCGGACTGCTACTTGGCCGGGGTGAGTACCCGGCGGATGGACAAGCTGGTCAAGACCCTGGGGATCAATGCCCTCTCCAAGTCCCAGGTCTCCAGGATGGCCGCGGACCTGGATGAACACGTGGAGTCCTTCCGCCACCGGCCCCTGGATGAGGCCGGTCCGTTCACGTTCGTGGCCGCGGACGCGCTGACGATGAAGGTCCGCGAGGGCGGGCGGGTGGTCAACGCGGTGGTGCTGCTGGCTACCGGGGTCAACGGTGACGGCCACCGCGAGGTCCTGGGGATGCGCGTGGCGACCAGTGAGACCGGTGCGGCGTGGAACGAGTTCTTCGCGGACCTCGTGGCCCGGGGCCTGGCCGGGGTCCGCCTGGTCACCAGTGACGCCCATGCCGGGCTCAAGGACGCCATCGCCGCCAACCTGCCCGGCGCCACCTGGCAGCGATGCCGGACCCACTACGCGGCGAACCTGATGGGCATCACCCCGAAGTCCATGTGGCCGGCGGTGAAGGCCATGCTGCACTCGGTCTATGACCAGCCCGATGCGGCCAGCGTGCACGCGCAGTTCGACCGGCTCCTGGACTACGTGAGCGAGAAGCTCCCGGCGGTGGCTGAGCACCTCGACGCCGCCCGGGCGGACATCCTGGCCTTCACGACGTTCCCGAAGGACGTCTGGACGCAGATCTGGTCGAACAACCCGGCCGAGCGGCTCAACCGGGAGATCCGCCGCCGCACCGACGCGGTGGGCATCTTCCCCAACCGGGCAGCCATCGTCAGGCTGGTCGGGGCGGTGCTGGCCGAGCAGACCGACGAATGGGCCGAAGGGCGCCGCTACCTCGGCCTCGAGGTCCTCGCCCGCTGCCGCCTCACCCCCGTCGAGGACACCGGAAGCGAGGTGGGCACCGACACCGACACTGCCCTCGAGCTCAGCGCCTGACAACCCCAACGAAGGATCCAACCGCTACACCACCACAAGGGGCTTGACCTCGTGCGGGCGTCCGAGAACGGCCTGCCGGCCCTGCCGGTCCGGGTCGGGAGCATCGGGGCGATCAACTCCCATTGGGCATCGGAGAGCATCTGGAAGCGGGACATGCCTTCCAGGGTGTCAGCTGGCCCCCTGGATCCATTCTCAGACACGCCCTAGGGCATGGGCTCGCTACGCGTGACCGATGAGACGGGGACTGCTGAAGGTTCGGTTGACACTTCGGGTGTGGTGGTTCAGGCCGCTTTCGTCGGCCAGTAGATGGTCTCAAACTCGACCGGTGTCGTCTTTCCAAGGGCGCGCTGCCAGCGTCGGCGGTGGTAGGTCCGTTCGATCCAGGTGACGATCGCCAGCCGCAGCTCAGCGCGGCTGCTCCACCGGCGGTTGTTCAGGACGTTCTTCTGCAGGAGGGCGAAGAAGGACTCCATCGCGGCGTTGTCCGCGCTGGAGGCCACCCGTCCCATCGACCCGACCAGTCCGGCCCGGTGCAAGGCGGTGACGTAGGGCCGAGCACGGAACTGGCTGCCCCTATCGGCGTGCACCACGCAGCCGGTGACCTCGCCCGGGCCGCGGCGGGCGACGGCCATCTCGAGGGCGTCAACCGCGAGGGCGGCCGGCATCCGGTCGTCGATCGAGTAGCCGACGATCCGGCGCGACCACACGTCCTTGACCGCGCACAGGTACAGCTTCCCCTCGGCGGTGGC
>NZ_JBIVJP010000059.1:0-2195 GCF_044750285.1 Streptomyces sp. NPDC088812 | reverse complement strand
CGGGAACTACTTCGCCGAGACCGTCAACTCCGGGGCTCTGCTCATTGCCGCACCGCTGGCGATGATCGCAGGGATCGTCTCGTTTCTGTCCCCGTGCATCCTGCCGCTGGTGCCCGGCTACCTCGGTTACGTCTCCGGGCTGGCCAACCCCACACATCCGGACAACCGCCGCCGGGTGCTGACCGGGGTCGGGCTGTTCATCCTGGGCTTCGCCGCGGTCTTCACCCTCTACGGGGCCGCCTTCGGCACGATCGGTCACTGTGAAGCGCCCCGGGTTTCGTGGAGGCTCGGTTATCTGGAACCGGCTCCGAGGGGAACCTGTTCTCCAACGTAGCTGACGGGCTTGTGGGATGCCCAGTGGGCGGCCTCGAACTCGGCGGGCGGGACGTGTCCGATCTCGCCGTGCAGGCGCCGGTGGTTGTACCAGTCGACGTATTCGGCGACCGCGATCTCGACGTCGCGGACCGACGCCCACCCGCCCTTGGGGCGCATGACCGGGTTGCGGATGCACTCGGCCTTGAACAGCGAGTTCAGCGCCTCGGCCATCGCGTTGTCGTAGCTGTCGCCGACCGTTCCGATGGACGCGACCGCGTCGGCTTCGGCGAGTCGCTCGGTGTAGCGAATCGCACGATATTGGACTCCGGCATCGCTGTGATGGATCAGCCCGGTGATGTCCTGACCCGCTCTGCGGCGCTCCCAGAGGCCCATCTCGAGCGCGTCGAGGGCGAGATCGGTGCGCAGCGACGTGGACACCTGCCAGCCGACGACACGGCGGGAGAACACGTCCAGGACGAACGCGGCATAGGTCCACCCGGCGTGGGTGCGGATGTAGGTCAGGTCCGCAACCCAGAGCTGGTTCGGTGCCGTCGCGGTGAACGCGCGCTTCACGAGGTCGGCGGGCCGATCGGTCTCCGCGCCGTCCCCGAAGGTGGTCTTGCGGGTCTTGTCGCGCCGGATGCCCTGGATGCCCGCGGCGCGCATCAGCCGCTCGACCGTGCAACGGGCGACCTCGACGCCCTCCCGGTTCAGGGCCGCGTGGATCTTCCGGGCGCCGTAGACGCCAAGGTTCGCCTTGTGGACCACCCGGATGTCCTTGGTCAGTTCCGCGTCCCTGACCGCCCGCGCGGACGGCGGACGCGCCTTGGCGGCGTAGTAGGTGCTCGGGGCGATCTGAACGTCCGCGTCACGCAGGACCTGGCAGATCGGCTCGACCCCGAACCGGTCGCGGTGCTCGTCGATGTACTCGACGAGCATCGCAGTCGGCACCTCGGCTACTTCAGCTTGCGGTCGAGCTCCGCCGCGGCGTAAAACGCCGACGCGGTCTTCAAGATCTCATTCGCTCGCCGCAGCTCCCGCACCTCGGCCTCAAGCGCCTTGATCCGCTGCGCCTCCGCGGTCGTCACCCCGGGCGCCTGCCCGGCGTCGATCTCGGCCTGCTTCACCCAGCCCCGCAGCGTCTCCGGGTTGATCCCGAGTTGCTCGCCGATACGCTGCAGCGCACCGGCCCTCCGTGCGCGGTCCTGCCTCGCCTCGACCGCGAGCCGCGTCGCGCGCTCACGCAACTCATCCGGGTACTTCTTCGGTGCTGCCATGACTCTCATCCTCCGTGAGTTGAGAGCCCCCACCGAACCCGGGGCGCTTCACTGGCTGGTGCGCTGGCAGGACCCGATGATCCGCGTCCTGGGCGTCCTGGTGATCGTTATGGGCCTGGCCATGGTTGGCAAGTTGCCCTTTTTCCAGCGCACGATCAAACCCACCCTGGCCCCCCGGACGGGCCTGGCCGGGGCCCCGGTGCTCGGGGTCGTCTTTGGGCTGGGCTGGACTCCCTGCATCGGCCCGACACTCGGCGCCGTGCTGGCATTGAGCACCACCACCGGCGATCCCTGGCGCGGGGCCCTGCTGGGCTTCCTCTACTGCCTGGGACTGGGCATCCCATTCCTGCTGGCCGCGGCGGGGATCAGCTGGGTCACCAACGCCCTGTCCTACGTCCGCCGCAACATCCGGGTATTCAACATCATCGGCGGATCCCTGCTGGTGGGGGTCGGGATTCTGATGGTCTCCGGGCTCTGGATGCTGTGGATGTACCAGCTGCAGAGCCTCGCCGGCACCTTCACCACCCCCGTCTAAAACCAGAAACCCCGCCCCACCGGACCGGTTACTGAGGAGTGACCGGGCCGATGGGACGGGGACGAGGG
>NZ_JBIVJP010000058.1:0-2252 GCF_044750285.1 Streptomyces sp. NPDC088812 | reverse complement strand
TAGCCGTCCTATCGCCCTTGAGGCGTCCGGAACGCAGGAACCCTTCCATGAGCAGGAGGCGTGCAGTCTCAGCACCGACCTGCCAGCGCCCCTCCGTTCCATCGTCACGGAGCGGCCACACTGCGACCGTTCCCTGGGGCGCTGAGTATGAGGCTCTATCCGAGTCGAGGGGAAGCGGATCGCCAATGGTGGTAATGGCTCCGTCATGCGCGTTAATTAGCACGGGGTAGAACATGCTTGGGCGGTCGCGGCGGGAAACTCCGGTGCCAGAACGGATCATGCTTACCCATCGAAGCTTGTCCGTCGTGGTCGCCCGCGACCCCTGCCACTCGCTCGTGAGCGGCTGGGGGCTAGGCGATGCTCCCCCCAATGCAACAAAGAATATATATTCATCCGAACGTCCAAATTGCCCACTCCGAGAAGAACCCTTCGGGTTGATGAGGGTACTAACCATCTGAATGCGCGCCTCGGGAAACGTCTGTTCCAGGAGCATCCCAAGCCGTAGGTACTCCTTCTCGTCGATGGTGACGATCAGGACGGAGTCTTGGGGGTTCAGGAGTTCACGGGCAACCTGGAGGCGGCGTTCCATGAAGGACAGCCACTTGGAGTGGCGGTAGTCGTCGTCTTCCTCGACGTAGTCGTTGTTGTACTTCCAGTCCTTCGCTCCGGTGTTGTAGGGCGGGTCAATGTAGATGCAGTCCACCTTGTGGCGGTGGGTGTATGTGAGCATCTCGAGAGCGTGGAAGTTCTCGGCGTTGATGACCGTGTGGAACGGCTTGTCCGGCCCGCCGTTCTCGACGCGGCCTGTCTCGACCAGGCCCGGGTAGATCGGGTCCTCGAAGCGGGCGACGACCACCAGGTCCTCGAGTGCGGCCGTTGAGGTGGCTGGCTCGCGGACCTCGGGGTCGACGTCTGCTTCGGTCAGGTGGGCTTGCTTGCCGTCTTGGGTGCGTTCGATGTCGGTGACGACCCAGTGTCGGGTGTCTCCGATGGTGAGGCTCCCGCGTGGGGGGAGTACGCGGACGGTGTCTCCGCGGCGCACGGGGCGGCCGGGCAGCTCCACAGCTTCGGGCTGGTGACGCTCAAACACGAGACCGAACTGGCTGCGCTGGGTGAGCTGGCGGAACTCAGCTTCCAGGTCTGCGGCCAGCTGTGGGTCGGTCTTGCGGGCCTGGGCGAGCAGGTCAGTCAGTCGAGACACGGGTGTTCTTTCTTTGGGCCAAGTGGCATGGGGCGCTGTCCGCGCTAATCCTGCCCATCCTAGGGACCGGGGATCTCGTGCCGAGCAGGGGCTTCCCGCGAGCTTAGGATCAGCTGCGATGCGACTTCGCATCGCGTCATCCGCTCGAGCAAGGAACTCGCCCATGTCACGACGCTCTTTGGCTTCTCTGGCCACTGCTGCTGCTTTCGTCGCCACCGCTGTCCTGGGGGGTGCGGGCCCGGCGGCAGCCGGCACCACGTACTCAGCCCCGCTGCGCATGGCTGTGGCGTCGTTGCCGGTGGCGGCGGAGAACAATGCCGGCTATGACCGGGCCGCCCAGTTCGGGGACTGGAAGGATGCGAACAGGGACTGCCAGAACACGCGGGCAGAGGTGTTGATCGCAGAGTCCAAGACCACCCCGAAGTTCACGACGGCCCGTAAGTGCACGGTGGCCACGGGCAAGTTGGTGAGCAGCTGGGATCTGCGTACGCACACGTCTGCTTCGACGGTGCAGATCGATCACATGGTGCCCGTGCATGAGGCGTGGGGCTCGGGCGCCCGGTACTGGACCAAGGCCAAGCGGGTGGCGTTCTACAACGACTTGGGGGATGCCCGGTCGCTGAACGCGCAGACCTCGGCGTTGAACTCGGCCAAGCAGGCCCGCGGTCCGGAGCAGTGGCTGCCGCCGAAGAACCAGTGCCAGTACATCGCTGACTGGACCGCGGTGAAGATCCGCTGGGGGTTGAAGGCTGATGCCACGGAGAAGGCGTTTCTGGTGAAGAAGGCCGCGTCCTGCGCGAACACCACCCTTAAGGTGACCCGGTACTGAGGCTGCACGGCCGCAATGGTGCCCATCCCCTACTCGTTGACGGCTGCGGGTGTGGGCACTGGCCTGCCCGGGGGCTGGCTCGAGGACTTGTGTTCGTACTTTGTCTGCCATGGCCACCCCTCTCCTAGAGCTTGCCGGGAGTCGAGGCGTCTGCTTCCCGCTGCGTGCCCGTCGGTTACCCCCGCCACCCTGTCCAGAGGTCTCGAGGCACCCGCCGTATGG
>NZ_JBIVJP010000057.1:0-2264 GCF_044750285.1 Streptomyces sp. NPDC088812 | reverse complement strand
TGTCGGCGTCGGTTGAACTTGGACCCACTTTGGGCGGTTGAATTCTGACCCGGTTGGTGGTGGTTCAGTCGTTGTCGGTTGTGTCGGTGGGGACGCGTCCGAGTTCGCGTCCTCGCATGCGGTAGGAGTCGCCCTTGAGGGAGTGGACCTCGGCGTGGTGGACCAGGCGGTCGATCATGGCGGCGGCCACGGTCTCGTCGCCGAAGACCTCTCCCCAGCGTCCGAAGGGTTTGTTGCTGGTGACGATCACGGACGCGCGTTCGTATCGGTTCGAGATGAGCTGGAAGAACAGGTTCGCGGCCTCGGCTTCGAAGGGGATGTAGCCGACCTCGTCCACCACGATCAGCGGATAGCGGCCGAGCCTGGTGAGCTCGGCCGACAGGCGGCCGCTGTCGTGGGCGGCGGCGAGCTTGTCGACCCACTCGGCGGCGGTGGCGAAGGCGACGCGGTGTCCGGCCTGGCAGGCCCGCACTGCCAGGCCGATCGCCAGGTGTGTCTTGCCGGTGCCGGGAGGGCCCAGGAAGACGACGTTCTCCTTGCCTGCGATGAAGTCCAACGTGCCCAGATGCGCGAGCTGTTGGCGCGTCATGCCGCGCAGATGGGTGACGTCGAGTTCCTCGATCGTCTTGATCGCCGGGAAACGGGCGGCGCGTACTCGTGCCTCGCCGCCGTGCGATTCGCGGGCGGAGACCTCGCGCTGGAGGCAGGCGACGAGGTATTCGGTGTGGGTCCAGGACTCCTTGCGGGCCCGTTCGGCGAGCCGGTCGGCGGCGGCAAGCAGGGCCGGGGCCTTCATCGCTCTGGCAAGAAAGGCCAGGTCGGATGCGGTCTGCTGGCCGGTCCTGCGGCTTGTGGTCGCAGACGGTGCGGGCGCCTCGCGGTCGGCGGCGGAGGTGCGGGGCATCAGCCGGCCTCCTTGCCTGCGTCGCCGTCGATGACGGTGAACAGCCGGTCATACGAGCCCAGCTCGCGCTGTTCGACCTCGACGAGCGGACTTGAGGCGGAGTCGACGGCGTGCACCTGTCCCGTGGGCCGACGGCGGGCTTCCTCGCGCATCGCGCGGCCGGTCTCGGCGTGGTCGGGGGCGGTGAGAGTCTGGTGGCGGGCCCAGCAGCGGGCATGCTGGGCGACGATCTCGCCGCCGGTCGTCAGCACGATGACCTGGTCGTTGTCGGTCAGCACGGTGACCTGCCGGCCGATCGCGGCAGGGTCGACGGAGTAGTCGCAGGTGTCGACGCGGACATAGTGGTCGCGGCCCAGACGGGTCGAGAACCGCCACCAGGCTGGCGGGTCGACCGCGGGCAGGGTGAGCATCTGGGCCCGGTCTGCTTCCCACCGGTCGGCCGGACGGGCCCCGAGGGTGCGGTGGACGCGCCGGTTGGCGACCTTCAGCCATGTCCCGAGCTGGGTGTTGAAGTCGTCCGGTCCGCTGAAGTGCCGCCCTGGCAGGAACGAGGTCTCCAGATAGCCGTTCGCTCGTTCCACCAGCCCCTTCGCCTCAGGATCCCGGGGACGGCACAAGTGGATCCTGGTGGCGAGCAGGCCCGCGAACGCGGCGAACTCGGACGTCGGGCGGCCGCGGCCGACGCCGGCCTCGTTGTCCCAGACCAGGGTTCTGGGGACGGAGCCCCATTCGGCCAGCAGCCGCCAGTGGCCGTCGATCAGGTCGCCGGTCCTGCGTGACGGCAGCATCCGAGCGGTGATCACGCGTGAGTAGCCGGACACCATCACCAGGACTGGCGGGTGTCCGGTCTGCCCATAGCCGAGGGGGATGTCCGCGTCGGGGAACCACAGGTCGCACTGGGCCAGCTCACCGGGCCGATAGACCGTGCGCGAGACCGGATCGACGGGGAGATAGGCGGGCCGGAGTTCCCGGATCCGGTCCTTGAGGATCGTCATGCCTTTCTCCCAGCCGATCCGCTCGGCGATCACCGTCGCCGGCATCGTCGGGGTCTCCCGCAGCAGTTCACGGATCTGCACCTCGACCGCGTCGACCGCCGAGCCCCTGGCTGGCCGCTGGTACTGCGGCGGCCGATCGCTCGCCAGGGCACGCTTGACGGTGTTCTTCGAGATGCCCAGATGCCGTGCGATCGCCCTGATCGGCATCTGCTCGGCCCGGTGCAGTCGACGGATCTCTGCCCAGTCCTCCACGAGGATCACCTTCCCTCCTGACCTTGATCACCAAGGCCAGAGTCAGACGAAGATCACCAAGTGGGTCACTTTTGATCCGCCGTCAGAGGGTCAGCATTCGACCGTCGCCGAGA
>NZ_JBIVJP010000056.1:0-2506 GCF_044750285.1 Streptomyces sp. NPDC088812 | reverse complement strand
CGGGCACGTGGCGGATCACCACTTCCCCCGCCGCTGAGGCGTCGAGACGGAGCCGGGACTGGAGAGCCTCCAGGTCGCCGAGCAGATAGCCCTCCTCTCGCTGGTTCCCTTCGACAGCGGCGAGCCCGAAGCGGCGGGCGAGATCCGACTGATCCAGGGCGGACACCCCCGAGGGCACGAGAACGTCTGCGAGCTTGGCGCGGGCTCGAGGCGAGGCGTGGAACCGGTGGGGCCGGGCCCTGTTCTCAGCCAGTCGGTGCATCTCGGCAGCGGTGAGCGTTCGCAGCCGGGAGCGCAGACGGGAGATCCGCGGCTGGTCGAGGAAGGCCCGTCCGTTTCCTCCGGCAAGGAGGTCGACGGCGGCCCAGGCTGTCCGCGGAGCCCAGGTGCGGCCTGTACCCGGTGCCCTGCGCACACGACGGGTCAGGGTGTGTTCATCGATGAACCAGGATCCCCCGAGGCGGCGGGCCGGCATATCGCCATCCTCGGCTAGGCGCCGCACATGCCGGTCCGAGACCCCGAGGCGCTCGGCGGCCTCCCCCACTGTCAGAAAAGTCATGTAAGAAGAGTACCGGAGGCGGACGTATTCTTGCATGATCGGCGGACTCTAGCCTTGAGGCCCTGTCATGCCACTCGCCGAGAGCGCCTGACCCTTTCACTGGAGCCCGCGCACCCCACCAGTGCGGAGACGGAAGGGCCATCGACAGCTGCACTTGGAAGGAAGCAACACGCGCTAGGTGTTGTGGGTCATGAGGTTCTTGGCACGAGGCCCGGGCTGAGATGAGACGAGTGGGCCTCTCCCGCAGGATGGAAGTTCCTACACAACCCATCCGCGCAAAGAGACCCACTCATGACTCACGCTAACGCACCCCTGACTCCCACCGGCCGACTCAGGATGGTCCAACGCCACCTGCACGACGGCATCCCCCAAGCCCATGTCGCAGCCGAGTTCCGCGTCAGCCGGCCCACGGTGGCCACCTGGGTGGCCCGCTACCGCGCCGAAGGCGAGGCAGGACTGCAAGACCGCTCCTGCCGGCCACGACGCTCTCCCGCCCAGCTCGACCCGGCCCTGGTCACCCAGATCCTCACCCTGCGCCGGGAGTGCAAGTGGTCAGCCCGCCGCATCCATCACCACCTGGTCTCTCAAGGCCACCAGCTGTGCCTCCGAACGGTGGGCAGGTGGCTGCACCGGCTGGGCATCTCCCGGTTGCCAGACCTCGCGCCCACGGGTGAGGACCTGCGCCAACGACCGCAGAAGATCACCGCCCGGGGTCCGGGGCACATGGTGCACCTGGACGTGAAGAAGATCGGGCGCATCCCTGAAGGGGGAGGCTGGCGTGCTCACGGCCGGGACTCCGAGAACGCGCGAGCAGCCAAGCGCGGGCCTGGCCGACGGGTCGGGTACACCTACCTGCACTCGGCGATCGACGGGTACACCCGCCTGGCCTACACCGAGGCGTTGGAGGACGAGAAGGCGGTGACCACGATCGGGTTCTTCTGCCGGGCGAGGGCGTTCTTCGCCGCGCACGGCATCACCGTGGACCGGGTGGTCACGGACAACGGGAACAACTACCGGGCCGTGGACTTCACCGCGAAGGTGGTCTCGCTCGGGGGCCGGCACCACCGGATCCGCCCCTACACCCCGCGCCACAACGGGAAGGTCGAACGCTACAACCGGCTGATGGTCGATGAGGTCCTCTACGCCCGCCCGTATACCTCAGAGACGGCTCGGCGTGAGGCGTTGGCAGTGTGGGTGAACCACTACAACTACCATCGGCCTCATACCTCCTGCGGAGACGCCCCGCCGGCCTCGTTGGCCCCGGCCCGAGTCAACAACGTCATGACCTCCTACATCTAGGCCGCGCACGCGGAGACCTCACGGGCTCGGCGACGCCGATCCGCGGGGACCCCCGCTCGCGCTCCCGGACCGGCGGACCCGGACATGGCGAGCCTGGCCCGGCACCCGCCTGCAGGGGCAGACTCGGGGGATGACCCGTACCCCGCCCGCCGTCGCCCCGCCCGCCGCCGAGTCCGGCGGCGAGAGCCTGCTGACCGTCCTGATCGCCCTCGGCGTGAACACGGTGATCGCCGTCGTCAAGTCGATCGTGGGCGCGGTCACCGGCTCAGCCGCGATGGTGGCGGAGGCCGCGCACTCCTGGGCCGACGCCGGCAATGAGGTCTTCCTGCTGCTGGCGGAGCGTCGGGCGGCCTACGTGTGGTCGATGGTCGCGGCCTTCGGCCTGTTCGCGGTGGGCTCGGCGGTCTCGGTCTGGCACGGGATCACGGCCTGGTCCGCCCCCGAGGAGGAGGCGGAGTACACGATCGCGTACATCGTGCTCGCCGTCGCGTTCGTGCTCGAGGGCATCTCGTTCCTGAACGCGCACCGGCGCGTCCGCCGCGACGCGGAGCGGCGGCACATCAGCGATGCCACGTTCCTGCGCCAGACCTCGGACCCCACGCTGCGCGCCGTGTGGGTGGAGGACGCCTCGGCCCTGATCGGCCTGGC
>NZ_JBIVJP010000055.1:0-2696 GCF_044750285.1 Streptomyces sp. NPDC088812 | reverse complement strand
GGATTGCGCCGATGCTCTGGCTCAAGGCCGGCTCTCGCGGTCGCATCATCTCCAGCCTTCCGGAACGGGGCTGGGATGTGGCTCAGGCCTACGGGGTGCTCGAGGACATAGACCACGCCCCCGAGTTCTTGGCCGCCCTAGAGGCTGACCCCCAGGTAGGGATGGCGTTCATCGTGACCGACTCCGAGGTGGCCTTCCAGTCCGTGGCCCGACAGCTGCCTCAACACACCACCGCGGTGCGCCTGTACGAGTCCTACCTGCACAACTTCCAGATCAACCGGAGGGCCTGACCCCCATGCGTTACACCCTCAAGGACTACCAGGCCCAGGCCGTCGAGCAGGTCCTGAACCGGCTGCATCGGGCCAGGAAGAACTACCAGGACGACGGCGTCCTGTCCCAGTTCTCCCTGGCCGCGGCCACCGGGGCCGGCAAGACGGTGATGGCCGCGGCCATCATCGAGGCCCTGTTCTTCGGCTCCGACCAGTACACCGAGGACATCGCCCCCGACCCCGGCGCCACCGTTCTCTGGTTCTCCGACTACCCAGACCTGAATGATCAGTCCCGCTCCCGGATCCATGCCGCATCCTCCGAGCTCGACGGTCGGCTGCGCACCGTGGAGAACTCTTTCGCCGAGACCACCTTCGCCCCCGGCCAGGTGTACTTCCTCAACGCCCAGAAGCTGCGCGAAGGAGCCCGCCTGGTGCGCGGGGCCCAGGACCCCACCAACGCTGCCACCCCGGTGATGGCCGCCCCCGACATGGCCCAGCGGACCATCTACGACGTCATCGCCAACACCGTGGCCACCCCCGGACGAACCCTGTACTTCATCTTGGACGAGGCCCACCGGGGCATGAAGACCACCAAGAAGAACGACCAGGAACGGGCCACCATCGTCCAGCGCCTGATCAACGGCACCGCCCTGGCCCCGGCTATGCCGATCGTGCTCGGGATCTCCGCCACCGTGGAACGCTTCACCCAGGCCATGGCCCACGCCACAGACCGGGACGCGCTCTCCCCCGTGCAGGTCGACCCCGCGCTCGTGCAGACCTCCGGGCTGCTCAAGGACGATGTTGTCCTCACCATCCCCGAGGAAGCCGGCGCCTTCGACACCACGCTGTTGCGCGAGGCCGTGGCCCGCACGAAGGCCTCCACCAGAGCCTGGGCGGCCTACGCCGCCGAGCAGGGCGAACCGAACCCGGTGGTGCCGCTACTGGTCGTGCAGGTCGCAGACAAACCCAGCGACGAGCACCTCTCACGGATCCTGGATGTCATCCACCAGGAGTGGCCCGAGCTACGGCCCCAGGACATCGCCCACGTCTTCGGCACCCACACGGACCGGCACCTGCCCGGCCAGATCGTCAACTACATCGCCCCACAGCGCGTGCAGGAGACCACGCACGTCCGGGTGCTGCTGGCCATGGAGGCGATCTCCACCGGATGGGACTGCCCCAGGGCGGAGGTGCTGATGTCCTTCCGCACCTACAAGGACGCCACCTACGTCCACCAGCTGCTGGGCCGGATGGTCCGTACCCCCCTGGCCCGACGCATCCCGGGCAACGAAGTGCTCAACTCCATCGACTGCTTCCTGCCCCACTTCGACAAGACCACCTCCACCGCCATCGCCCAGACCTTGATGCGCGGACAGTCCGACATGGACGACACCACTTCCGATCCCGCCGGCGCATCCGCCCGGCGGGTGCTGTTCGACCCGGTCACCCTGACACCGAACCCGGCGGTGGGAGAAGACGTGTGGGCGGTGTTCGACGCCCTGCCCTCGATGAACATCCCCCAGGGCGCCACCAAACCGCTCAAGCGCCTGGACATCCTGGCCAATGCCCTCTCCCACGATGGGCTGCTGCCCGGGGCGGTCAAGACCGCCGCGCACACGATGTGCAAGCTCCTGGACGGATGCAGGGTCCAGTACTCCGAGCAGATCGCCGCGGCCCGCCAGGATGTGCTCACCCTGTCGGCCCAGCGGCTGACCGGCCGAATGGGAACCACAACCCTGAGCACCACCAGCCTGGAACTGTTGGCCGATGACCGGGCCATCGAGGAGGCCGCTGCCGCGGCGGCCCGCACCCTCACCGGCTGGATCGCCGGGGCCTACATCGATCACATCGTCCCCGAGGACGAAGAGGATCTCGACCTGCGCGAAGGAGACATCATCATCGCCTCCCTGGCCCGCACCTCCGAGGTCGTCGCCGATCTGGAGGCCAAGGCCGACAAGCTCGTGCAGGACTGGCTGAGCCAGTACCGCGTGCAGATCAACGGCCTGACCGATGAGCGCCAGGCAGTGTATGACCGGGTGCGGGAGATGGCCCGTCGGCCTGAACGTGTGGACCTGACCCGCCCGAGGTTGACCCAGGCCGACCAGCAGGAGCGCCTCCCTGATGGCAGCGAGCGTCCTCTGCAGAGACGCACCCTGCATTTGATGGCCGCCGAGGACGGCACCATGCCTGTGGACCTGAACACCTGGGAGCGGCAGGTGCTGGACTCCGAAGCCGCCGAGCCCTCCTTCCGGGGCTGGTACCGCAACCCCTCCCGGGCCTCCAAGCAGTCTTTGGCGATCCCGTTCCAGGACGGCACCGGCCAGTGGCAGGCGCTACGACCGGACTTCCTCTTCTTCCACGCCAACCAGGACGGCACGATCCGCGCCGACATCGTGGACCCCCACGGCACGCACCTGGCCGACGCCT
>NZ_JBIVJP010000054.1:0-2719 GCF_044750285.1 Streptomyces sp. NPDC088812 | reverse complement strand
CGAGATCAGGCCCCGCCAGCCACCGCGCCGCGCCGTGCCCGCACGGGCTCTGCGGATCTCGCGGGGCAGCGATTCCCGCACGAACACGAGCACGCATGCCAGGGCGATCACGCCCAGGCCGGTGACGATCCCGAGCAGGCCCCGCCATCCGACCGGGCCGACCAGGGCACCGCCGGCGACCGGGGCGATGATCGGGGCGATCCCGCCGATGAGCATCATGATGCTCAACGCCCGTGCCGCCTCCGTGCCGCGAGCACGGTCAAGGATGATCGCCCGGCCGATCACCATCCCCGCCGCCCCGCCCAGGCCCTGGACCAGCCGGGCGGCCACGAGCAGCTCGATACTGCCTGCGAGCGTGGCGGTCACGCTCGCGGCGACGAACAGCACCGCCCCGAACACCAGCGGCACCACCCGGCCGGCGCGATCCGACCACGGCCCGAACACCAGCTGCCCGGCCCCAGCGCCGATCAGGAACGCCGTCAGCGATAGCTGCACCCCGGTCGCCGTGGTCGACAGCTCCGTCGTCATCACCGGGAACGCCGGCAGGTACAGGTCGATCCCGAACGAGGCGAGCCCCATCAGCAGCGCCAGCGTCGACAACAGCCCCGCACCGATCGCCTTGCCCGTCGCCTGGACGGGCGTGCCCGCTGCCTGTCGCCCTGTTCCCGTGTCGGTCATCCCCGCCCGGCTCCTTCTAAAACTATAGTTATGAAAACAACGCTATGTTAGCATAAGCATATGCGACAAGACGAGAAGCCGGTGAGCGGGCCGGCACCAACCGGTGCGGACCCGTTGGTGCGGCTCGCGGACGCGGTGCTGCATGTGGAGCGGAAGCTGCGCGCCTACCCGTTGCAGGACCCCGCGGTCGCGCCGTTGTCACCGTTGGAGTGCCTGGTGCTGCTGCACATCGACGCCAACCCCGGCGTGGCCCCCTCGGGGCTGGCCTCGGGCCTGTCGCTGACATCGAGCAACGCGAGCACGGCGCTGCGCGGACTCATCGCCAAAGGGCAGATCGAGCGCCGCCCCGACCCGGCGGACCGCCGCGCGGCACGCCTGCATCTGACCGAGGAAGCGGCACGGTCGGTGGGGATCGTGCGGGGCATGTACCGCGATCTGCTCGGCTCGCTCGACCTGCCTGCCGAAGATGTCCTGACCACTGTGCGCACTCTCCAGGCCATCGACACCGCCCTGAGCGACCCCGCACGGAGCTGAGTTATGGAGCAAGGCGCAGGCGACTACCGTTGGAGCCTCTGGCACTCTCATTTCGAGGTGAACCCGTGGTCGTATGACCAGTCTTCATCCGCACCGAGAAGCGGGCAGCGGAACGCTGCGGCTAACACAAGGCTTCACTGGCAGTGCTGAAAGGGGCGGCGCTCTTCCAGCCGTTCGCGGTGGATACGAGGCAGTCTCGGAAGCAGGTCGGCCTGCTCGTCTTCGACTGCGTGGCGTTCCTCGTCGTCCGCGATGGCTCGGTGGTTCTCACCGTCGGGGAGCGTCAACACCCGATCGCTTTTGGTCACGCCGTGCTGATTGCCCCGCGTACGGTCTTCACCTACGAGCCCGAGGGCACCGCCACCCTGACGACGCTCTTGGTCGACGTGGACTACATGCTCGATCAGCTCTACTGGCAGCATCCCGACGTGTTCGCGGATCGCTACGTCGTGAGACAGTACGCCGGGGCCTTGTTTCCGGATGCCGCTCATGTGCTCCATGTGAACGGTGAGGACGCCACTCGCCTGATCCTCGTGCTCGATGAGATGACGACCCTCTACGAAAGACGCGAGTACCCGGCCTCGTACTTCTGGCTGCAAGCACGCCTCTCGATGCTGTTGGGCACGCTCGCTCCGCACGTACGCGCGGCTCCGGATGCGTTGCCCGTTCCCGTCCATCAGCGACGGCGATCAGTCGAGAGCCCCGCACGATGGCGAGAGTTTCGGCCCGCCCGCAGAGAAGCCCTCGCGGTCGAAGCGCTGCTGCGCGGAAACATAGCGAAGCGGTGGAACCTGGCCCTGCTCTGTGAACACGTGCACCTATCGGATAAGCAATTGGTGCGCGTCTTCGAGGACGCCTACGGCAGCACCCCGCACAGATACCTCACGATGCTTCGCGTCGCAGAGCTGGCCCGGCTGCTGCGCGAGACCGAAGTGCCCGTGACCGTGGCGATAGGTCGCGTCGGCTGGAACAGCCGAGGCCACGCCGCGGAAATTTTCCAACGACACGTCGGCGTCACTCCCGCCCGCTACCGACGCTACGGGCCGCCCACGGCCGCCTCGGAATGGTGAATCACGGAGCCCCGGCAGTGCTGAAAAGTGCTAACGAAAGTGCTAAGCAACGTGTATGTCGGGGTACTACGGTGAAGTTATCCACAATCTAGACGCCGTAGATCGTTGATTTTATGCGGCAGAACGCCCCGCCGAGATTCGAGGCGCGAGGGGGTCGAGGTCAGTTCAACTCCCGCGTCGCCGTCGGGTTCATCACCGCGTCTTCGCCCACACCGTGCCCCGGTGCACCCCGAACTGACGAGCCACGGCGTTCACGCTGATGCCCTGTGCGCGGGCTGTTCGCATAGCGTCCACTTCCTCGTCGGTCAGGCGTGTTCGAGGTCGTTTCTTTGGTTCCGCCGACGCGCCAATCAACGGGTCGTCGGCCTCGCCGTCGGACTCTGCATCCGCGCAAACCCCTTGATTCCACGCGGAAACCAGCCTCTCGACCCGAGGTC
>NZ_JBIVJP010000053.1:0-3054 GCF_044750285.1 Streptomyces sp. NPDC088812 | reverse complement strand
CCCGCACTTGAGGGCGCGGTGCCCGCCGTCTTCCCGTCCGCCTTCATGGTCGAGATCATCACCGAGGCGTCCGGGTCGAACGCCGACCGCGAGAGGCCAGCCAGCGTGCGCGGGGAGTGCCAGGCGGTCACCTGGGTCCCCGAGCGCGGCAGCGTGCTCTCCACCGTCGTCATCACCTTGAGCATGTGCTCCATGAGCGCCGGGGTGCCTCCGCCGAGCGCCTTGACCTGCGAGGTGATCTTCGACGGGGAGACCACCAGCGTCAGCCACTGCTCGTGCACCGGCATCGACTGGGCCTCCTTCATCAGCTCACGGAACGCCTGGTCCAGGAACGGGTCGATGCTTGCCCCCGACCGGCCCGCGTCCACCTGCTTGGACTCGTAGAAGTCCTCCACGGCCGCACCGGAGATGAGCGTCGTCTGATCCGAAGCCTGAATCCGCACCACACCCGGCAGACGCGACAGCGCCGCCAGCGACGATCCCCACGACAGGGACCGTTCCTCCTGAGCGTCGAAGGACTCCAGGTCAAAGCCCCGCGTCGTCATGACCTTCGCGCAGACCACCGCTTCCCGGGCGCGCGGGTCCCAGACGAACCCGGCCCCGTTGGGCATCGCGTAGACCATCAGCTCTCCGGCCACACCCGGCAGCCGGAACCGTGCCGGCTCACCCGGCTTGATCCGCCCCTTCGCGTCGCGCTGGGCCTGCGGCCCGGCCTCGCTCACGGGTGCCTGCGGCTCTCCGTCCACCAGCTGCAGCACGTGTGCCGGGGCCATCCCCTGGCGGAACTCGAGCTGATCCGTTGCCCCCCGCCGCAGGTACTGCGCCGCCACCCACACCCAGCCAGGCAGGGACCGGCCACGGAACCGAGTCGCGCCGAACGCACCGATCACGGCCATCAGCCCGATACCCACGAACATGCCCGGCCCGCCACGCAGGATGAACGCCATGCCGATCAGCACGCCGGCCAGAACCACGATTACCTGCTCCAGGGTCAGCCCCAGGATCAGTCCCTGAGTCCGTTCCTGGGGGAACCGGACGTCGTCGTACTCCGAGTCCATCGACTCCTGAATCATCGTTGCCATCAGCGGCCTCCTCGCATCACCATCGCCCCGGCACGCTGGCGCATCCGGCCAGCCCGCGCCGAAACGCCCCGCATCGAATTCATTCGGCGGATTCAAGCGGTGGGCGCAAGGAACTCTGCGAGCTTCTCTGATGGTGTCAGATAGCCCAGCGTCTTGCGTGGGCGTCCGTTGAGGCTGTCCTGGATCGCGTCTAACTCCTCGCGGCTGACAACGCTCAGATCGGTTCCTTTGGGCAGGTATTGCCGCAGCAGTCCGTTGGTGTTCTCGTTGCTCCCGCGCTGCCAGGGAGAGTGGGGATCGCAGAAGTAGATCGGGATGCCCGTGGCGGTGGTGAACGCGGCGTGCTTCGACATCTCCGCGCCTTGGTCCCAGGTGATCGTCCGGGTCAGTGCGGAAGGCAGCTTGCTGATCGCTGCGCGCATCGCGGCCTCGACCTGCTCAGCGCTCTTGCCGTCGGGCAAGTGCAGAAGCAGGGTCATCCGCGTCGAGCGCTCAACGAGCGTGCCGACGGCGCTGCGGCTGCCTTCGCCGAGGATGAGGTCGCCTTCCCAGTGCCCAGGAACAGCGCGATCGTCGGCTTCTGCGGGGCGCTCGCTAAGCATCACCATGCCGGGGATGCGGCCGCGGCCATCGGTGGTTCCGCGAGGCTTGCGGGCAGTTCGTCCGGACCGCAGACACCGCGCCAGCTCGCGACGCAGCTCGCCGCGGCCTTGCACGAACAGCGACTGGTAGATCGTCTCGTGGCTCACGCGCATCTCCGGATCATCGGCGTGATCCAACCGTAGGCGCGCTGCCACCTCTTCGGGCGACCCCAGTTGCTCCAGCCGGCTGGCGACCTCCTCAAGCAGCCGACCCGACGCGAGCTTGAATGGCTTCGGTCGGCGAGCTTGATGGCGGGCGCGTTCGTGCGCATGCCAGGCCGAGTAGTCGCAGCGCCCGCCGCCGCGCTTCACCTCCCGGCTGACGGTGGACACCGCACGCCCCAGTTGCTCGGCGATCGCGGTGAAGGTGTCACCACGATTGATCCCCAGCAGGATCTGCTCGCGCTCGTCGATCGTCAGGTTGCCCTGGCGTGGTTCCCAGCCGAACGGCTTGGCGTCGACGTGCCTGCCGGTCCGGGCCATGATGCCGACCATCGGCGCACTGCAGCCGATCTCCTTGGCGATGTCGACCAGCCGCCAGCCCTTCGCGTGAAGCCTGAGTGCGAGCTGCTTCTGCTCCCGGCTGAGATGGCCGTGCTTGCCCTGCATCCGGATCCTCCTGTGATCAGTAACTGCCTCATCTCACAGGACTCGTTGCGCTGACTGCTTGAATCCGCCTTCCTCCACGCCCGGCCCGGCTCGCGGCCATCACGCCCGCCTGCTCAGCCTGCCCGGCACCGCCGCCCAGCCACGCGGTGACCGCAAGCATGAAGATCGGCATGGCCGCGGCCACGAACACCAGCACCATGCCAGCCACGGTCTGCACCCAGTCCGTGGACAATGCCGCCATCGCCATGCCCAGCCGCACGACGGCGGCTGCGATCGGCCCGGCCATGATCAGCCCCAGCATCATCGACAGCCACCGCCCCGCCAGCGCCTTGGCCGGCTCCAGGGCCAGCGAGAAGATCGCCGGGGCCGCGAACGAGGCCAAAATCAGAATCAGCACCAGACGGAAGATCATCATCGCCATCAGCACGAAGCAGGCGAAGAAGATCACCAGCGCGATGATCACCGCGACCACGATCATCCCGTTTTCCGAGTTCTCGCTGGCCATCTCCCACTGCGCGAAGTTCTCGTCCAGCAAGATCTTGTCGTTGGCGGCGTCGTAGGTCAGACCGAACAGGGCCAGCACGCCGGCCACTGCCTCGTCCTGGCCATCGGTGCCACCGGAACCGACCTGCAAGATCCACAAGGTCAGCTGCTGGGTCGCCCCCATCGCCATCCAAACCAGGCCGACCACCACGTAGGTCGCCGGGATGCTGAACACCGCC
>NZ_JBIVJP010000052.1:0-3127 GCF_044750285.1 Streptomyces sp. NPDC088812 | reverse complement strand
TGCCTCCCGGCCCTGCCTCTCGGCCCTGCCTCTCGGCCCTGCCTCTCGGCCCTGCCTCTCGGCCCTGCCTCTCGGCCCTGCCTCTCGGCCCTGCCTCTCGGCCCCGCCCTCTTGGCCTCGCCTTCCCGGGGCCTGGCCCCCTCCCGGGCCCGGCCTCCCCGGGCCCGGCCCTCCCGGGCCCGGCCCTCCCGGGCCCGGCCCCCGGCCCGGCGGTGCCCTCTCGGCCTGGCCCCCTGGCCCGGCCCCTGGCCCGGCCCCGGGCCCGGCCCCCCGCGCCCGGCGGCCGAAAAGCACTGCTTGTTCTCCCCTCCTGACGCGCTGATGATGCACATGACAAATCAGCGGGCGACCGGAAGACCTCCGGTCGCCTCGTCGTCAGAGGGGACCCCCACATGCCCAAGCCTCTCGTCGCCGCGCTCTTCGCCCTGGCCATCGCCGGGGCAGGCGCGGCGCCCGCGGTCGCGTCACCCGGGACCGGCACGGCTCCGACCGCCACCGCCGCCACCGCCGCGCGCACCGCGCCCACCGCCGCGGTGACCGCCGCCGCACCGGCCGCGGCTCCCGCGTCGCCCGCCCTCCAGGCCGTCACCCTGGCCGGGACCGTCGCGCTGAGCAACTGTTCCGGGTCCGTCGTACGCTTCCCGGACTCCCTCGACACCGACCCGGCGCTCGTGCTGACCAACGGCCACTGTCTGGAGACCGGGTTCCCGGAGCCCGGCGAGGTGATCGTCGGCCAGGCCTCCAGCCGCACCTTCGGGCTGCTGAACTCCGCCGGCACCCGCGTGGCCACCCTGCGCGCCTCCAAGATCGCGTACGCGACGATGACCGACACGGACGCCACGGTCTACCAGCTCACTACCACCTACGCGGCCATCCGCAGCTCCTACGGCATCAGCGCGCTCACCGTCCAGGACACGCACCCCACCGCCGGCACCGCGATCACCGTCGCCTCCGGCTACTGGAAGCGGCTCTACAGCTGCGCCATCGACGGGTTCGTGTACCGGATACGGGAGGGCGACTGGACCTGGAAGGACTCGGTCCGCTACACCTCGGCCTGCCAGACCATCGGCGGCACCTCCGGCTCGCCGGTCGTCGACCAGGCCACCGGCGCGGTCGTCGCCGTCAACAACACCGGCAACGAGGACGGCGGGACCTGCACGGTGAACAACCCGTGCGAGGTCGACGAGAACGGCACCGTCACCGTCCGCCAGGGCATCAACTACGCCCAGCAGACCTACCAGCTCCCGGCCTGCTTCACCACCGGCAACCAGCTGGACCTGAGCGCCGCCGACTGCACCCTGCCCAAGCCGTAGCCGACGCGGAGGGGCGGTCCGTCACCCGGGACGGCGGCGGACCGCCCGCCCGGCCAGCACGTCCGTCCGCCGCCCGTCCTCGATCGCGAAGCGGCCGTCGACCAGGACGTGCGGGATGCCGGTGGGCAGCGTGCGCGGGGTGTCGTAGGCGGACCCCGCCGCGACCGTCTCCGGGTCGAACAGCACCAGGTCCGCCCGGTACCCCTCCCGGACCAGGCCCCGGTCCGGCAGGCGCAGCCGGGCCGCCGGACGTCCCGTGAGGTGGGCGACGCACTCCTCCAGCGACAGCACCCCGAGCTCCCGCACGTACCGGCCCAGGTAGTGCGGGAACGTGCCGTACGCCCGCGGATGCGGCTTGTCGCCCTGGAGGATGCCGTCCGAACCGCCGGTGTGGACCCGGTGGCGCATGATCGCGCGGACGTTCTCCTCGTGGCCGACGTGCTGGAGGACCGTCGGGGCCAGGCGGTCCTCCAGGAGCAGGCGGCGGGCCGTCGTCCAGGGGGTTTCGCCGCGCAGCCGGGCCGACCGGTGGACCGTCCGGCCGACGTGGTCCGCCAGGCGCGGGTCCCGCACGCCGGAGATCTCGACGGTGTCCCAGTCGACCGGCACGCCGTGGCAGCCGTCGGCGCCGGTCACCTCCAGGTCGTGGCGGATGCGTTCGGCCATGGCGTCGTCGGCGAGGCGGCGCAGGACCGCCTCGGGGCCGCCCTCGCCCGCCCAGCCCGGCAGCAGGGCGGCGAGCGTGGTGCAGCCGGACGGGTAGGGGTAGGTGTCGAGGGTGATGTCGGCGCCCTCGGCCAGCGCGTCGTCCAGCAGGGCCAGCAGCTCCGGGGCCCGGCCCTCGTTCATACCGAAGTTCATGGTGGCGTGTGCGAGGTGGAGGGGGCAGCCCGCCTTCCGGGCCAGCTCCACCATCTCGGCGTACGCCTCCAGCGCGCCCGCGCCGTACGAGCGGTGGTGGGGGCAGTAGTAGCCGCCGTGGCGCGCCACCACCTTGCACAGCTCGGTGAGTTCGGCGTCCTCGGCGTACATGCCCGGTGTGTAGGTCAGACCGGACGACAGGCCGACCGCGCCCTGTTCCAGGCCCTCCGCGACCAGCCGCCGCATCCGGTCCAGCTCGGCGGGGCGGGCCGGCCGGTCCTCCCAGCCGACGGCGAGGGCCCGGACCGTGCCCTGCGGGACCAGGTAGGCCGCGTTGACCGCGATGCCCCGCCCGTCGATCCCGCGGTCCAGCCGGTCCAGGTACTCGCCCACCGACCGCCAGTCGAAGTCGATGTCGTCGCCGTACCCGTTCCAGCCGGCGATCGCCCGGCGCACCTCCTGAAGCGTGCGGTCGTCGACCGGCGCGTACGACAGCCCGTCCTGGCCCAGGACCTCCAGCGTCACGCCCTGCGCCGCCTTCGCGCTGTGGTCGGGATCGCGCAGCAGGGCGAGGTCGCTGTGGGCGTGCATGTCGATGAAGCCGGGGGAGAGGACGAGCCCTTCGGCGTCCAGCTCCCGCATCGCCCGGGGGCGCTGGCAGCCGGCCGCCGCGGCCTCCTGGACGATCGAGACGATCCGGCCGTCGTCGACGACCACATCGGCGCGGTACGACGGGCCGCCGGTGCCGTCGACGACGTCCGCGTCCCGGATGACGAGGTCTTCCATGCCCGGCCTCCCCGACTCAGAAGACTAGAAGAACGTGAGACTAGAAGAACCTGAGACTAGAAGAACGTGAGACTAGTAGTGCTTGGTCAGGTTGGTTTTGGTGTTGCGTGTCCTGCTGGCCCGGTATGGCGTTGAGAGTGTGTGACTCCGGACGAGATTGCTTTGGT
>NZ_JBIVJP010000051.1:0-3434 GCF_044750285.1 Streptomyces sp. NPDC088812 | reverse complement strand
TCTGAGCTGTAGAACCGGGCGTAGGCCCACCCATCAGCTAGCGTGCGATGGAACCGCTCAATCTTCCCGTTCGTCTGCGGCCGGTAGGGCCGAGTCCGCTTGGGCTTGATCCCGAGCTCGGTACAGGCATCACGCCAGGCATGCGAGCGGTAGGCCGAGCCGTTGTCCGAGAGCACCCGCTCCACCTCCACGCCCAGGCGCGCGAAGTGGGCGACCGCGCGGCGCAACACCGCGATGGCCGTCTGGCTGCGTTCATCGGAGTGCATCTCGACATAGGCGAAGCGGGAGTGATCATCGATCACGGTGTGCAGAAAGCCCACCCCGAGCCGGGGCTGGTATCGGGCATCACGGGTTCCTTCGCGGTCCGAGGTCGCCGCGCAGTTGAGTCCCGCATAGTGGATGCTCCTATTGCTGTCAAGCGGCCAGTGGCGGGCTGATCTGCTCCAGGATGGCGGTCGCTCGGGCCTCGAGTTCAGGGTCGGCGCGAGTTCCGATCTCGAGTCGTCGGAGCCGCTGGTAGGGGACGCCGAGAGTGGCGGCGAGAACGCTGATCGGGATGCCTTTCGCTTGTCGGCGTGCTCGGAGTTCGCGCCCGACGGGATTGTCGGTGGCGGGATTGAGCAGAGCGGCATAGATCTCGTTCGCGACGTGTCGTTTGAGGCAGCGCATGATGTCACGGTCGGTGAGTTGCTCCGAACGACGCCTCTCGAAGTAGGCCATCGTCCGAGGCTCGCGATGCCGCATGCGCAACAGCACAATCCGGTGCAGCGCGGCGTTCGCGTGCCGGTTCCCGCCGCGAGAGAGTCGATGCCGTGTGCGTTGTCCGGAGGAGGCGGGGATCGGGGCGACACCGGCGAGAGCGGCGAAGCTGGCGCGGGTTCCGAGCCGCTCGGGGTTGTCGCCGGCGGCGACCAGGAGCGTCGCTGCGGTGACAGGACCGACTCCGCTCAGGGACAGCAGCGTGGGGTTGACCTGCCGGACGAGCATCTCCAACTGTTGTTCTATCAGGTCGATCTCGGCTTGCATCGTGAGGTGTCGGACCGCGAACCGTCGCAGTGTCTGCCGGGCGACGACCGCGGGATCGGGGGACGTGATTGTTCCGGGCCGAGTCTTGGCGAGCGTGTTCACCAGACGCTGCCCGCTGAGAGCGCGGAACGCCTGTCGCACGAGCTCGGGTGCGGTGATCAGCAGCGCGTGGATCTGGTTCATCACTTGCGCTCTGGCCTTGGCCGCCGAGCGCCGCTCTGCGAGGAGGATCCGCATCGACTCGACCGCGCCATCACCAGACTTTGGGATCGCGGTGTCCGTTCCTGCGAGGACAGCGACCGCTGCCTGGTGGGCGTCGAGGGGGTCGGACTTGCCGCGACGACGGCGGGCTTGCCGGTCCTGTCGCGCGACTTCGATGACGGTCAGCCCCGCCGTGGTCAGCGCGCGTGCGAGGCCAGCCCCGTACGACCCCGTTCCCTCCACCCCGATACGGACGACATCACCGTGCGCGTGGAGGAACGCGACGATCTGCGCGTAACCGCGACCGTCGGCACGGAACTCTCGGTCCGCGACAGGTCGGCCCACGAGATCGAGGATCGCGACGTGATGCGTTTTCTTGTGCGTGTCGACCCCGGCGACCAACTCGGAGCCTGGTGGCAACGGGTTGGTCAGCGGCGGGTCGAGTGTCATGCTCGTCATTGACGGGATTCCCTTCCAATGGTGATGAACGTCACCGCGGGTCGGGTGAGTGCAGACAGCACAAAGGTGAGACGACTTTCCGGTCAGGCTCCTATCAAGTCATGTGCCCGCCCGGCCCGCAGCGACCCCGGCGTCGACGGACAGATCCACAAAAAGACAGCCGCGAACGGCGTCCGTGTAATTTCGGGTCACGCCGGCGCCGGAGCCGAATCCATCATCTCTGTGTAACCCTCCCCGGTGGCCACGACCATCTTCGAGACGGACGCGGTCACCGTGGGAGCCTTCGAGCGAACCTTCCACAGCACTCTCGAAAGGACATCACCACGATGACCGCTCCACACATTGTCGACCCTGAACGCCTGCTGCGCGAAGCTCTCGGGGAGGCCTCCCCAGACCTGCTGCGCCACCTGCTGCAGACCGTGATCAACGCACTGCTCTCCGCCGACGCTGACGCGGTCTGCGGGGCCGAGTACGGCAAGCCCTCCGAACACCGGACAGCGCAGCGCAACGGCTACCGCCACCGACCCCTGGACACCCGCGCCGGCACGATCGATGTGGCCATCCCCAAACTCCGGGCCGGCACGTACTTCCCCGAATGGCTGCTCGAGCGCCGCAAACGGGCCGAGTCCGCACTGATCACCGTGGTCGCGGACTGCTACCTGGCCGGGGTCTCGACCCGGCGCATGGACAAGCTCGTACGGCAGCTGGGCATCGACTCGCTCTCGAAGTCCCAGGTCAGCCGGATGGCACAGGAGTTGGACGAGCACATCGAGGCTTTCCGTCACCGGCCGCTGGGCGAGGCCGGCCCGTTCGTGTTCCTCGCCGCCGACGCCCTGACCATGAAAGTCAGAGAGGGCGGGCGGGTGATCAACGCGGTGGCCATGCTCGCCACCGGGGTCAACGCCGACGGGCGCCGCGAAGTCCTCGGGCTGAGGGTGGCCACCACGGAGACGGGTGCGGCGTGGAACGAGTTCTTCGCGGACCTGGTGGCCCGGGGGCTGGCCGGGGTGGCACTGGTGACCTCGGACTCCCATCGCGGCCTCGTGGAAGCCGTGGCGGCGAACCTGCCCGGGGCCGTGTGGCAACGCTGCCGCACCCATTACGCGGCGAATCTGATGGCCGTGACCCCGAAGAGCATGTGGCCGGCGGTGAAGGCCATGCTGCACAGCGTGTACGACCAGCCCGACGGGCCGGCCGTGCAGGCCCAGTTCGAGCGCCTGTTGGACTACGTGCAGGACAGGTTGCCCGCGGTGGCTGGGCACCTCGATGCAGCACGAGAGGACATCCTCGCGTTCACCTCGTTCCCGAGGGACGTGTGGTCCCAGATCTGGTCGAACAACCCTGCCGAGCGGCTGAACCGGGAGATCCGGCGCCGCACGGACTCGGTGGGGATCTTCCCGAACCGGGATGCCGTGGTGCGTCTGGTCGGGGCTGTGTTGGCCGAGCAGACCGATGAGTGGGCCGAAGGCCGCCGGTATCTCGGCCTGGAACTGCTCGCCCGGTGCCGTGAGCCCCTGACCACGGAGCAAGAGACCGTGATGAGCACGGAGGTGATGCCGACCCTGCAGACCTGACAGGTACAAGCCCCCTACAACCTCGAAGACGGCTACACCACTTCCAGGGACTTGACCGCAAACCGCGATCAGTTCGGGGTCGAGGCCATCTGCCGCACGCTGGGTGCGACGGAGTGTGGGTTCATCACCTCCCGCGGCTACCGGGCCGCGAAGACACGACCGGCCTCCGCACGA
>NZ_JBIVJP010000050.1:0-8740 GCF_044750285.1 Streptomyces sp. NPDC088812 | reverse complement strand
CCGAAAACCATCGGGCTCGCCGCATAACCGCGACGAGCCCGAACTACCCCAAACCCGACGAGGGTGCCTTGACGAAAGACATAGAGGCACCCCCCGGCGCCCGCACACCGACGACGACCCGGCGATCGGAGACCTGACGCCATGCTCGACGAATCGCTGCTCGACACGCCGGAGGCCCTGGCCGAGGCAGACCACCGGGCGCTCCTGCGCGGAGCCGCCGAGGCCGGCGCGCGTGTCCGCACCGCCGCCCGGCACGCCATCGAGGCCGGCGTCCCCCAGCTCGAACCGGACGGCCGTCCGCGCGCGATCCTCATCGCCGGCCCCGGAGCGGCCGCCACCTGCGTCGCGGACCTCCTCGGCACCCTCGCCGGCGCCTCCTGCCCGGTCACCCGCCTCGCCCCCACCGGCGTGGCCCCCGCCGCGGGCGCCCTGCGCTGGGAACTCCCCGGCTGGGTCGGCTCCGTCGACCTCCTCCTCATCGCCACCCCCGACGGCAGCGAACCCGGCCTCTCCCTCCTCGCCGAGCAGGCCTACCGGCGCGGCTGCACCGTCGCCGCCGTCGCGCCCGTCCGCTCCCCGCTCACCGAGGCCGTGGCCGGCGCCCACGGCCTGTTCGTACCGCTGGCGACCGCACCGTACGAACAGGACGAGCAACCCCCCGTCGCCGCGTCCGCCCCCGGCGTCCTGTGGGCCCTGCTCACCCCGCTCCTCGCGCTCCTCGACCGGATCGCCCTGCTCTCCGCCCCGCCGGACGCCCTGGAGAAGGTCGCCGACCGCCTCGACCACATCGCCGAACGCTGCGGCCCCGCCATCGCGACCTACAGCAACCCCGCCAAGACCCTGGCCGCCGAACTCGCCGACGCCCTCCCCGTCATCTGGACCGAGGGCGACTCCGCCGGCCCCGCCGGCCGCCGCTTCGCCGCCGCGCTCGCCGAACTCTCCGGCCGCCCCGCCATCGTCGCCGAACTCCCCGAGGCCCTCGCCGCCCACAGCGCCCTGCTCGCCGGCCCCCTCGCCGCCAGCGCCGACCCGGACGACTTCTTCCGCGACCGCGTCGAGGAACCGCCCGCCCTGCACGCGCGCGTAGTGCTGCTGCGCGACCGCCCGATCGGCGGACTCACCGCCGCCCCCGCCGCCCGCGACCTCGCCCTCAGCCACGACACGCCGATCAGCGAACTCGAACCGGAGCCCGGCGACGAACTCGTCACCCTGGCCGAACTGATCGCCATCACGGATTTCGCCGCCGTTTACCTGGCGCTCGCCTCGGGCGCCTGATCTGGCGACCGACCGACCGCACACGGGCGACCTCCGTCGCGGGCCGCCGGAACGAGCAACGGCGCGCCGGCCCACGAGACAGACGGACCGTCACAGCCGACCGCGGCAGCCACCCGCGCGGCAGCCGCGGCAGACCGACAGACAGGCAGGCAGAGACACCGCATGTACCGCCTCGACAACACCGTCCGCCCCTACGCCTGGGGTTCCCCCACCGCCATCCCGCACCTCCTCGGCGTCGAACCGAACGGCGAACCACAGGCCGAGATGTGGATGGGCGCCCACCCGGGCGCACCCTCCCGCACCGACCGGGGCACCCTCCTCGACGTCATCGAGGCCGACCCGCGCGCGGAACTCGGCACGGCCGCCGTCACCCGGTTCGGTCCCCGCCTCCCCTTCCTCCTCAAGGTCCTCGCCGCCGGCGCCCCCCTCTCCCTCCAGGTCCACCCCGACCTCGCACAGGCCCGCGCGGGCTACGAGGACGAGGAACGCCGGGGTGTCCCCGTCGACGCCCCCCACCGCAACTACAAGGACGCCAACCACAAACCCGAACTCATCTGCGCCCTCACCGAGTTCGACGGCCTCTGCGGCTTCCGCGCCCCCACCCGCGCCGCCGACCTCCTCGACGGCCTCGGCGTCGACTCCCTCAAGCCGTACGCCGACCTCCTGCGCGCCCGTCCCGCGGAGGCGGCCCTGCGCGAGGTCCTCACCGCGATCCTCACCGCCGACCCCGACGAGATGACCCGCACCGTCACCGCCGCCGCGGCCGCCTGCGACCGCCTCGGCGGCGACCACGCCCCCTACGCCGGCATCGCCCACCACCACCCCGGCGACCCCGGCGTCATCGCCGCCATGCTCCTCAACCACATCCGCCTCCAGCCCGGCGAAGCCCTCTTCCTCGGCGCCGGCGTCCCGCACGCCTACCTCAGCGGCCTCGGCGTCGAGATCATGGCCAACTCCGACAACGTCCTGCGCTGCGGCCTGACCCCCAAACACGTCGACGTCCCCGAACTCCTGCGCATCGTCCGCTTCGAGCCCGGCGACCCCCGCGTCCTGCGCCCCGAGGCCGGCCCGGACGGCGAGGAGATCTTCGAGACCCCCATCGACGAGTTCCGCCTCTCCCGGTACGTCCTCCCCGCGGGCACCGCCCCCCACGACCTCACCCTCGCGACCCCGCAGATCCTCCTGTGCACCGCCGGTACCGTCCGCGCGGGCGACCACGACCTGACCCCCGGCCACTCCACCTTCGTCCCCGCGGGCGAAAAAGCCGAAGTGTCCGGACCCGGCACGGTCTTCCGCGCCACCGTCGTCGCCTGACGCATCCCGCCCGGCCCACCGGGCACACGCCTCACGGACCGGGCTGCAACAATGGCGCATCGCAAAGGACGGGCAAAGCCGACGACGGCACGAGCGCCCCCAGGACCACCCGAGGACGAAGGGACCACGCGAACACATGAGCGCGTCAGGCGGTACCAAGGCGATCGTGGCGGCACTCGCCGCCAACCTAGCGATCGCGGCATCGAAGTTCGTGGCGTTCGCCTTCAGCGGCTCGTCGTCGATGCTCGCCGAGGGCGTCCACTCGCTCGCCGACTCCGGCAACCAGGCCCTCCTCCTGGTCGGCGGCAAGAAGGCCCAGCGCGAGGCCACCCCCCAACACCCCTTCGGCTACGGCCGTGAACGCTACATCTACGCCTTCCTCGTCTCCATCGTCCTCTTCTCCGTCGGCGGCATGTTCGCCATCTACGAGGGCTACGAGAAGATCGAGCACCCGCACGAGCTGGAGAACTGGTACTGGCCCGTCGGCGTCCTCGTCTTCGCGATCATCGCCGAGTCCTTCTCCTTCCGGACGGCCATCAAGGAGTCCGACCCGCTGCGCGGCGACCTCTCCTGGAAGGAGTTCGTACGCCGCGCCAAGGCGCCCGAACTCCCCGTCGTCCTCCTGGAGGACTTCGGCGCCCTCGTCGGCCTGGTCCTCGCCCTGCTCGGTGTCGGCCTCGCCGTCGTCACCGGCGACAGCGTCTGGGACGGCATCGGCACCGTCTGCATCGGCGTGCTGCTCGTCCTCATCGCCCTCGTCCTCGCCGCCGAGACCAAGTCCCTGCTCCTCGGCGAGTCCGCCGGCGTCGAGGAGGTCCGCAAGATCGAGACCGCCATCGTCGACGGCGACACCGTCACCCGCGTCATCCACATGCGCACCCTCCACCTCGGCCCCGAGGAGCTCCTCGTCGCCGCCAAGATCGCCGTCCGGCACGACGACACCGCCACCGAGGTCGCCACCGCCATCGACGCCGCCGAGACCCGCATCCGCGAGGCCGTCCCCATCGCCCGCGTCATCTACCTCGAGCCCGACATCTACAGCGAGTCCGAGGCCGCCAAGGGCGCCGACCCCGAAGCGACCCCGGGCGGCCCCAGCCACTCCCCGGCCGACCACTGACAGGACGGCCACTGACCGGACGGCCACTAACCGGACGGCCACCGACCACCCAGCCACCCGACGGGGCCCGCCGACCACGGCGGGCCCCGCCGCGTTTCCCGCCCCCGCGCATCGCACCCACCGCGACGGAGGTGATCCGCCAGAGGCGGACTGGGGCCTCACCGGGCCACCGTGTAGCTTGGAAGAGAGCCAGACGTCGCTGCTGATGGCGGTCGGGCGGTCCACGACGGACCGGCCGAGGGAGAGAGGGCCTCCGACGGACTGCGCCGCGCACACTGCGGGCACACCCGTGTCCCCGCAGGACACCCCTGTGTCCGCCGCCGCGCAGACCGGCCGTACCCACACCTCGCCCCAACCCCGAGGAGCAGCCCACCATGACGACTGTCGACAGCCGACAGGACTTCAAGGTCGCCGACCTCTCCCTGGCCGAGTTCGGCCGCAAGGAGATCACCCTCGCCGAGCACGAGATGCCGGGCCTCATGGCGATCCGCAAGGAGTACGCCACCGCCCAGCCCCTCGCCGGCGCCCGCGTCACCGGCTCTCTGCACATGACCGTGCAGACCGCCGTCCTCATCGAGACCCTCGTCGCCCTCGGCGCCCGGGTCCGCTGGGCCTCCTGCAACATCTTCTCCACCCAGGACCACGCGGCCGCCGCCATCGCCGTCGGCCCGAACGGCACCGTGGACAACCCCCAGGGCGTCCCGGTCTTCGCCTGGAAGGGCGAAACCCTGGAGGAGTACTGGTGGTGCACCGAGCAGGCCCTCACCTGGCCGGACAGCCCCACCGGCGGCCCCAACATGATCCTCGACGACGGCGGTGACGCCACCCTCCTCGTCCACAAGGGCGTCGAGTACGAGAAGGACGGCACGGTCCCCGCCGTCGACACCGCCGAGAACGAGGAGCACCGCGTCATCCTCGAACTCCTCCACCGCACCATCACCGAGGGCTCCCAGAAGTGGACCCAGCTCGCCTCGGAGATCCGCGGCGTCACCGAGGAGACCACCACCGGCGTCCACCGCCTGTACGAGATGCAGCGCGACGGCGTCCTCCTCTTCCCGGCGATCAACGTCAACGACGCCGTCACCAAGTCGAAGTTCGACAACAAGTACGGCTGCCGCCACTCCCTCATCGACGGCATCAACCGCGCCACCGACGTCCTCATCGGCGGCAAGACCGCCGTCGTCTGCGGCTACGGCGACGTCGGCAAGGGCTGCGCCGAGTCCCTGCGCGGCCAGGGCGCCCGTGTCGTCGTCACCGAGATCGACCCCATCTGCGCCCTCCAGGCCGCGATGGACGGCTACCAGGTCACGACCCTCGACGAGGTCATCGACAAGGCCGACATCTTCATCACCACGACCGGCAACAAGGACATCATCATGGCCTCGGACATGGCCAAGATGAAGCACCAGGCCATCGTCGGCAACATCGGCCACTTCGACAACGAGATCGACATGGCCGGCCTCGCCAAGGTCCCCGGCATCGTCAAGGACGAGGTCAAGCCGCAGGTCCACACCTGGACCTTCCCCGACGGCAAGGTGATCATCGTCCTGTCCGAGGGCCGCCTGCTGAACCTGGGCAACGCCACCGGCCACCCGTCCTTCGTGATGTCCAACTCCTTCGCGGACCAGACCCTGGCCCAGATCGAGCTGTTCACCAAGCCGAACGAGTACCCGACCGGCGTCTACACCCTGCCCAAGCACCTCGACGAGAAGGTCGCCCGCCTCCACCTGGACGCGCTCGGCGTCAAGCTCACCACGCTCCGCCCCGAGCAGGCCGCCTACATCGGCGTCGACGTCGAGGGACCCTTCAAGCCGGACCACTACCGCTACTGAGTCCGCAGCCCCACCGCCGGGGAGCGCACCGAGCACTCGACGCGCCCCCGGCACCGGACAGATTTCCTCCGAGGCAGGCCCCCGCACCCCCGTGTCGGGGGCCTGCCCCTTCGGTCTCCGGCCGCACCGGCCGTCCCGTGCCGGCCACCTCGGCGAGGTGCCCGGACCAGCCCGTCACCCCCCAGGACCCCGATGCCCCGCGGCCGCTATGCGCTCCACGACCCGCACGATCACACCCCCCTCGCCCATGAGGACTTCCAGTGCGCCCCCGGCCCCTCCGGCTGGCGCTACGTCTCCCAACTGACCACCCCCACCGGCGATCACAGCGGCTCCGTGGACCTCACCCTCGACGACCTGGGCCGCCCTCTCCGACTCGAACTCCACGCGGGCGGCTGGCAGGTACGCGGCGCGGCGCTCGACGGCGTCACCTGGGTCCGCACCGACCCCACCGGCACCCACGCCACGGAAGGCAACGTCCAGGCCCACGCCTTCACCGGCACCTCCCCCGCCTTCCTCGTCGCCACCGCCCGACTCCTGCGTCTCACCCTTCCCCCTTCCGCAACCCGCGTCCGCCTCGTCGCCTTCACGGACCCGGTCCTCGCCCCGCGCACCGTGGACCAGTCCTGGGCCTTGGTCGAAAGAGAAGCACACGCCACTGACAACGGCCCCCTGATCGTCGACGAATACCAGGTCACAGCCCTGGACACCGGGGAACGGCACACCGTCCACATCGCCGGGGACGTGGTCCTCGCGGCACCCGGAGTCGAGCTGGAAGACCTCGCGTCACCCCCCTCGACCTTCCCCTGACGCCCACGGGGAGGCCTACGCGGGCGGCACGAACCCGGTCGCCGGACGCTCCACCGACGGCGCCGCGTCCCCGGCCGACGCCGCCCCGCCCCCCACCCCGGCCTCCGGCGCCACCCAGCCACCACCATCAGATACGGACGGCACCACACCCGGCACACCCGGCCCGACACCACCCCCACTCCCGTCCCGCCCGCCCCCGGACCCGTACGCCCGCCGCGCCTCCCGCACCTGCCGCTCCTGCAGAACAGCCGCCAGATACGCGGCCGACGGCACCCCCTGGGGAACCGGCACCCCCGTACGCGCCGCGAGATCCGCGGCCAGCCGCTCCGCCATCGACCGGCCCACCTGCACATCCAGCTGCTCCACCCGCCCCAGGTACTGCCGGACCGCCAGCCACAGACCGTCCGGCACCGCCGACAGATCGAGCCCGGCGAACCTCCCGGCCAGCCACGGCGGCGGAGGAGGCAGGAACCCGGTCCGCGCCACGGGCACCCGCTCCCGCACCACCAGCGTCCCGGCGAACACGTCCCCGAGCCGCCGCCCGCGCGCCGACACCAGTGAGGCGACACAGGCCACCACCCCCGCCGTCAGCAGGATCTCCACCACCCCGAGCGCGCCGCGCACCAGCGCGTGCCGGAACCGGATCGGCCCGCCGTCGTCCCTCACCACCCGCAGCCCGCACGCCAGCTTCCCCAAGGACCGCCCCCGGGTGAGCGTCTCCACCGCGACCGGCCCACCCACCAGCACCAGCAGGAACGCGGCGATCGACACCGCCGTGCGCGCGGCCTCGTCCAGGGACGCCGTAGCCGCCACCAGGGCGATGCTCACGACGACGTAGCCCACCACGGCCACGGTCAGATCCAGCAACGCGGCCAAAGACCTGCTGGGCAACCTGGCAGGCTCCAACTCCAGCGCCACCGCCTCGCCCGTCACCAGCTCACTCACGCCCGCCGCCCTTCCCGACCCGCCCCGACGACGGCCAGTCTGCCAAGCTGGGAACCCACCGCACCGCAGTACGACAAGCCGACGTACACGACCGGCCGCCCACGAAGCCGAGGAGCAGGGACCCCGATGGACCTCGACGTCTTCGTCTGCGCGCATCGAGCCGAATGGGACCGTCTCGACGCCCTCCTGCGCCGGCGCCGCCTCACCGGCGGCGAGGCCGACGAACTCGTCACCCTCTATCAGCGCACGGCCACCCACCTCTCGCTGATCCGGTCCAGCGCCCCCGACCCACAGCTCACCGGCCGGCTCAGCCACCTGGTGGCCCGCGCGCGCAGCACGGTGACCGGCACCCGACAGGCCTCGTGGCGGGACGCCACGCGCTTCCTCACCCGGGGCTTCCCCGCCGCGGTGTACCGGACGCGCCACTGGTGGGTCCCGACCGCACTCGTCTCCACCGCCGTCGCCGCCCTTCTCGGATGGTGGATCGGCACGCACCCCGAAGTGCGGTCCTCCATAGCCGCCCCCGCCGAGCTGCGCGAGCTCACGCGGCCCGGTGGCCAGTACGAGACCTACTACTCCAGCCACCCGGCCACCTCCTTCGCCGCCCAGGTCTGGACGAACAACGCCCAGGCTGCCGCGATGTGCCTGGTCCTGGGTGTCTTCCTCGGCCTGCCGGTCCTGTGGATCCTCTTCCAGAACATGCTCAACCTCGGCGTCGGCATGGGCCTGATGTCGTCGGCCGACCGCCTCGACACCTTCCTCGGCCTCGTCCTCCCGCACGGCCTTCTCGAACTCACCGCGGTCTTCGTCGCCGCCGGCACCGGCCTGCGGCTCGGCTGGACACTCATCGACCCCGGTCCCCGCACGCGACGCACAGCCCTGGCGGAGGAGGGCAGAGCCGCCGTGGCCATGGCCATCGGCCTCGCCCTGGTCCTCCTCGTCTCGGGCGCCATCGAAGGCTTCGTCACCCCCTCCGGCCTGCCCACCTGGACCCGCATCACCATCGGCATCACCGCCGAGCTGGCCTTCCTCGCCTACGTCTACGTCCTCGGCGCCAGGGCCGTCCGCGCCGGGGACACGGGCGACCTCGACGACGCCGAGCGCAGCGCCACCGCGCCGACGGCCGCGTGATGTGCGACGGACCCTGCCGAGCTGCTAGTCTCCTCTTCGCCCCACAAGAGCCGTTGACACGGAGCGCGTGGGGAGGTAGATTCGAACAGTTGCCTGGACTGGACAGGGTCCGGTCGGCAGCGAGCGAGAATCTATAAGGCCTCTCGGAACACTTCTTCCGCAGAAGCCACCCCCGATTAATCGGAAATGAATGGCCGGTCAGACCGGCTCGGAACTTCTGATAAAGTCGGAACCGCCGGAAAGGGAAACGCGAGAGCGGAAACCTGGAAAGCGCCGAGGAAATCGGATCGAGAAAAGATCTGATAGAGTCGGAAACGCA
>NZ_JBIVJP010000049.1:0-9710 GCF_044750285.1 Streptomyces sp. NPDC088812 | reverse complement strand
AAAACCATCGGGCTCGCCGCATAACCGCGACGAGCCCGAACTACCCCAAACCCGACGAGGGTGCCTTGACGAAAGACATAGAGGCACCCCCCCCCGGGAGGTTTCCGTCACTCCTGCCGCATCCACTGCCGCATCACCGTCAGCAGATGATCAGGATCGACCGGCTTCGTCACGTAATCGGAGGCACCCGACTCGATCGCCTTCTCCCGGTCGCCCTTCATCGCCTTCGCCGTCAGTGCGATGATCGGCAGCCCGGAGAACTGCGGCATCCGGCGGATCGCCGTGGTCGTCGCGTACCCGTCCATCTCGGGCATCATGATGTCCATCAGGACGACCGCCACGTCGTCGTGCTGCTCCAGCACCTCGATGCCCTCGCGGCCGTTCTCCGCGTAGAGCACCGACAGTCCGTGCTGCTCCAGGACGCTGGTCAGCGCGAACACGTTGCGGATGTCGTCGTCGACGATCAGCACCTTCTCACCGCCGAACCGGATGCCCCGGTGCCCCTGCGACGCCGCCTCGTGTCCCACGGGCGCCCACTGCTCCGGCCGCCCCACCGTCGGCTCGCTCCCGGCCACCGAGCGGCGCCGGCGCCGGAACAGCGCCGCCGGACCGTTCTGCGTCTCGCGGTACGACTTCACCTCGGCCGGCGTCTCGATCTCCACGTCGGACAGCTCCGACAGCTCGCGCACGCCGTTCTCCGACGCCACCAGGTCCCCCGCCTCCAGCGCGGGCACCACCTGCTGGTACCCCTGCGGCGGCAGCTCGCTCGGGTGCAGCGGCAGGTACAGCGTGAACGTCGAACCGCGCCCCGGCTCGCTCTGTGCGTGGATCTCACCGCCCAGCAGCTGCGCGATCTCCCGCGAGATCGACAGCCCCAGGCCCGTACCGCCGTACTTGCGACTGGTGGTCCCGTCGGCCTGCTTGAACGCCTCGAAGATCACCCGCATCTTGCTGGCCGCGATCCCGATACCGGTGTCCGTCACCGAGAACGCGATCAGCGGGGCGTCCGGATCGTTCAGCGAACCCGCCTCCAGCAACTGCTCCCGGATCGCCACCGGCACCTCCGCCCCCGCCGGCCGGATGACCAGCTCGACCGCGCCGGAGTCGGTGAACTTCACCGCGTTGGACAGCAGATTGCGCAGCACCTGCAACAGCCGCTGCTCGTCGGTGTGCAGCGTCGCCGGCAGCTCCGGCGACACCCGCACCGAAAGGTCCAGGCCCTTCTCCGCGGTCAGCGGCCGGAACGTGGCCTCCACGTAGTCGACGAGCTGGACCAGCGCGATACGCGTCGGGGAGACGTCCATCTTGCCCGCCTCGACCTTCGACAGGTCCAGGATGTCGTTGATCAGCTGGAGCAGGTCGGACCCGGCGCCGTGGATGGTCTCGGCGAACTCGACCTGCTTGGGCGTCAGGTTGGAGTCCGCGTTGTCGGCGAGCAGCTTGGCCAGGATCAGCAGCGAGTTGAGCGGCGTGCGCAGCTCGTGCGACATGTTGGCGAGGAACTCGCTCTTGTAGCGCATCGACACGGCGAGCTGCTCGGCGCGCTCCTCCAGGACCTGCCGCGCCTCCTCGATCTCGGTGTTCTTCACCTCGATGTCGCGGTTCTGCCGGGCCAGCAGCTCGGCCTTCTCCTCCAGTTCGGCGTTGGACGCCTGGAGGGCCTTCTGCCGCTGCTCCAACTCGGCCGACCGCTCCCGCAGTTGCTCGGTCAGCTCCTGCGACTGCTTCAGCAGCTGCTCCGTCTTGGTGTTCACGGAGATGGTGTTGACGCTCGTCGCGATCATCTCGGCGAGCTGGTTGAGGAAGTCCTTCTGGATCTGCGTGAACGGCGTGAACGACGCCAGCTCGATCACCCCGAGCACCTTGCCCTCGAACAGCACCGGCAGCACGATCACCTGCGCGGGCGGCGCCTCGCCCAGCCCGGAGGAGATCTTCAGATAGCCGCTCGGCGCGTTGGTGACGAGGATCGTCCGCTTCTCCTCGGCCGCCGTCCCCACCAGCGCCTCACCCGGCCGGAACGACGTCGGCATGGACCCCATCGAATAACCGTACGAACCCAGCATCCGCAGCTCGTACTGGTCCGCGCTGCCGTCGCCCGGCGGCATCGCCAGGAAGAACGCCCCGTGCTGGGCGGCCACCAGCGGCGGCAGCTCGCTCATGATGAGCGACGCCACGTCCTCCAGGTCGCGCCGCCCCTGCATCAGCGCGGACACGCGCGCGAGGTTGCCCTTCAGCCAGTCCTGCTCCTTGTTCGCGATCGTGGTGTCGCGCAGGTTGGCGATCATCTTGTTGATGTAGTCCTGGAGCTCCTGGATCTCCCCGGACGCGTCCACGTCGATCTTCAGGTTCAGGTCGCCACGGGTCACCGCGGTCGCCACGCGCGCGATCGCCCGCACCTGCCGGGTCAGGTTCCCGGCCATCTCGTTCACCGACTCCGTCAGGTCCCGCCAGGTACCGTCGACGTCACGCACGCGTGCCTGCCCGCCGAGCTGCCCCTCGGTGCCCACCTCACGGGCCACCCGGGTGACCTCCTCGGCGAACGACGACAGCTGGTCGACCATCGTGTTGATGGTCGTCTTCAGCTCCAGGATCTCCCCGCGCGCATCGATGTCGATCTTCTTCGTCAGATCACCCTTGGCGATGGCCGTCGTCACCATGGCGATGTTGCGCACCTGACCGGTCAGGTTGGACGCCATCTGGTTCACCGACTCGGTGAGGTCCTTCCACGTCCCCGCCACACCCGGCACATGCGCCTGCCCGCCCAGGATGCCGTCCGTCCCCACCTCACGGGCCACCTTGGTGACCTGGTCGGCGAAGGAACTCAGTGTCTTCACCATCGTGTTGAAGGTGTCCGCGAGCTGCGCCACCTCACCGCGCGCCTCGATCGTCACCGTCCGCGTCAGGTCGCCGTTGGCGACGGCCGCGGCCACCTGGGAGATGTTGCGCACCTGCATGGTCAGGTTCTTGGCCATCAGGTTGACGTTGTCGGTGAGGTCCTTCCAGATGCCCGTGACGCCCGACGCGTGCGCCTGGCCGCCCAGGATGCCCTCGGTGCCCACCTCACGGGCCACCCGCGTCACCTGCTCGGCGAACGACGACAGCTGGTCCACCATCGTGTTCACGGTGGTGACCAGTTCGAGGATCTCGCCCTTGGCGTCCACGGTGATCTTCTTCGACAGGTCGCCCTTGGCGACCGCGGTCGTGACCTCGGCGATCTGACGCACCTGGATGGTCAGGTTGTTCGCCATGAAGTTCACCGACTGCGTGAGGTCCTTCCAGGTGCCCGAGACGCCCTGCACCTCGGCCTGCCCGCCGAGCTGCCCCTCGGTGCCCACCTCACGGGCCACCCGCGTGACCTCCTGGGCGAACGACGACAGCTGGTCGACCATCGTGTTCAGGGTGTTCTTCAGCTCCAGGATCTCCCCGCGCGCGTCCACGGTGATCTTCTGGGACAGATCACCCCGGGCCACCGCGGTGGCGACCTGCGCGATGTTGCGCACCTGGGCCGTGAGGTTGCCGGCCATGCCGTTCACCGAGTCGGTCAGGTCCCGCCACACACCGGCCACACCGGGCACCTGCGCCTGACCGCCGAGCCGGCCGTCCGTGCCCACCTCGCGCGCTACCCGCGTGACCTGGTCGGCGAACGCGGAGAGCTGGTCGACCATCGTGTTGATGGTGTTCTTCAGCTCCAGGATCTCCCCGCGCGCGTCCACGTCGATCTTCTGCGAGAGGTCACCGCGGGCGACCGCCGTCGTCACCTGCGCGATGTTCCTCACCTGGGAGGTGAGGTTCCCCGCCATCGAGTTGACGGAGTCCGTCAGTTCCTTCCACGTGCCCGACACGCCGTCCACCCGGGCCTGACCGCCCAGCCGGCCCTCCGTGCCCACGTCCCGCGCCATCCGCGTCACCTGGTCGGCGAACGACGACAGCTGGTCCACCATCGTGTTCACGGTGTTCTTCAGCTGCGCCATCTCACCGGACACGTCGACGGTGACCTTCTGCGACAGATCACCGTTGGCCACCGCCGTCGTCACCTGCGCGATGTTCCTCACCTGTCCGGTGAGATTCCTGAACGCCGTGTTGACGGAGTCCGTCAGGTCCTTCCACGTCCCGGCCGCGCCCGACACCTGCGCCTGACCGCCCAGTTCACCCTCGACACCGATCTCCCGGGCCACCCGCGTGACCTCGGCACCGAAGGCGGACAGCTGGTCCACCATCCCGTTGACGGTGTTCTTCAGCTCCAGCATCTCGCCGGCCACGTCGACGGTGACCTTCTGCGACAGATCACCGTTGGCCACGGCCGTCGTCACGGCCGCGATGTCCCGCACCTGCGTGGTCAGGTTCCGGAAGACGGTGTTGACCGAGTCGGTCAGGTCCTTCCACGTCCCGGCGGCCCCCGGCACGTTCGCCTGCCCGCCCAGCCGTCCCTCGCCACCGACCTCGTTGGCCACGCGCGTGACCTCGTCCGCGAAGATCCGCAGCGTCTCGGTCATCTGGTTGATCGTCTCGGCGAGCTGCGCGACCTCACCGCGCGCCGGCACGGTCACCTTCCGTGACAGGTCACCGTTGGCGACCGCCGTCGTGACCTCCGCGATCCCCCGCACCTGGGCCGTGAGGTTCCCGGCCATGGTGTTCACGGAATCGGTCAGCTCTTTCCACACCCCGTCGACACCGGACACCCGCGCCTGACCGCCCAGGATGCCCTCGGTGCCCACCTCACGGGCCACCCGTGTCACCTCGGACGAGAACGCCGAGAGCTGGTCCACCATCGTGTTGACGGTGTTCTTCAGCTCCAGCATCTCGCCCTCGACGTGCACCGTGACCTTGCGCGACAGGTCGCCCTTGGCCACCGCGGTCGTCACCAGCGCGATGTCGCGCACCTGCGCGGTCAGCCGCTCCGCCATCGTGTTGACGGACTCCGTGAGGTCCTTCCACGAACCCGACATCCCGCGCACCTGGGCCTGTCCGCCCAGCTTGCCCTCGGTTCCCACCTCGCTGGCCACCCGCGTGACCTCGTCGGTGAACGTCGACAACTGGTCGACCAGGTTGTTGACCGTCCGCCCGACCTTCAGGAACTCCCCGCGCAGCGGATGCCCGCTCCCCTCCGGGGTGTGGGTCCGCAGCTCCATCCGCGGCGACAGATCACCCTCGGCGACCGCCGACAGCACCCGCCCCACCTCGGAGACGGGCCGTACGAGGTCGTCGACCAGCGCGTTCGAGTTGTCGACGGCCGCCGCCCAGGACCCCTCGCAGGCACCCGTCTCCAGCCGTTCGGTGAGCTTGCCCTCGCGTCCGACCATCCGCCGCACCCGCGACAGTTCACCCGTCAGATGCAGGTTGCGGTCGGCCACCTCGTTGAAGACGGCCGCGATCTCCGACATCACGCCGTCGCCGGAAACCGTGAGCCGCTTGCGGAAGTTCCCGTCCCGCATGGACCCGAGGGCGGCCAGCAGGCGGTTCAGGGCCGCCGTGTCCACCGTCGTCGTCCCGCCCCGGGACGCCCGCCGCCTGCTCAGGGACTGTCCGCCTTTCGCGCGCGTCTCCGTGCCCCGCGTCGCTGCGCCAGACTCCACTTGTCCCTCCCGCAGGGGTCGTCCGTCCTAGTGCCCGATGAAATCAGGCAGGCTCGAGGCACTGCTGCCCACCGTCCACTGAAGACACCCAGTCTGCCGGACTTTCACAAGAAGCCTGCCCAGTGTTTCACCCTCCCCGAACCAGGCCATAACAGTTCGGCAGCTTCGCACATCGTCCGCACAACCCGTGGGGCGGAATCACAGCGGACCGGCATCCGCGAGGACGGGGAAGGTAAGTAACCTTGCATGCGGCTGTCCAGCCGCGCCGGTCCGTCCGGTCTGGGCGGTGGCACGAGCACGAGCGGGCATCGGAGGGCGGCCGCACCATGACCACCGGACTGATCCCGGGGGGACAGCCCCCGGACCCCCGGCCGTCGGAGAGGCTTCCGCAGCAGCGGCGGGAGCAGGACGACCGGGCAGCCCTGCACGTCGACAACCGGCCGAGGAGTTCTGTGATCACCGCGCGTGCGGCCGCCAGCTTCGAGCCCGTGGGGCGGTCGGTCGCCACCGCCCGCTCCTTCGTCCGCGACACCCTTCAGGGCTGGGGGTTCGCCGACATCGTCGACGACGCCGTCGTCCTCACCAGTGAACTGGTGACCAACGCGGTCGTCCACGCGGGCACCCACGCCGACGTCCTGTGCCTGCGCACCGACGCCGGCGTCCGTATCGAGGTCGCCGACCGCTATCCCGAGCGCGAGGTCCCCCTCCAGGGCTCCCCCGCCTCCATGGGGAGCCCGGACCGTGAGGGCGGCCGCGGCCTCCAGCTGTGCGCGGCCATCGCCGGCCGCTGGGGCGTGGAGTACACGCCGACCCACAAGAACGTCTGGTTCCAGCTCGACGTGCCCGAGCGCCCGGTCGGCACGCGCGCGGCCGGCCCGTCCCTGCCCGCGGACCTCCTCCCGCTCGCGGACGGCCGGGTCCGCGTCGCCGTCGTCCAGATCGACCGTACGGGCAGCATCTCGTCCTGGAACGAGGACGCGGAGGATCTCTTCGGCTATCCGGCCGACCTGGTCACCGGCAAGTCCCTCACCGACCTCGCCGCCTGGCCGCACACCCCCGGCACCAGCACCGGCATCGCCGAGGCCCTCCGGCTCTCCCGCTGGGAGGGCAGTTACGGCATCCGCGGCGCCAACGGCCGCGTGATCCCGGTGTACGCCTCCCACCTGCGCGTCCGCGACACCGACGGCGATCCGTCCACGGTGTGCCTCCTGGTCCGCGACCACGAACGCGCGGTGCTTCAGACGCCGTCGCGTATCCCGTCCTCCGCCGACGCGGCGCCCGCCGGAGACGGCCAGAACACCGACCCGTTCGAGGTGTTCATCGGCTCCCCCGCCCCGGACGACCTCGACGGTCTCCTCCAGCGCACGGTGGAGCGCGCCCGCGACATGCTCGACGGCGATTCGGCGTTCCTGCTCCTCGCGACCGACGACGAGACGGAGCTGGAGGTCCGCGCCTCCACCGGCCTGCCCTCGGCGCGCCAGCGCTTCGCGCGGGTGCCCGTCGAGGCGGGGCCCGGCCGCTACGGCTCGGCCCGTATGCCGGCCGTCCACGAGGACCTCCTGGCCGTTCCGGGCGCCGTACCCCTGCTCAACGGCACGGGCATGCGCTCGGTGGTGACGGTCCCGCTGAAGGTCGAGGGCCGTCTCACCGGCTCCCTGGGCGTCGCGGCGGAGTCCCCGGGCAGATACTCCAACGAGGAGGCGCTGCGCCTGCAGTTCGCCGCCGACCGGATCGCGCTGGCGGTCGAGTCGGCCCGCCTGGGCGAGCTGGAGCGACTGCGCCGTGGCTCCCTGAGCTTCCTCGTCGAGGCCTCCGATCTGCTGGCGGGGACGCTGGACCGCGACCAGACCCTCGCCCTGATGGCCCAGATGACGGTTCCCACCCTCGCCACCTGGTGCGCGGTCTACACGATCGCCGACCAGGCCTCGGATCCGTATCTGTCCTACGTCCTGCACGAGGACGAGGAACTCATCGACGGCATCAAGTCGTTGCTCTCGAAGATCGCTCCGCCGGACCCGGTGCCCACTCCGGGCGCCCGTGTCTGGTCGGCCCCCGGCGAGGCCGCGCACGAGGCGGCCCTGCGCAGTTCCATGCGCAGTCTGGGCCTGTCCGGCGGCCCGACGCACCAGGTGGCGTCGGGCATCGGCCCGACCTTGGCGACGGCTGCGGCGGTGGGCGGCGAGACGGTCGTCCTGCCGCTGGTCGCCCGCAACCGCGTGATCGGCATGCTCACCCTCGGCAAGCCGACCGACGAACACTTCCGCCAGGAGATCCTGGAACTGGCCGAGGACCTGAGCCGCCGAGCGGCGCTCGCCCTGGACAACGCCCGGCTGTACTCGGAGCGCACGGCCATCAGCCAGTCCCTCCAGCGCAGCCTGCTGCCGCCGGAGCTGCCGGAGATCGCCGGCGTGGAGGTCGAGGTCATCTACCGCGCGGCCGGCGAGGGCAACGAGGTCGGCGGCGACTTCTACGACATCTTCCCCATCAGTGACGGCGCCTACGGTTTCGCCATCGGCGACGTCTGCGGTACGGGCCCGAACGCGGCGGCGGTGACGGGCCTCGCCCGGCATGCGCTGCGGCTGCTGGCGAGGGAGGGCCTCAGCGGCCCGGCGGTCCTGGAGCGTCTGAACTCCGCGATCCTCGACGAGGGAGCCCGCAGTCGCTTCCTGACGCTCCTCTATGGCGAGATGCGCCCGCAGGAGGACGGCAGCGCGGAGCTGAAGGTGGTCTGTGCCGGTCATCCGCTGCCTCTCCGGCTCCGCCAGGACGGCACGGTCGAGGCGGCTGCCGAGCCCCAGCCGCTGCTCGGGGTGATGGAGGACCTGGAACTCTACGAGCAGTCGGTCACGCTGGACCCGGGTGATGTGCTGCTGTGCGTGACGGACGGTGTCACGGAGCGCCGCGAGGGCACCCGGATGCTCGGCGACGACGGTCTGGCCGACGTTCTGACGGCGTGTACGGGTCTGACGGCCGGCGCGGTCGCGGCCCGCATCATGCGCGCGGTGGAGCGCTTCGCGTCGGACGCCCCGTCCGACGACATGGCCATTCTGGCGATGCGGGTGGCGTGATGGGGAGGGCATGAAAAATCCCCCCGCCCGGAGGGGCGGGGGGATTTTTTTGAGCCCCCAAACGGAATCGAACCGTTGACCTTCTCCTTACCATGGAGACGCTCTGCCGACTGAGCTATAGGGGCCGGTTGCTTTGCGAGATTCTCCCCCGCGGCAACGGAATAGATCATACCCCGAACGAAGCCGTACTCCCAAACTCGCTCAGAGGGCGGCTTGGAGCAGTCCGCCGAGTGCGTTGCAGGCGCCGACGATCCGCTGCATGTCCCGTTTGGTGAGCGACGCGTCCACCGGCAGTGCGAGTGTCTCGTCGGCGGCCAGTTCGGTCTGCGGCAGCGTGACGCACCGCCGGAACTCGGGCAGCCGGTGCAGGGGTGTCTTCACCGGTACCCGGCACTCCACGCCCTTCGTTCGCAGGGCGCGTGCGAACGCGTCCCGGTCGGGCCTCCCGTTGCCCTGGACCCGCACGACGTACTGCTGGTAGGTGTGTCCGTCGCCGCCGTCGGGTGTCCGCACTCCTCGCAGTCGCGCGTCCAGGAAGGCGGCCCGTTCCCTCCGCCGCGCGACCTCGTCGTACGGCGCCTCGGACTCCGCTTGTTCCAGCACGAGGAGCCCGTGCCGCTGTCCCAGCGTGTGCATGCGTGCGATGTCGGCCGGCCGGCCGAACCGATGCACCACGACGACGGCCGCGGTGCGCGGGGTGACGGCGTGTTCGACAGCGTCCGCGTCGAGGCAGTACGTCACCGGGTCCACGTCGGCGAACACGGGGAATGCGCCTGCCAGGGTCACCGCCTCGGCCACTTCGACGTTCCCGAAGGCCGGCACGACGACCTCGTCTCCGATTCCGACACCTGCGGCCCTGAGCATTGCTGCAGTACCCATGCGGTGGATGCTGGGCGCGGAACATGAACGTCAAGTGACGGGAAACAAAAAAGGGTTGGGCTCTGAACCGAAGTTCAGGGCCCAACCCTTTGAATAATTGTTCGGCGGCGTCCTACTCTCCCACAGGGTCCCCCCTGCAGTACCATCGGCGCTGAAAGGCTTAGCTTCCGGGTTCGGAATGTAACCGGGC
>NZ_JBIVJP010000048.1:0-17396 GCF_044750285.1 Streptomyces sp. NPDC088812 | reverse complement strand
ACCGAAAACCATCGGGCTCGCCGCATAACCGCGACGAGCCCGAACTACCCCAAACCCGACGAGGGTGCCTTGACGAAAGACATAGAGGCACCCCCGCGACGCCCGTGGCCGACTACCCCTCGTCACCGGCCCGGTAGACACCGAACATCGCGCCCTGCGGATCGCGCAGCACCGCGATCCGCGGGCCGTCCGGCAGCGAGGTCGGTTCCATCAGCGCCGTGCCGCCCGCCCGCTCCGCCGTCGCGGCGCCGGCGTCCACGTCGGCGACCGCGAAGTACGGCAGCCAGTGCGGCGGCACCTCGGGCGGGAACTTGTCGTCCATCGTGACCATGCCGCCGAAGTCCACGCCGCCCACGCCCCACTGCGTGTAGTGCTCCGAGGGGCGCACGGTCCAGCCGAACACCGTCGTGTAGAAGGTCTCCGCCCGTCCCGGGTCGCGGGACATCAGCTCCACCCAGCCCAGGGAGCCGGGCGCGTTGAACACCCCGGCCCCCGGGAAGGCCCGCGCCTGCCAGAGCTGGAAGGCGGCGCCGCCCGGGTCGAGGGCGACCACGAAACGGCCCGCGTCGAACACGTCCATCGGGCCGACCAGCACCTTGCCCCCTGCCTCCTCGATCAGCCGCGCGGTGACATCGGCGTCGGAGACCGCGAACGAGACGCTCCAGGCGACGGGCCGGCTCTCCTGGTACAGGGGACTGAGCGCGGCGGCGGCCGCGTCACCGAGGTGCGCGACGGTGTAGCCGCCCGCCTCCTGCCGGGAATCCGTCTCGGACCGCCAGCCGAACAGTTCCCCGTAGAACCGCCGGGCCGCCTCCAGGTCACTGGTGCCCAGCTCGGCCCAGCAGGGCCCGCCGGGCACGGGCGCGTCGAGCTTCATCGCGTTCCTTCCGAAGGGAGCACCCCCTCCAGCACGCTAAGCCCGGACCCCGGGCCCGGCATCCGCTGGCCTCAGATCCCCGGCCGGTACCGCAGCGGATGGTCGGCCGGCACCTCCACCAGCACGATCGGGGTCCCGTCCGGGTCCGCGACCCACATCTCCAGCAGGCCCCACGGCTCCCTCACCGGCGGCCGGACGATCCCGACGCCCTTCGCGCGCAGCTCGTCGTGGGCCGCCGCGACGTCCGGCACCTGCACCCACAGCCGTACGGCGGGGTCCGGCGGCGTCTGCGAGCGGCCCGAGACCTCCAGGAAGCCGCCGCCGAGGAAGTAGACGGTGCCCCGCTCCTGCCCCGTACCGAACTCACGGTAGACGGGAAGGCCCAACTGCTCGCCGTAGAAGGCGCGGGACCGGTCGGGGTCGAGGGGACGGAGCAGGATCCGGCTGCTGAGTACATGCACCATGCATACGGAGACTAGGACAGAGTTAGGCTCTGCGGAGCCCGAGCCGCGCCGCACCCCCGTCACCCCGGAGAAGCCCGTATGGATGCCACCGCCACCGATCTCGTCTTCCGTGATGCCACCGAGGCCGACGTGGACACGCTCGTCGCGCTCGTGGAGTCGGCCTACCGCGGGGAGTCCAGCCGGGCCGGCTGGACCACGGAGGCGGACATCCTCCAGGGGCAGCGGACCGACCCCGAGGGCGTGCTGGACATCGTCACGTCGCCCGACGGGCTGGTGATCACCGCCGAGCGGGACGGCCGGCTCGTCGCCTGCTGCCAGCTCGAGCACCGCGGCGACCACGCCTACTTCGGCCTGTTCGCGGTCAGTCCCACGGTGCAGGGCGGCGGTCTGGGCCGGACCGTCCTGGCGGAGGCCGAGCGCCGGGCCCGCACGGCGTGGGGCGCCACCGAGATGCACATGACGGTGATCACCGTGCGCGAGGACCTCATCGCCTGGTACGAGCGCCGCGGCTACCGCCGTACGGGCCGGATGACGCCCTTCCCGTACGGCGACGAGCGCTTCGGCATCCCGCAGCGCGACGACCTCCGGTTCGAGCTGCTGGTCAAGCCCCTGGCCTGACGGCCGCCGGGCACGCGTCACGACGGGACGTCGGGCGGCTCACGCCGTGAAGCGGCCGGTGCGCTTGGTCCCGGGGTGGTCGGTGGTGGCGCCGTCCAGCTCCAGGGCCCGCACCAGCCGCAGATGGTCCGGTGTGTTGACCACCCAGCCGATGATCCGCAGGCCGTGCGCGCGGGCGTGCTCGACGGTCTCCAGGGTGAGCCGCCGGATGTTCAGGCACACGGTCGCGGCGCCGACGGCCACCGCCCGGTCCACGATGTCCAGGCCGATGGGGGTCCCCTCGCTCGAGCATGTCCGAGAGCGGGGGAGGCTGCCGATGAGCGCCGTGCGGACCCCGGGTACCAGCCGGGCGATCTCGGCGACGGCCTCGTCGTGGAACGAGGACACCTCCACCCGCTCCACCAGGTTCCGCTCGTGTATCACCGCGGCGAGCGCCCGCGCCGCCTGCACGTCCTTGATCTCGGCCTGGAGGGGCAGCGACACCGCCTCCAGGACCTCCTCGAAGACGGGCACCCGCTCGCCGCGCCCCGCGTCGAGGGCGCGCAGCTCGGCCAGCGTGTGGTCCGCGATCGGCCCGCTCCCGTCGGTCGTGCGGTCCACGTCCGCGTCGTGCATGACCACGAGCGCGCCGTCCTTGCTCAGGTGCAGATCGAGTTCGACGACGTCGAGGCCGGCGTGCTCGGCGGCGACGAACGACCGGAGGGTGTTCTCGGGCTCGACACCCATGACTCCGCGGTGACCGATGGTGAGGAGGTTCAAGACTCGACTCGCTTCCGTCGTCGGCGGCGCTGGAAGAGCCCGCAGCCTAGTCGCCCCGGGCCGACATGGACATGTGTCTGCGCCGACGGTTCCCCTACCCGCGACGCCCCGACGAAAGTCGTCGAGTGTCCCGGGTGTGACAGGAAAAAACGCGGTGACCACTAGTGTGAGCAGGATAATTTCCGGATGATCCTCTTGCTGGAGGAAACCCCCTCCGCATACGGTGTTCCTACGCGAGGTTCTCCCGTGAAGGATGGGTCATGACGGAAATTCTTGTGCAGGTGGGTTCGGAGGAACAGGTTCCTCCCGCGGCCAGGGTGGTGGAGCACTCGGCGTGGCCCGTGCTCAAGGGTGCCGTGGAGCGGATCCGCCCCTGGCAGTCGAAGGACGGGTCGATCGACTTCTCGGCCGAGGGCGCCCCCGGGCGCGCCGACGCCGAGCACGCCGTGCGCCAGGTCGCCGAGGCCGTCGAGGAGCTCTCCCCGCTGCTCCCGCACGACGCGGACTACCACCACGCCCTGGTGCGGGACCTGCGCCGCTGGGCCGACGGCGGCTTCGAGGTGCCGGACTTCCTCGACTCGCTGCTGGCCTTCCAGCCCGCGGCCCACCGCGCCGACGGCCTCCAGCACCTGGTCGTCTTCCCGATGTACACGCAGAACGGCAACCCCGACCGCAACCTGGAGGCGGTCGTGCTGCGCATGGTCTGGCCCGACTGGCTGGCCGAACTGGAGCGCACCCGCTACGACAACCCGCTGTTCTGCGGCATCACCTTCGAGGACTTCACGGCCGGCTACGACACCAACTCGGCCGTCCTCTTCCCCGAGACCATCGCCGTGCGCCAGGCGCCGGAACGCTTCTCCTGGGGCGGCATCTTCTGCGACCGCGAGGCGGCCCGCTTCCGCCGCGTCACCGCCGCCGCCGTCGACATCCTGGGCCTGGAGCTGCCCGAGGACGTCGCCGCGATGGTCCACGACCAGAAGCGCTGCGAGGAGGCCTTCGTCCTGTGGGACATGGTCCACGACCGCACCCACAGCCACGGCGACCTGCCCTTCGACCCGTTCATGATCAAGCAGCGCCAGCCGTTCTGGATGTACGGCCTGGAGGAGCTGCGCTGCGACCTCACCGCCTTCAAGGAGGCCGTGAAGCTCCAGGCCGACGGCGTCCCGCAGGCCCGCGACGTGCAGTACGCGGTGCTCTTCGACCGCATGTTCCGCTTCCCGGTCACCGGCGAGCGGGTCCGCAACTACGACGGCCTCGGCGGCCAGCTCCTCTTCGCCTACCTCCACCGCAACGACGTGGTGCGCTGGACGGACAACACGCTGCACATCGACTGGCAGCGCGCCCCGCAGGTCACCAACGAGCTGTGCGCCGAGATCGAGCAGCTCTACCGCGACGGCATCGACCGCCCCAAGCTCGTCCACTGGTTCGCCGGCTACGAGCTGGTCTCCGCCTACCTCGCCCCGCACCCCGGCTCCCGGTGGGCCAAGGGCCCCGACGCCCTGGACCTGACCCAGCCGCCGCGCAAACTCGTCGACGACGTGCTTCCGGACGAGTTTCCGCTGAGCATGTTCTATGAGGCACTGGCCAAGAAGCTGAAGAACGTGATCGCCTCCACCAAGGGCATCACGGCGGGCGGCGCCGAGCGGATCGCCGCGTGAGCGACCGCCGTACCGGGAACACGGCTGACCAGGAGGCGAAGGACATGGGGAACGGGGCTCTCAGCGGTGCGGTGGTCGCGGTGGCCGGCGCGGGCGGACCCGCCGGCCGGGCGGCACTGCTCCGCCTCGCGGAGGCGGGCGCGACGGTCGTCGCCGCCGACAACGACCCCGAGCGCCTGGCGGAGGCCGTCGACGCGGCCCGCTACGGAGCCGGCGGCGCCACCGTCACCGGCGAACCGGTCGACCTGCTCGACCTGCGCTCCACCCGCGAGTGGGCCGCCCACATCGAGAAGGAGTTCGGCCGCATCGACGGTCTCGTCCACCTCGTCGGCGGCTGGCGCGGCAGCGAGACCTTCGTGAAGACCAGCCTCGACGACTGGGACTTCCTCGAACTGCTCCTCATCCGTACCGTCCAGCACACCTCGCTGGCCTTCTTCGAGCCCCTCCAGGCGAGCGAGCGCGGACGGTACGTGCTGATCAGCGCCGCCGGCGCCTCCAAGCCCAGCGCCGGCAACGCCGCGTACGCCGCGGCCAAGGCCGCCGCCGAGGCCTGGACGCTCGCGCTGGCCGACGCCTTCCGCAAGGCGGGGGGCGCCGCCGGGCCGTCCTCCGCGGCTGCGATCCTGGTGGTGAAGGCGCTGGTGCACGACGCGATGCGCGCCGACCGACCCAACGCGAAGTTCGCGGGCTTCACGGACGTGAGGGACCTGGCCGAGGCCATCGCCGGAGTCTGGGAGAAGCCCGCCGCCGAAGTGAACGGACACCGTCTGTGGCTCACCGAGAAGCCGTGAACCCACCGAAGACCGACGCTCGTCGCCACCACGACCCGCAGGTCCGCGGTTTCGCCAGCGACAACTACGCCGGCGCCCACCCGGAGGTGATGGCCGCGCTCGCCCTGGCCAACGGCGGCCACCAGGTCGCCTACGGCGAGGACGAGTACACCGGCGGCCTCCAGCGGATCGTCCGCAGCCACTTCGGACCCACGGCGGAGGCCTTCCCGGTCTTCAACGGCACCGGCGCCAACGTCGTCGCGCTCCAGGCGGTCACCGACCGCTGGGGCGCGGTGATCTGCGCCGAGAGCGCCCACATCAACGTGGACGAGGGCGGCGCGCCCGAGCGCATGGGCGGCCTCAAGCTGCTCACCGTCCCCACGCCCGACGGCAAGCTCACCCCCGAGCTGATCGACCGCCAGGCGTACGGCTGGGAGGACGAGCACCGGGCGATGCCGCAGGTGGTGTCGATCACCCAGAGCACGGAGCTCGGCACCCTCTACACGCCGGACGAGATCCGCGCGATCTGCGACCACGCCCACGCGCACGGTATGAAGGTGCACCTCGACGGCTCCCGGATAGCCAACGCGGCGGCCTCCCTGGACGTGCCGATGCGGACGTTCACCAACGCGGCCGGCGTCGACATCCTCTCCCTGGGCGGCACGAAGAACGGCGCGCTCTTCGGCGAGGCCGTCGTCGTCATCGACAGGGACGCCGTGGGCCGCATGAAGCATCTGCGCAAGCTGTCCATGCAGCTCGCCTCCAAGATGCGCTTCGTGTCGGTGCAGCTGGAGGCCCTGCTGGCCAAGGACCTGTGGCTGCGCAACGCCCGCCACGCCAACGAGATGGCGCAGCGGCTCGCCGAGGGCGTGCGGGCCGTGCACGGCGTGGAGATCCTCTATCCGGTGCAGGCCAACGGGGTCTTCGCCCGGCTCCCGCACGACGTGGCCGAGCGGTTGCAGAAGCGGTTCCGGTTCTACTTCTGGGACGAGGCGGCCGGGGTGGTGCGCTGGATGTGCGCCTTCGACACCACGGAGGAGGACGTGGACACCTTCGTGACGGCGCTCAAGGAGGAGATGGCGCGCTGACCCGGCACCCTCGGCGTATTGCATAAGTATGCGGTCACTCGAAAAATCATTGACTCTCGGGTGATCGCGTTCCTATGCTCTCCCGATATGGAGCTGATCCAGGAAAACCCCGACCTGTCCGCCTATCTGGCCGCTGACGAGGTCATCGACCATGAGCACCCACTGGTGCGGGCCACCGCCGGACGGCTCGCCAAGGACGCGGAAGACTCGTATGCCTATGCGCGACTGGCGTTCGAGTTCGTGCGGGACACCATTCCCCACTCACAGGACTCCGGTGATCTGCGCGTCACCTGGCGCGCCTCGGACGTCCTGGAGCACAGGACGGGCATCTGCTACGCCAAGGCCCACGCGCTGGCCGCGCTGCTCCGCGCGGAGGACATCCCGACCGCGCTGTGCTACCAGAGGTTCGACGTGGTGCACGGGCTGGTCGCCGTCCGCTTCAACGGCGCGTGGCACCGGCAGGACCCGCGCGGCAACAAGCCGGGTGTGGACGCCCGGTTCTCCCTGGCCGGCGAGCGGCTGGCCTTCACCCCCGACGCCGCGGCCGGGGAGCTGGACCACCCCGTCCTGTACGCCGCGCCGCACCCGGCCGTCCTGGAAGCACTGAAAGCCGCCCCCGACCGGCCGAACCTGTGGAAGGCGCTGCCCACCACCCTGTGAGCACCGGCGGGCCGTCGTCGACGGCCGCCCCGGCCGAGGGAGCGGAAGGTGTTCGCCCCAGCCGGGGGAGCGGAGGGCGTTCGCCCTGGCTGGGGGAGGGGAAGGGCGTGCGCGGCCCGCCGCGCGCCGAGCGGCCGGTCAGCGGGCCTCGGCCTGGCGGACCTGTTCCGGCGTCGGCGCGGTACCGCCCAGATGGGCCGGCATCCACCAGGTGTCGTTCGCGTCCTTCGGGCGCACCGGGTAGGCGCGCTGGGCGGCCTCCAGCAGCTCCTGGACGCGCCCGCGCAACTGCCGGGTGATCGCGCCCGCGTACTTGTCGCGGGAGGCCTCCACCGCCTCACCGACCCGGATGGTGATCGGGGTGTGGCTGCGCCGGAAGTTGCGCGGGTGGCCCTTGGTCCACAGCCGCTGCGTGCCCCACAGGGCCATCGGGATCAGCGGGACGCCCGCCTCCTGGGCCAGCCGGGCCGCACCGGACTTGAAGCTCTTCAGCGTGAACGACTCGGAGATGGTGGCCTCCGGGAAGACCCCGACGACCTCGCCGGCGCGCAGCGAGTCCAGGGCGTGCGCGTACGCCGTCTCGCCCTGCTTGCGGTCCACCGGGATGTGCTTCATCCCGCGCATCAGCGGACCGGAGATCCGGTGCCGGAAGACGGACTCCTTGGCCATGAACCGCACGAGGCGCTTCTGCGGGAGCGCGGCCAGGCCGTTGAAGACGAAGTCCAGGTAGCTGATGTGGTTGCTCACCAGCACGGCTCCGCCCGAGCGCGGGATGTTCTCCGACCCCTGGCAGTCGATCTTGAGGTCCCAGACCTTGAAGAGCGTCTGGGCGAGGCCGACGACGGGGCGGTAGACAAGCTCTGCCATGGGCGGGGCGGACCCTTCCTTCTCTCTCCGGGAACGGCTCCCGGACAAAGTTACGCAGCCGTAGGTTTACGGCATCTCGCAGATCGTGCCCGAAGAACGCGCCGACAGCCAGTCCTGGTGCCTGTGAACCGCGAGATCCTCGTCACGTGGCACCTTGATCCACCTCGGGCTTTGACGTCCCCTTTACTCCGCCCGTACCGTCACCCGCCGTACGAGCAGGTACATCTCGCACCCCAGGCAGAAGCCGAAGACGGCGTTCAGGAAGGCGGCCGCCAGGGCCGCCGCGGTGGCCGCGTACCCCAGCCACTCCGGCCCCAGCGTGAACCCGGCCAGTCCCGACCCCGCGAAGACCAGCCCCACGGCCTGCGCGAACCGCGGCGGCTGGGGCGCCTCGAACTCCCTGGGCGGACCGAGCCGCGGCCGTACGGCCGTACGGAAGGCCCATCCGTAAGGCGAACGTCCCACGCCGCCCGCCGCGCCGAGCGCGAAGGCCAGCGTCTGCCAGGCCAGCAGCCAGGGGCTCCGGGTGATCAGCACGACCGCCAGGACGACGGCCGTGACCGCCGCCCCGAAGCGCGGCCCCCTCGCATCGATGTCCATGGATCAAGCATTCCGCACCGGGAAGACGGAAGGGGGACGGGAATCTTTTCGGTCTCGTGAATGCTTGAGCCGTCGATGACCGGACTTTTCGTGTGTGCGGGGGTGCTCGCGGCGGCGAGCGTCTTCGGGGTGCTGCACCGGCGGCGGAGCGGGAGGGTGCGCGTGCGCGGGCGCGACGAGGGACAGCGGCTCGGTGCGGACCGGCTGGGGGACGAACTCGGCGAGCGGGCCACGCTCGTCCAGTTCTCCAGCGCCTTCTGCGCCCCCTGCCGGGCGACCCGCCGGATCCTCGGCGAGGTGTCCGGCATGGTCCCGGGCGTGCGGCACGTCGAGATCGACGCCGAGGCCCGGCTCGACCTCGTCCGCGAACTCGGCATCCTCAAGACCCCCACCGTGCTGGTCCTGGACGCCGACGGGCGCGTCGTGCGCCGCGCCGCGGGCCAGCCCCGTACGGCCGACGTCATCGCGGCCCTGGGGGAGGCGGTGTGAGGCCGTCCGGTGTGAGGTCCGTCGCAGAGCAGGTCAGGGCACTTCCGGATGGCGGGACGCACTTGACTGTGCAGGCCATCCGTCGTCAGCCTGACCCCATGCCTGAGGACCCCCTTCTCCACGGACGGGCGCACGTCGACCTGGTGCGTACCGCGAGCGCGTGCTGTCCGGGCCGTTGAGCCGCCCCCGACGCCCGCGCCCCTCCCCCGAGAAGGACAACTCCATGACGGCCGTCCCCGGTCTCCGCACCCCTCAGCTCGCCTCCCCCGACCTGCTGCGCTCCGTCTTCCGCCGGCACGCGGCGGGTGTGGCCGTGATCACCGCGTCCGGCGGGACCGGCCCGGTCGGCTTCACCGCCACCTCCCTCACCTCGGTCTCCGCGCAGCCCCCGCTGCTGTCGTTCGGCGTCGGCACCGGCGCCTCCAGCTGGCCGGCGCTCTCCGAGGCCGACCACGTCGGGGTGCACATACTCGGCGAGCACCAGCAGGAGCTGGCCGCCACCTTCGCCCGCAGCGGCGCCGACCGGTTCGGTGCGCCGACGGCCTGGCAGGAGGGTCCCGAGGGTGTCCCCGTCCTCGACGACGTCCTGGCCTGGCTGGTGTGCCGGGTCGTCGCGCGGGTGCCCGCGGGGGACCACCGCATCGTGCTGGCCGAGGTCGTGCACGGCGATCCGGCGGGCGCCGGGCGGCCGTTGCTCTACCACCAGGGCCGGTTCACCGCGCTGCGCGACTGACCGCCGCCGGGCTCTTCTGCGAAACCGTCGGATTCCGATTACGCTGCGTTGCACAGGTCACAGTTCAAAGCGCTTGCTTAGCGGGAATGAACTCGATGTACTGGCGAGTAATATTTCGGTCGGAGCGCAGGTCGCCCCGGTCGGGATCGGCCGCTTGTGGCGCCTATGCTGCCTGGAAGAAGGCAGCCGAGAACTGACGATGCAGTAGGAGAGCCGGCGTGAGCTTGAGGATCGTTGTCACTGTGAAGTACGTGCCCGACGCCACTGGCGACCGGCACTTCGCCGATGACCTGACCGTCGACCGGGACGACGTGGACGGTCTGCTCTCCGAGCTCGACGAGTACGCGGTCGAGCAGGCGCTGCAGATCTCCGAGAACTCCGACGACGACGTCGAGATCACCGTCCTGACGGTGGGCCCGGAGGACGCCAAGGACGCGCTGCGCAAGGCGCTGTCCATGGGCGCCGACAAGGCGGTCCACGTCGAGGACGACGACCTGCACGGCACCGACGCCATCGGCACCTCGTTGGTGCTGGCCAAGGCCATCGAGAAGGCCGGCTACGACCTGGTCATCTCCGGCATGGCCTCCACCGACGGCACCATGGGCGTCGTCCCGGCCCTGGTGGCCGAGCGTCTGGGTGTACCGCAGGTCACCCTGCTGTCCGAGGTCTCGGTCGAGGACGGCACGGTCAAGGGCCGCCGCGACGGCGACACCGCCTCGGAGCAGCTGGAGGCCTCCCTGCCGGCCGTGGTGTCGGTCACCGACCAGTCGGGCGAGGCGCGCTACCCGTCCTTCAAGGGCATCATGGCCGCCAAGAAGAAGCCGGTTCAGTCCTGGGACCTGTCCGACCTCGACATCGAGGCGGAGGAGGTCGGCCTCGACGGCGCCTGGACCAAGGTCGAGACGGCGACCGAGCGCCCGGCCCGCACCGCCGGCACGATCGTCAAGGACGAGGGCGAGGGCGGCAAGCAGCTCGCTGAGTTCCTCGCGGGCCAGAAGTTCATCTGAGCCCCGCATCCGCTGACCGCCCCTCAAGATCGTTACGCAGGAGAGCATTCCCATGGCTGAAGTCCTCGTCTACGTCGACCACGTGGACGGCGCCGTCCGCAAGCCCACCCTGGAGCTGCTGACCCTCGCCCGCCGCATCGGCGAGCCCGTCGCCGTCGCCCTCGGCGCCGGCGCGGAGAACACCGCCGCCACGCTCGCCGAGCACGGCGCGGTGAAGGTCCTCACGCACGACGCCGCCGAGTACGCCGACTACCTCGTCGTACCGAAGGTGGACGCGCTCCAGGCCGCCCACGCGCAGGTGTCCCCGGCCGCCGTGCTGGTGTCGTCCTCCGCGGAGGGCAAGGAGATCGCCGCCCGCCTCGCGCTGCGCATCGGCTCGGGCATCATCACCGACGCCGTCGACCTGGAGGCCGGCGACGAGGGCCCGGTGGCCACCCAGTCGGTGTTCGCCGCGTCCTTCACCACCAAGTCCCGGGTCGTCAAGGGCACCCCGGTCATCACCGTCAAGCCCAACAGCGCCGCCGTCGAGGCCGCGCCGGCCGCCGGCACGGTCGAGGCCCTGGCGGTCTCCTTCGGCGAGCTCGCCACCGGCACCAAGGTCACCGGCCGCACCCCGCGCGAGTCGACCGGCCGCCCGGAGCTGACCGAGGCCGCGATCGTGGTCTCCGGCGGCCGCGGCGTCAACGGCGCCGAGAACTTCGGACTCATCGAGGACCTCGCCGACTCCCTCGGCGCGGCCGTCGGCGCCTCCCGCGCCGCGGTGGACGCCGGCTGGTACCCGCACACCAACCAGGTCGGCCAGACCGGCAAGTCCGTCTCGCCGCAGCTGTACATCGCCAACGGCATCTCCGGTGCCATCCAGCACCGCGCCGGCATGCAGACCTCGAAGACCATCGTGGCCGTCAACAAGGACCCCGAGGCCCCGATCTTCGACCTGGTCGACTACGGCGTCGTCGGCGACCTCTTCGACGTCGTCCCGCAGCTCACCGAGGAGATCAAGACCCGCAAGGGCTGATCACCCGCCCGCTCCCGGGCACCCCCGAGGCCTCCGTGACCACGCAGTCACGGGGGCCTCGGCTCATCCCAGGCCGAGCGTGGCGCACACCGGCAGATGGTCGCTCGGGAACCGGCCGTCCAGCGAGAAGGTGTCGACCCACGCGCGGTGCACCGTGACGCCCGGACGCACCAGGATCCAGTCGATCCGGGCCCCGCCCGGCGTGAGCTCCCGGTAGCCGTGGTACGTCCCGTACCCGGCGCCGCGCCGCCGCGCGGTGTCCCAGGTGTCCACCAGACCGGTGGCGAGCAGGGCGTCGTAGACCGGGTCGCGGTGGGCGACGGCGTTGAAGTCGCCGGTCACCACGAGCGGCAGGGACGGGTCGAACCGTGCCGTCCGCGCGGCGATCAGGGAGACGGAGCGCAGGCGCGCGTACTGGCTCTCGTTGTCGAGGTGGGTGTTGAGCAGGCAGAACTCCCGCCCCCCGGCGGTGACGTCACGGAAGCGGACCCAGGTGACCATGCGCGGGTACGCCGCGCCCCAGGTGTTGGAGCCGCGCACGGCGGGCGTGTCGGAGAGCCAGAAGTGGGCGTGCTCGACCGGTTCCAGCCGACGGGTGTCGTAGAAGACGGCCATGGACTCCTCGTCGCCGCCGCCGCGCCCCCGGCCGATCCAGGCGTAGTGCGGTCCCAGGTCGGCCTCGATGTCCCGCAGCTGCGGGGGCTCGCCCTCCTGGGTGCCGATGACGTGCGGGGCCGCCGCGCGCAGCAGGGCGCGCATCACCGGGCGGCGGGTGGGCCAGCTGTGGGGCTCCGCGGTGCTCGGGAAGCGGAGGTTGAAGGTCATGACGTCCAGCGGAGGGACGGCGGGCGCCGGGCGGGGACGTCCGCTCGCCTCGCGGGTGCGGGGGCCGGAGGAGCGGACCGCTCCGAGGACGGGGATCGCGACGGCCGCCGCCGCCACGGTTCTCAGCCCGGTGCGGCGCGTCGTCCCCCTGGTGACCGCCATGTGCGTCCTCCCCTCGTGAGCCAGGATGAAGGGGGGAACGGCTGTGCGGAAGGGGGCCCGGGGGCGGTCGGGTGACCAGCGCACGGACAGGGTGTTGACCGGCCGGAAGATCCACGGATAACTTCGTACTACGGATTGTTGATTCCGTAAAGCGGAAAGCAGGAGGGTCTGGGATGGGTCAGGGCCAGCAGGAGACCGTGACGACGAGCCTCGCGGGTGCCGTCAGCGAGGAGATCAGTGCCTCCCTCGCCCCGGTCGACGCCGAACTCGAACGCCTCTACCCCGGCGACCCCGGCACCCGCCAGCCCGTGCACACCGTCTACGTGCCCGGTGACGCCTTCACCGCCGACACCCTCCGCTCCTGGGGCGACCGGGCGCTGGCCGCCCTCGACGAGCACGCCCCGGACGCCGCGTCCTTCGCCGCCGTCCTCGGCCTGTCCGGCGACCTCGCCGAGCCGGTGTACACCCGGGTGCGTGCCAAGCTGGAGCGCGAGCCGATCGAAGACATGCGCGTCGACTTCGAGGACGGCTACGGACCCCGTCCGGACGCCGAGGAGGACGAGGCGGCCGCCCGTGCCGCGCGTCTGATCGCCGAGGCGTACGCGAAGGGCACGGCGGCGCCGTACATGGGCATCCGCATGAAGTGCATGGAGGCCGCCGTCCGCGACCGGGGGATCCGCACCCTGGACATCTTCCTCACCGGCCTGACGGAGGCGGGCGGCCTGCCGGACGGACTGGTCCTCACCCTGCCCAAGGTGACGTACCCGCAGCAGGTCACCGCGATGGTCCGGCTCCTGGAGGCCTTCGAGAAGGCCCGTGGTCTCGCGCCCGGCCGGCTCGGCTTCGAGATCCAGATCGAGACCAGCCAGGCCGTCCTCGCCGCCGACGGCACCGCCGGCGTCGCCCGTATGATCCAGGCGGCCGAGGGCCGCGCCACCGGCCTGCACTACGGCACGTTCGACTACAGCGCCTGCCTCGGCGTGTCCGCCGCCCACCAGGCCAGTGACCACCCGGCCGCCGACCACGCCAAGGCCGTCATGCAGGTCGCGGCGGCCGGCACCGGCGTACGCGTCTCGGACGGCTCCACGAACGTCCTGCCCGTCGGCCCCACCGAGCGGGTGCACGACGCCTGGCGGCTGCACTACGGCCTCACCCGCCGGGCCCTCGCCCGCGCCTACTACCAGGGCTGGGACATGCACCCCGGCCACCTCCCCACCCGGTACGCGGCCGTCTTCGCCTTCTACCGCGAGGGCTTCGTCCAGGCCGCCGAACGTCTGGCCCGGTACGCCGACCGGGCCGCCGGCGACGTCATGGACGAGCCGGCCACCGCCAAGGCCCTCAGCGGCTACCTGCTGCGCGGCCTGGACTGCGGTGCGCTCGACCCCGCCGAGGTGACCGGCGCCACCGGGTTGTCCCGGGCGGCCCTGGAGGGCTTCGCGGCGCCCCGGCGGGGCGATCTGACGGCGTCGGCACAGTAGGCCAGGGGCCAGGGGCCAGGGGCCAGGGGCCAGGGGCCAGGGGCCCGGGGCCCGGGGCCCGGTCCGGGGGCGGTTGCCGCCCGGCAGTCCCGTACGGGCGCGTGACGCCCTGGGCCAGGATCCGAAGACAGGACCTACCGGACACGAAGGTGTTCGAGCCCGGAACGCGTCACCAGCCGCTCCCGCGCGAACAGCCGGGTACCGCGCTCGCACAGCAGCGCGTCGGCCCGCGCCGCGGCGCAGAACGCCTCCGGGGTCTCGCCGAACAGCCGCCTCAACTCAGCCGATCCCAGCAGGAGTTCGCTGATCAGGGCGCGCTGTCCCGGATGGCTGCGCGGGGCGGCGGTGCCGTTGTGCAGGACGCCGTGGCGATTGACGTAGACGAACGCGCCGGTGAGTTCGTCGCCGTTCTCCAGCTCGATCCGCACCTGGGAGGCGGGCAGCCCGACCCGGTCGAAGTGCGGCTCGGTCGCGTCTACGACGGCGAGCTGTACCGCGTCCAGCCAGATGACGAACAACTCCCGGGTGACGCGGGGGGTGAGGACCGGGGAGGCGGACACGTAACCCAGCCGGCTGACGTGCGCGGAGACGCCGATGCCGACGCCCGTGACCCGGGTCCGCACCATCGGGACCGGCGAGGCGACCCCGCACTCGGCCATCTTGTGGCGCAGCTGGCCAGGGCAGGCGTTGGAGCCCACGGCCAGGACCGGTGTGCGGCCGGGGAACAGCAGGCGGTCCAGGGGCAGCAGCCGGTCCCCGTCGAGCAGACCGGACTCCTCGGGCCAGGCCCCGGGATAGGTCAGCGGGTGGTCGCGCGGCGCGTCGGCGAGACCGAGCGCCTCCAGCGTGCGCCCCTCGTGGTGCCTGTCCTGATGTCTTCCGTTGTGGCGTCCGTCGTCGTGCCCGTCGTGGTGTCCGTCGTCGTGCCCGTGGTGATGCCCGTCGTGGTGTCCGTCGTCCTGTCCGTCCACGCCGTCCTCAGTCCGCGGGGGGCAGCTCGCCCGAGCCGCGGGTGATCAGCCGCGTCGGCAGCACGACGCGTTCCGGGGCGATCAGGGTGCCCTCCAGCCGCTGGAAGAGACGCACGGCGGCGGTGCGGCCGATGGCGGCAGCGTCCTGGGCGACCACGGTGACGCCCGGCCGGAGCAGGTCGGCGAGCTCCAGGTCGTCGAAGGCCACGAGGGCGACCGGCCGGGCCTGCTCGGCGAGCACCCGGATGACGGTCACGGTCACCCGGTTGTTGCCCGTGAACACCGCCGTGACCGGAGCGGGTCCCGACAGCATCGCCTCGGTCGCCCGGCGCACCCGCGCCGGTTCCGTGGTCCCCAGGGACATCCAGGCGTCCTCCACGGGTATGCCCGCGTCCTCCAGGGCCGCCCGGTAGCCGCGCAGGCGCTCCGCCGCGGTGTGGATGCGCGGCATGTCGCCGATGAAGCCGATCCTGCGGTGCCCGTGCGCCAGGAGGTGGGCCACGCCCTGCCGGGCGCCGCCGAAGTTGTCCGACAGGACGCAGTCGGCGTCGATGCGCCCGGCCGGACGGTCGACGAAGACCGTGGCGACGCCCGCCCTGATCTCGGGCTCCAGGTACCGGTGGTCGTCCCCGGCCGGGATGACCACCAGACCGTCCACCCGGCGCGCGCACAGCGCCAGCGCCAGCTCCTGCTCCCGCTCGGGGTCCCCGGCGCTGGAGCCGTTGATGAGCAGCGCGCCGTGGGCCCTCGCCACCTCCTCCACCGCCCGGCTGAGCGGGCCGTAGAAAGGGTCGGCGAGGTCCTCCAGGACCAGGCCGACGCTCGCGGTACGGCCCTTGCGCAGCACCCGCGCGCTGTCGTTGCGGCGGAAGCCGAGCGCGTCGATGGCCTCCTGGACGCGCTGCTCCGTCTGCGCGGTGACCCCCGGCTCGCCGTTCACCACCCGCGAGACGGTCTTCAGCCCGACGCCCGCGCGCGCGGCGACGTCCTTCATGGTGGGACGGTTGCCGTAGCGAGGTCCGATGAGTCCGACGGGCCGGCTGGGCGTCTCGGGCACGGGGCGGTGTCCTGTCCTGTCGTCCCCGGGGGTGCGGAGCCCCGGGAGTCGTATGAGGATGTGCCGACGAGCATAGGGCCTGGACAACGTTGTCAGATGCGGGGGAGACTGGCCACCGCAATCTCCGGCCCGCGTCCCCCACCGCCGGACCGGCCGGCCCGATTCCCATGGTGGAGGGGGAGAAGCGAGACGTGAAGCACACCGACCTCGTGGCCGCGCTCGACATCGGCGGCACCAAGATCGCCGGAGCGCTGGTGGACGGCGACGGAACGATCCTGCTCCGCGCCAGGCGGCCCACGCCCGCGCAGGAGGACGGCGACACCGTGATGCGCGCCGTGCGGGAGGTGCTGGCGGAGCTGACGGCGTCGTCGCTGTGGGGACGTGCGCGCGCCGTCGGTATCGGCAGCGCGGGCCCGGTGGACGCCTCCACCGGCACGGTGAGCCCGGTGAACGTGCCCGGCTGGCGCGACTACCCGCTGGTGGAACGGGTGCGCGCCGCGGTCGGGGACCTGCCCGTCGTGCTGATCGGCGACGGCGTGGCCCTCACCGCCGCCGAGCACTGGCAGGGAGCCGCCCGCGGCCACGACAACGCGCTGTGCATGGTGGTCTCCACCGGCGTCGGCGGCGGCCTGGTCCTCGGCGGACGACTGCATCCCGGCCCCACCGGGAACGCGGGCCACATCGGTCACATCAGCGTCGAACTCGACGGCGCCCCCTGTGCGTGCGGGGGGCGTGGCTGCGTGGAGCGGATCGCCAGCGGCCCGCACATCTCCCGGCGCGCCCTGCGGAACGGCTGGCGCCCCGGCCCCGACGGCGACACCTCCGCCGCCGCGGTGGCCGTCGCGGCGCGCGCGGGCGACCCCGTCGCCCGGGCCTCCTTCGAGCGTGCCGCGCGGGCCCTGGCGGCCGGCATCGCCGCCACCGCGGCGCTCGTCGAGATCGACATAGCCGTGATCGGCGGCGGCGTCGCCGAGGCGGGCGACGTCCTCTTCGCGCCCCTGCGCCGGTCCCTCGTCGACTACGCGACCCTGTCGTTCGTCCGGCGGCTGACGGTCGTGCCCGCGCGGATGGGCACGGACGCCGGGCTGGTCGGCGCGGCCGCGGCGGCCCTGGCGGGGAGGCCGGGAGTGACGGCGGCGGGGGTGTGAGAGGCCGGAGGTGACGGCGGCGGGGGTGTGAGAGGCCGGAGGTGACGGCGGCGGGGTGTGAGAGGCCGGAGGTGACGGCGGCGGGGTGTGAGAGGCCGGGGGTGACGGCGGCGGGGTGTGAGAGGCCGGGGGTGACGGCGGCGGGGTGTG
>NZ_JBIVJP010000047.1:0-19586 GCF_044750285.1 Streptomyces sp. NPDC088812 | reverse complement strand
CTGCAGACACTCCTCGCCCTCTGGACCGGCGCTTGCCCCACCTGTCACCGCGACATACCCACGGTGATACGAACCTGACCAAGCCCTACTAGAAGGGTTGGGCGGCCTGCAGGAGGTTCTGCGGGAGGTAGGGGGATTCGACGTGGATGGCCCAACCGCGGCGGCGGGCGTGGCAGGCCAGGGCGAGGATGTCGAGGTTGATGGAGGCGTCCGGATCGTCGGCGCGGTCGGCGACCTGGTAGTGGGCGCGGTGGGTTTCGAGGGCGTCGGCCAGGGCCAGGTTGAAATTCTCCGCGTCACCTTCCACGAGCTGCGACAGCAGCACGGCCGGCGGCATGGCGAAGCCCCAGTGCTTGGCCTTCTCGGCCTGTTCCAGCGCCCGCTGCGCGGCCTGGCTCGTTGGGCTGGTCATGGGGCGGGGGACGTGGAGTTGGATTGTTCTGGACGGGTTGTGGGAGATCGCGGAGCCGTTGATCCCGCCGTCGAAGGTGCGGCCGCAGGGTGGTGGGACGCAGGACACGGCTGATGAGACGTTGTTCGCGGCGATCGTCTACGTGCTGGTCAGCGGGTGTGCCTGGCGGGCTCTGCCGCCGTGCTTCGGGATATCGAAGTCGACGGCCCACCGCAGGTTCCTGATCTGGTCGAGAGCGGGTGTCTGGGGCCGGCTGCACGAGGAGGTCCTGCGCCGCCTGGACGACGCGGGCTTGCTCGACCTGTCGAGGGCGGTGCTCGACTCCGCACACGTGAGGGCTGAAAAGGGGGCGAGCTCACCGGTCCGAGCCCCGTGGACCGGGGCAAGCCGGGCTCCAAGATGCACGTCCTGTCGGACGCGCAAGGACTGCCCCTCCTCGTCGGCCTCTCCGCGGCCAACACCCACGACAGCCTCGCGCTGAAGCCGATGATCCTGGGCAACCAGACGAGACACGACCCCCACCGCGGACGGTACTTCAAGCCCACGCGCCTGCACGCGGACAAGGCCTACGACGTGCGTCACCTGCGAAAGTGGCTGTGGGGCATGCACATTGGCGTACGCATCGCCCGCAAGGGCATCGAGTCGAGCCAACGACTGGGGCGCCGCCGATGGGTCATCGAGCGGACCATGTGCGCCACGAGGCGCTCTGTTTGTATCCCCGGTTCAGCCGGGAGGAACTCGGAAGGAGGTTTCTGGGCCGGATGACTTACCTGGATCCGAAAGGTGAAGGGGACAACAGCATGTCAGAAAACCAGTGACCGGACCCAGTTGTCAGGGACGGTGTGCTGGGCGGCCCGCGCGATATGGCGAAGACTGGATTGTTTGAAGCCCTATCTCCAGAAGATGGAAGTTCCCATCCGTCGGAAAGACAACTGAAATCGGCGCCGCACTCTGCTCCAGCTTCGATTGTTGGCCGACTCAACCACCGCTACGAACGCCACCCCCGCAACTACCTGGCCCTTCCTCGGCCTCGCAGCCGCCCTCTGCTGCTGCAAACGACTGGCCCGCCACACCACATAGGACACGGTCTTAGAGAGGAGCAACGGTGGAGTGCCCTCTTGTCTGCCCCCGCACGTCTTGTGTCCCGATGGCGGGGGGTAACAGAGTGAGATGCTTATGCCGAGCCACCCGAGGGGGGACGCCTTGCACCAGCACGAGCGCATGCACAGGGAATCGACCGGAGGGGCACCCGCCAGGGCACCGCGGCGGTCTGCTCCGACCGGCCCAACTGGTGACCTGCCGCGGGGAACGGCCGGCCCCCTGGGCCCGTCGGCAGTGACCGTCCTGCAGCGCATGGCGGGCAACGCCGCGACAACGCGTGCGCTGGCGGCCGACCGCGGTCGCACGCCACGTGGCACGGACCCGACCGTCCAGCGCGCCGAGAACGACAACGCCGGCGGGGGCACAACAGCCGGCGCGGCGGAGGCGAAGAGCGTTGCCGAGGGCGAAGTCAAAAGTGTCGGCCCGGGCGGCACGATCACCTATCCCTCGGTCACAAGCTGCTTGACCATCACCGTCTACCTCCGGGACGGCGGCAAGGTCGGCGGTCATGCCAGTCTGTTCAAAGCGTCCGGTGGCATGTACTCGGACCAGATCCTGCCGGCGATAAAGGCACAGGTGGGCAAGAGCAGGGTGGAGAGGATCGACGTCAGTGGTGCCATCTCGTCGTGGAACCCCGCGTACTTGAAGACTGCCATCGAGAATTCCAACTCGGTCCCGGAGCAAAAGAACGACCCGGACGGTATCCGCGAGGTCGTGTCCAGCGTCTTGGGCCGACAGGCGAAGAAAGTCTCCGTACAGGAGACTCCGGACGGCACGCTGACCAGGTGAGAGGGCGAGAGACTGCCGCCCTCCGACCGCCGGCGCTTCCGATTGCGATGCGCCGGGGGCCTGCCGGGAGGTTGGCGTAGTCCGCGAGGTTGTCGAGCAGTTCGCGGGCGCCGGGGGTGTTCAGGACGACGTCCTGGACGCGGGGGTGGAGGCCGTCGAGATCGAGAATGTCACGGGCGGCGGCGGGGTCGCGGAGCCGGTCGCAAACGTCCTCGATCCGGTCAGCGGTCGGCGGGATCGGCCTGCCGTAGGAGTCCGTGGGCAGGTGCAGGTAGCCGAACGAGATCAGCCGTATCGGGTGCATGCGGGGACTCTCCTGGTGGTGTGGGAGGGGCGGGTGGGTCGGTGAAGACGGGCATGCCGAGGTCGACCAGCTGTGGCCGGCCGTCGGTTGGGGCGCGCTTGAGGCTGTGCAGCTTGGCGTTGGCGGCGTCGAGGCTGACCTGGAGTCCTTCGACTTCGCCGAGCCAGCCGTTGGCGCGGGCCTCGCGGACGCACTCGCGGAGGTTCTGGATGATCTCGATGAGTCGGGATCGCTGGCGTGGGTCGATCTGGAGGACGGGGCAGCGGATGCAGGCGTGTTCGTGCTTGCAGGGGGTCCCGTAGGGGCGCCCGCAGGTGCCGAGAGAGACCTTGCGGAGCTCGAAGTGCTGCTGGAATTCGCGCCACTCCTGCGCGGTGGGCTCCCGGTATTCCTCGACGGGGCGTTGGGCGCGGCAGCGGTCGAGGAAGCCGCGGTAGGTGCGGATCAGGTCGTCCTGGAAGACCGCGAGGTATGCCTGGGTGGTCGTCAGGGTCTTGTGTCCGAGGATGCGGGCGGCGATGTGGACGGGAAGGCCGCCGGTGACGGCCTCGGTCGCGAACATCCTGCGGAAGTCGTGGGGCGTGTAGCGCATCGGGTTGCCTGCCTGGTCGCGCAGCCCCATCCGGGCCAGGGTCTTGCGGAGCAGGCGGGCGACGGTGTTCTGCCCCATGAGCTGCGGCTGCCAGTAGTGGCGGCGCTGGAACAGGTGTGGCAGCAGCGGTCCGGTGACGCGTTCGTGGTCGTCGTAGCGGGCGATGAGCGGGATCTTGCCGCCGTTGGCGTCGCGGAGGCGTTTGATGATCGTGGCCAGGACACTGGCCAGTTCCGGGCTGACCAGCAGCAGCCGTTCCTCGTTGCTCTTGGACGGCACGATCTGGAGGAGCGGGACGATCTCGCCGGTGTCGGGGAGCTTGTAGGAGACCAGCGCGAGGTGCGTGATCTCGGTGAGTTCCTCGACGCGTACTCTGGTGTGCCGCAGGGTCTCGATGACGGCCCAGGCCCAGAACGCCTCGTCCTCGGCCATGCTCTGGTTGACCCGCTTCGCGCTGCCCTCGGTCTGGATGTAGACGTGCGGGGTGACATGGTCGGGACGGCTGGTGACCTTGTGGGCTGCAGGCAGGACCCGCAGGTAGCGGGCGCCCTCGTGCTCGAAGTACGTGTCGAACGCGGTGGCCTTCGCCGCGGCCAGCAGCGCGGCGGTCGTGTCCCGTTCGCGTTCGGCGGCTTCGACCAGGTGCCCGAGGTGGGGGAGCCGCTCGCGGACCCGCTGGTGCATGCGGGCCTGGGTCTGCGCCACGGCCTTGCGGTTGCCCGCGCCGTCCCCGCGGCGGATCGGGCTGGGACAGGCCCACTGGGCCCAGAACGGGTCTTCGTGTGCCCATTCCTGGATGTCGAGGTAGAAGCCGCGGATGCGCATCATGACGTCGTAGCGGGAGCGGCGCTCCACCACCTCGCCGCTCTTGTTGACGTAGGTGAGCAGCCGCTGCTTCCAGCCGTCGACCACTTCCTCGGGCAGACGGAGGCTGTCGATGCCGGGGTGGTGTGCCTCGATGTCGGCCCAGAAGACTCCGGCCAGCTCGCGGGCCAGGCCGACGAAGGTGCCGTAGTTGACACCGGGACGGCGCTCTTCGAGGTAGCGGACCAGCAGGTTGCGCACGGTCGTGCTTTGGAGGTTGTAGAAGTCGACCAGCTCGGCGGTGGGGCGCTGGCCGTGCCGCAGCGCGTCCTTGAGGATGTCCTTGGAGTGGATCACCCCGGCGCCGCGCAGCAGGTCCCAGGCGCTGTGGGTGCCGTCGTAGGAGTAGCCGATGGCCCGCCGCCCCCAGGCCCGCGCCACGAACACGTCCTCGGCGGTCATCTGGGCGAGGTCGCGTCCGGTGTGCAGGATCATCTTGGAGATCACACGCAGGCCCTCGTCGACGTGCCGGCCCGTCATTCCCAGGTCGTTGCCGTGCCGGCGCATCTGCTCCAGCGTCCCGGCCGGGAACATCCGCTGGACGTCCTTGAACAGCGCCATGGCCTTGTAGCCGCGCAGGAACTCGTAGTCGGGAAGCACGACGCGGCTGATGAACATGCTGTTCAGGCCACTCAGCAGTGTTGAGCGGCGCCCCTGGTAGCTGTGCCCGTTGTCGGTCTGGGCAAGCAGCTGCTCGATCCACTCCTTGCCGCGGTCGGCGCCGGCCGCGCGCCAGCGGGCCTGCCAGCCGTCCCCGGGGTGCGTCAGGAGCCAGTCGAGGACCTGCCCGGCCCCGATCAGGCGGTTGCGGCCCAGCATCCGGCCGTTGGTGCAGTCCTGCGCCGGCCAAACCGGGGAGAGCGGCAACAGGGCCAAGACGTCGTCGCGCCCCACATGTTCATGGGGGCCGACGCGCTTCTCGTCGGCCTGCACGTCGTGTGCGACGAACAGGCGCCGCTCGGGAGCGGGGCCGGTGCCCGCGAGCATCACGCGGTTGGCACGGCGGCTCATGCCCCACCACCCCCGAACAGCACGTCCAGGTCGCCGGCCTCGTAGCCGCCCGCCACCGCTGGCGGCGGGATTTTCGCTCGGTCCTTCACCTCGGCCAGATGCTCCTGAACTCGGCGGATGACCTGGGCTTCCTCCTCCACCAGGTAGATGTCCGCCGTGGTGGACAGGTGGGCGTGACCGAGGATGGTCTGCACGTCCCGCAGCGACAGGCTCTCGTCGCGGGCCATGCGCAGGGCCGCCGTGTGCCGCAGGTCGTGCATCGACCAATTCGTGCCCAACAGCGCGTTGACGCGGCGGAACACCGCGCGAAGCGCCTCGTAGTTCATGACCTGGTAGGCCAGCCCCTCGCCGTGGTCACGGCGGCGAAGCGTCCACCACAGCGCAGCCTGCGGGTCCAGCGGCGGGCCTTCGGCCAGGTAGAGGCGAATCCAGATGAACGCCTCCGGGCTGGCCGGCAGCCACTGCTCGGCGAGCGTGCCCTTGCCCACGACCTTCACGAGCTGGTCGCCCCAGTCGAGATCGACCCCGCGTACTCCCAGCAGCTCGGAGGCGCGGGCGCCGTTGCTGACGGCCAGGGCGAGGATCGCCCGGTCCCGGTTCGAGCGCAGGGTTGCGAACAGCTCGTTCCACCGCTCATCGGGCATCTGCCGCGGGCGCCGCTTGGGGACCTTCGGGTTGTAGCGCAGCCTCCCCTCACCCCGGTAGGGCTCCAGCGGCCTGTGGTGGGCGTGCGTCCGTCGCCGGTCCGACCGGGCGAGCGGTACCGGGTTGACCAGCGGGCCGCCGCCGGTCTCGATCCAGAAGTCGTAGAAGCTGCGCAGCACCGCGTTGCTGTGCCGGATCGTTCGCGGCTTGTAGAGGTCGTCCAGGTACGTCTTCTTCGTGATGGGGTTCGTCGTACCTGCGGTCAACGTGGAATGGGTGCGTGCCGATCGGCGCGGCTTCCTCGTAGCCCGTAGCCACAGCACGAAGTCCCGCACCTCAACCGAGGTCGCACGATCCACGCGACGTTGACCACTCGCAGCCACCGCCACCAGCGCAGCAGGTCGTAGGCGTAACTGCGCACGCTGCCGCCCGGTTGTCCCGGGCGATGAAGTCGATCAGGAACCTGCGGACCGGCTGCACGACCTTCCCCTCCTCATCGAAGACCAGCCAGGGGACGACACCTGGGTCCGTAGCCACCCGCCCCCCCACCGCGGGAGCTGGATGGCGCGGACATCACGGGATTGCTCGTTCAACTCCGTTGCGCTCCTTCGTTCTCGGATGGCGCAACGTCTACCGACTAGGCCGGGCGGGGGATGCGCCCCGGCTCGGCGTGTCCTCGCGTAATCCGGTCAACGTCTCGATGCCGACCTCCCCTGCAGGCGATTTTCGGAACTCCGCTGAGCCGTACACAGCGGGCCACGGATCAGTCGTCGTTGTGACGATGCCCGGAAGGCCGGCGACGACCGGCACCTGGTCTTCTCGCAGTTCAGCGCTGGCGACGCCGCCGATCAGTTCCATGACGGCGGCGGTCGACAGGGCTGTGACGGCGTGGTCGACCGGACTGTTGCAGAACGCGATGACGTCGACCCCGTGGGTCGGGGTGAAGCCAATGAGAAGTTCCTGGTCGGAACGTGTGCCAGCCCTCGAGAGAGACCGTACTGGACACCCCGGTGACGTCGGTGGACGTGAGCGCGGACGGCGGCACGACCTGGAACCCGGCCGAGCTGGAACCGGATCACGGACACCGATGGGCCTGGCGCCGGTGGTCCTTCCCGTGGTCCGCCGTCCCCGGCGACCATGTCCTGAGCACCCGTGCCCGCGGCGACGCAGCGGGGAGGACCCAGCCACTGGAACAGCCCCGGAACCGGAGCGGGTTCGCCAACAACCTCGTCCAGCGGGTGCACCGGTGTTCTGCCCCGACCCCGCCGACAGCGCATGACCGCACGGCCCGGCTGTCCAGCCCTGATCGCGGCGAGGGCCTGAAGGCCGTCCGGCCCGGGCCCGGCCCTTACGACGCACACTCGCGCATGGCGGGAGTGGAGGAGGTGCCGGCAAGGTTCGAGTCACGGCGACCGGTACGAGACCCTGGCTTGCGGTGCTGCTCAGCGGTGCTCGGGGTTGTCCGCCCCCGACCGACAGCCGGCAGCCCACTCCGAGCGCTGATTGCCGTGGGCCGGGATGCCACCGGCACGCTTGAGCAGGGCCGCGAGGTGCATCAGGTTCCAGGTCATGAAGCTGGTGTTGCGGTTGGTGAAGTCGTTGTCCGGGCCGCCCGAACCGGGGTCCAGATACGACGGGCCGGGCCCCGCCGCGCCGATCCAGCCCGCGTCCGCCTGCGGCGGGACGGTGTAGCCGAGGTGCTGCAGGCTGTAGAGGACGTTCATGGCGCAGTGCTTCACGCCGTCCTCGTTGCCGGTGATCAGACAGCCGCCGACGCGTCCGTAATAGGCGTATTGTCCCCGGGGGTTGAGCAGGCTCGAACAGCTGTACAGGCGCTCGATGACCTGCTTGGTGACGGAGCTGTTGTCGCCCAGCCAGATGGGCCCCGCCAGCACCAGGATGTCCGCGGCCATCACCCGCTCGTACAGCGCCGGCCAGGCGTCGGTGCCGAAGCCGTGCTCGGTCATGTCCGGGTAGACGCCCGGGGCGATGTCCTCGTCGACCGCACGGATGAGCTCCGTGGTCACCCCGCGCCCGTCCATGATCGCCCGGCTCTTGTCGATGAGTCCCTGGGTGTGGCTGAGTTGGGGTGACGGCTTGAGCGTGCAGTTGATGAAGAGTGCGCGCAGGTCGTCGAAGCGGTGACCGTCCTCGGTGGACGGGGCGTGCGGTGCTGCCATGGCGGGTCCCCGGGTTGTAGGGCGGACAGGGGAAGGAGCGGGGAGCCGGTACTCCGCGCCGCCCGGCGGCAGAATCTCGCGGAAAGCGCCCGTTGTCCCGCCGCGACACACCGGCAGGCCTGCACCGCACCGAGATCTTCGTGTTCCACCGTGAGGCCCGGCTGACCGTTCATGGCGGGTGGCTGCTGGTCGAACCTGTCTGTGCAGGCCGCCCCGACGGGCGTCCCGGGCGGCGAAACGGGTGTCTCGGGAGCGGCGGCGCACAAGGGAGTCCGCCGCCGACGGGCCGAGGGTGAGGGGCAAGGGGCAAGGGGCGAGGGGCGAGGGGCGAGGGGCGAGGGGCGAGCCTCGCCGACCGCTCCAGCCGCCCCGCACGACACCGCGTCGAACTCCGGAGGCCGTGGTGGCCCGGGTCTGCCGACTCCGGCGGACCTGCGGACTCGGTCCCGCGCGGCTCGGCCCGATCCTGCCTGCCCGCCTCGGCCACCCACCGGGTCCTGACACACCAGGGTCCGAACCGGCCGGTCCAGCCTGGAATGCGCAGGTGGCGAAAGCCTGGATCTGTCAGAGCCCGTGAGCGGGGTTTCCGGCACGGACGGTCAGCGCAGCGCGGCGCTCGTCATGGCGTGCGGCCGAGTCGCGGGTCCGGTCCCGACACGCCCCGGGTCCCCGCCATATCCATGAGCATACCCATGGCCATGCCCATGGGTTCGGCCCTCGCTGAATCTCGTATGCAACAAGGCGGATGGGGCAGAATCGTGCAGAACGCACACCACGCAGCAGCGCTTCGGGGGTACTCATGACATCAGCAGGCCTGCCGTCTCAGGCAAGCGGCGCCCCAGGTCACGCCCAGCCGCGCGGGACGTCACAGGAAATCGCCCTGCTCCTCGAGGAATACCGCACACTGCGGGAGGAGATCATCCACCGTGTCGCCGGCCGCATGCAGATGATCGGCTTCGCCGGCATCATCTCCGCTTTACTGGTCGTCTCCGACAAGTTGAACTTCGGCGCACCCGCCTTCTACGTGGCCATCCTCGTTCTTGTCGTGGCTCTCTTGTGGCTACGTGGCATCAACCGGGCCATCCAGCGCATCGGCCGGCACCTGCGCAAGATCGAAGAACGCGTCAACGCACTCGCAGCACAGGGGTACGGCAGCACCGACGCGGTTCTGACGTGGGAAACCCTGGCGCAGGAAGGACGTATGCGCGTTCGCGGCGTACCCGGTCTCGTGGGCCGCTTCGGCGGTTGGTACCTGCGCGTCGGGGGTTGACGTCCGACGGCGGAGAGCGCTCGCCCTACACTCCCCGTCCCATGAGCCAACTTCTGACGGCAGCACTTCCCGAAGCCGTCGACCGCACAGACCTTCACACCGGCCGGGGGCGCTTCGCCTGCTTGGAAGCCGGCCCTCGACACGGCACCTGCAAAGGGTCAGCGCTCCTGCTGCCGGGACTGACAGGCAGCAAGGAGGACTTCGCTCCCCTGCTGCCCCTGCTTGCCGCAGCCGGATACCGCGCCGTGGCTGTCGACGGTCGGGGCCAGTTCGAGACGGAGGGCCCCGACTCCTCGTCGGCCTATGCTCCGGCCGAGCTGGCGGCTGATGTCATCGCTCAGACCCGGGCGCTGGGGGACGGTGCCGTGCACCTCGTGGGCCACTCGTTCGGAGGATTCGTCGCGCGGGAAGCGGTGCTCCTCGGGGCCGACGTCGAGTCGGCCATGCCCTGGTCCACTCTGACTCTGCTCAACTCCGGTCCGTCCACGCCGTCCGCCCATCAGCGTGAGCGGATTCAGCTCCTCATCGACGCCCTGGCATCGATGCCGAAGGACGACATCTGGACCTTCGTGCGTCCCGCCCAGGCAGGTCAGGACGCTGAGGAGCTGATGCATGACCGTTGGACACGCACCGCTGCGCAGAGCCTCACCTGCGCTGCTCGATGGATGCTCGATCCCGCCTCGTCGCTCTCCGATCTGGCGAGATGTGACATCCCCAAGCTCGTTCTGGCCGGTGAACCGGACGAGTCCTGGTCCGTCCGAGAGCTGGACAGCATGGCGGCACAGCTGAGGGCCGAACGTCTCACCGTCCCCGCCGGCGGGCACTCACCCAGCATCCACTGCCCCGAGGCGACCGCTGAATCCCTCGTCGAGTTCTGGAACAGGAAGGGCCGACGCCCCTGACACGTCGCGTTGACGTCGATGTCGGGCGGCTGCGCGAGGGCGCAGGGGACGGCGCAGGGGACGGCGTCGGGCCCGATCGCGTGGGCGCGGCAGAGGCGCATGGCCTCGGCGGCTCCGGCCTCGGTGATGATGCCGGCGAGCTCGGAGTCGGCCACCTCGCGAGGAGGTCGCCCTGCTCGCCGGGGTCAGCGTGCTCCGGTCGGCCCACGTGACGTTCACCGGCACGGTGCGGCGACGGGCCGGCCCGTGTCGGTGGGACATCGGCCGTCCGGCGGGACTGTCGGTGATCTCTCGGCGATGTGTCGGTGGCCGCTGGAACCGTGGGCGTCGAGTTGCCCGGCAGCCGGCCGCAGCCGTCTTCAGCAGCAAGGGAGTCCCGTCGCCATGTCGTCCGTATCCTCCACCCCGCCCTGGAACGTCCTACGGCTGCCGCGTGCCGACGGCAGCGTCTTCCTGGTCACCGGCGGCAACGCCGGTATCGGGTACTTCGTCGCGGAGCAGTTGTCGGCGACCGGAGCGACCGTCGTACTCGGCAGCCGGAACCCCACGAAGGCCGAGGTTGCCTCGGCTTCGATACGTGCGCGTGTTGCTGGTGCGCGGGTACGGGCGATACGGCTGGACCTCGCCGACCTCCAGTCGCTGCGATCAGTGGCGGAATCACTGGAGGTGGACCGCCTGGACGCGGTGGTCCACAACGCCGGCGTCGCGCTTGACGACCCGCCGCGCGAGGAGACGGGGGACGGCCACGAGCTCATGTTCGGCACGAACCACCTTGGGCACTTCGCGTTGACCCACTGGCTGATGCCGCTGCTGTCGGCTGCGTCGGCGGCCCGCGTCGTGACCGTGGGCAGTTTCGCGGCGAAGTCGGAGCGGCTCGACCTGGACGACCTACAGTCCTGGCAGGACTACCAGCCCAAACGCACCTACGGGCGTTCCAAGTTGGCGCAGATGTACTTCGGTGTCGAACTCGACCGCCGCCTGCGCACCGTCGGCAGCACGGTGGCGAGCGTGGTGGTCCATCCCGGCGGCGCGCTGGACTCCCTCACCCCGTCACGGCCGCCGATCCATGTGCAGACGACCGGCGCGCGGCTGAGCGCGGCACCCGCAGCCCTCCTCGTCCAGGGCAAGCATGCCGGCGCGTGGCCCGCGGTCCGGGCGGTGCTCGACCCGGCCGTGCGGGGAGGCCAACTGTGGGGCCCGCGCGTCTTCGGCCTGCGCGGCGAGCCCCGACGTGAACCGGTGTGGAACCACCTCACCGACACCTCCGTCGCGGCGCGGTTGTGGGACGCGAGCTGTGACCTGACCGGCGTCGGCCCCGGTGCCGTCCTCGGCTCACACTGACACCCGTCCGACACTTTTCGACGGGTCGTTGTCGTCCGGGCGGCAGTGGGCGCGAACGGGGCCGGCTCGTTCGCGACGCCGCAGGGAGTCCGGGCACCGGGGTGTCGGTACCGAGAACCGGGCACCGAGCACCGAGCACCGCCGGGACGGCACTTGTGCTTCACATCACACGCCGGGGGTGCATAGCGGGGTGGGGGCCAGTGCCTGGATGCGGCGCGTGGAGGCGATGCTCGCCTTGTTCACCGCCGCGTCGTCGAGGTCGTAGGCGGTCAGGCCCTCGGCCGCGCTCCGGCCGCGGCAGCCGACGACGGCGGTGTCGAAGCGCAGTGCCGCCAGGGAGGCGAGGGTGCGGGGCCCGGTGAGGGCTCCTTCGGCCGAGCGGGGACGTCCGCCGGGCACCATCAGCGTCGTCGGACTCGGCGAGTCGCTGAGGATGTGGACGGCCTGGAAGGACAGGGGCGTCACGGTGACCGGCTGCCTTCGGCTACGGCACCTACGCCGCGGCGATGACCATCAGCCGGCTGCTCGCCGATCGTCCGACCGCCCGGTTCGGGCCCGCGGCGATCCTGCGCCACGGATCGGCCATGGCCGCCGTCGGCATCACCATCGTGGCCCTCTCCCCGGGGATGTGGGCCGTGTTCGCGGGCTGGGCGCTGTTCGGCCTGGGCCAGTCGGGCTGCGTCCCACAGCTCTTCAGCGCGGCCGGGCACGCCGACCCCTCGGCCGCCGGCACCAACGTCCCCCGCGTCGCCGGGCTCGGTTATTCGGGTATTGCTCGCCGTCATCGGCTGCCTGACCCACCTGGCGCCTCTGAACGAGACCTTCCTGCTGATTGACCCTGCTGTGCGCGATCACCGCCGTGCCCGCGGGAATCCTGCGCACCGGCTCCGACCGCTCGCGCACGGCCGCGCGCAGCAGCCACTGACCGCCTGTGCGGCACGGCCCTGACACCGTGCCGCGCAGGCCCATCCCCTTACCCCGTGCCCCCTCACCTGCCGGCTCGGGATTCCCCCAACGGCCCTGCATTTTCCCGTCTCTTCACATGAGTACCGCATGCCCGGCCCAACCTGCCGACGGGTCTTCACATCTCCGGCCGGGTCCGAAATCGACGTCCCGGATGTCACACATGACGGGTGGTAGTGTGCGCGCCGATCTTGTTCCACACGTCCTCACTCCCCCCTGGATCCCATGAGTAATTCAGCAGAGGAAACACAGCAGACGACTGCCTTCGTGCCGGGCGGTCGGCACCAGAACCGGAGGATGAAGCGGAGCGGCGGCGCGGGTGTCCGGCGCGCGGTCGTCCTCGCGATGGCGGTGCCCGTCGCCTCGGCCGCGCTGGCCGGTCCCCCGGCCTTCGCCGCGGACAGGGACGCCACGACGACGGTCGGCAGCCGCGTCACGGACGGGACCGACCCCGACGATCAGCAGATGGCCGCCAACCTGGAGGCCCGCGTGCTTGACCAGCGGCTGGGCTCCGACGTGAGCGGTGTGGTCCTCGACGCGGACTCCGACGACACCCTGTGGGACCACAACGGCGCCACCGCGCTGATGCCGGCCTCCAACGCCAAGCTCGCCACGGCGACCGCCGCCCTGACCGTGCTGGGCCCCCAGCACCGGTTCACCACCAAGGTCGTCTACGGCGACGGCACCCTGACCCTCGTCGGCGGCGGCGACCGCACCCTCACCGGCGACGACCTCGCCGAGCTGGCTCGGACCGCGGCCGCCGGCCTGACGAAGGCCGGGCTGACGACGGTGAAGGTCGCCGTGGACGACAGTCTGTTCCCCGCGCCGTCACTGGCCGACGGCTGGAACGACGGCTACTACCCGGACACCGTCGCCCCGGTGCGCGCCCTGGTCGTCGACGGCCACGGAGTCCAGGACACCTCGATCGACGCCGGGCAGGCCTTCGCCGGGCTGCTCGCCGAGGACGGCATCACCGTCGACGGCGAGGTCATGCGCGGCACGGCCGGTCGCACCGACGTGCCGGTCGCGCGCCACACGTCGGCCCCGCTCTCGGACATCGTCAAGAAGATGCTCAAGACCAGCGACAACAACATCGCCGAGACCCTGCTGCGGATGACCGCGCTGGGGGCGGAACGCCCCGCCACCTTCGAGGGCGGCACCGAGGTCGTGCGCCAGGTGCTCGGTCACCGCTACGGCGTGTCCCTGGACAACTTCGAGATCCACGACGGCAGCGGCCTGTCGCGGACCGACCGCATCCCGGCGGCCACCCTCGCGCAGATCCTCGAACTCCTCACGGAGTCCCGCTACGCGAACACCCTGGGCTCCGTCCTGGACGGCCTGCCCGTCGCCGGCGAGGCGGGCAGCACCCTAGGCCCGGAGTGGGGCCGCTTCGACGACCCGAACTCCCAGTGCGCCGTCGGCAAGGTGCGGGCGAAGACCGGCACCCTCACCGGAGCCATCGCCCTGAGTGGTCTGACCCGGACCGAGGACGGCGAATGGAGGGTCTTCTCCTTCATCGAGAACGGCTCGACGGCCGCACCGGCCGACATCAAGGACGCGATGGACGGCCTAGCCGCGACCGTGAACGGCTGCTGGGCCTGAAGCCGAGCGCTGAGCACCAAGCACCAAGCACTGAGCGCTGAGCACTGAGCACTGAGCACTGAGCACTGAGCACTGAGCACTGAGCAGCAAAGCACCGAGCAGCGAAGCACCGAGTACCAGGCGCCGCCCGGCCGGGAGGCCGGGCGGCGTTCGCCTGTGCCCGGCGGCCGGACACGCTCTCCTCTCCCACGGCTCGTCCGGCATCTTCGGCCGCGCCGCCCGATGCGCCGGTTTGAGTCGTCACTCGCGGGCCGGTATGAGTCACATGTCACACGCCGTAGGGGTGAACCGGAACAGCGGCAGAACCGCTGCATGTGTGGGAAGGCCGGACCGCCTCCGAGGCCGGTCGGAGACCGACCGCAAGACGGCCGCGCCCGTGTCCCATGCCCCGCGCTCCGCGCTCCGCTCGAAAGGATCACATGAAGCCTCCACACACGCCCCGGTCGGCGCGAGATCTCCCCAAGAGAGTCCCGGGCAGCACCAGACGCGTCGGCTCCGATGCCGTACCCTCCCCGGACGGCCCCGCGGCCGACGACGCCTCGTCGGCCTCACCGGCGTCACCGGCCTCACCGGCCGCGCCGACCGCGTCGGCGAGCGGTGACCGGGCTCCCGAAACGGCCGGGGAAGGCACCTCTGTGCCCCGGCTCACCCAGTTCTCCTCGCTCGGGTCGCGGAGGAATGCCGGCCGCTTCCCCACAGCGTCGTCCTCGGCGTCCGACGCCCCGGCGGACGGCTCCGCCGCGGACCGGCCCGGCGGCTTCGCACGTCGCGGCGACGCGGACGGGCTCACCGCCGCGGACATCGTCGTACCGCTCAAGCCGGCGGCCCCGTACACCGGTGGCAAGGCCCGGCGCGAGGGGTTCCGGGGTGCCCTGGCCGTCGTGGGCATCGTGGGGCTGCTGTCGGCGGGCGGCGTCCTGCTGGCCCTGGGCCTGGCCGACCGTGATCAGAGCCCGGAGCGTGACAGGACGTCGGTGGGCGCAGGCTCGAACGGGCACGGTGCAGACGTCGTCGACGGGCTCGGCGGCTTGCCGGCTCCTTCGGTGAGCGCGTCCGGCACCGGGGCCGACAAGGAGCCCGACGGCTCCGCCGAGCCCACGTCCGCCTCGCCGGGAAGCAGTGCGTCGAGCGAGGACTCCGCGTCTCCGGGCGAACACGCCACCGCCTCGGCGCAGGACGAGCCCCGGACGAAGACGACCTCTCCGGCCGCCGCGCCGGGGGTGAACGTGGTCAGCCACGCGTCGCGGCGCTGCATCGACGTCGTGGGCGGCAAGGCCGCGCAGGGCGCGCGGCTGATGATCTGGGACTGCTCCTCGCAATCCGCCTCGCAGCACTGGACGTTCGCGTCGGACGGAACCATGCGCACGCTCGGCATGTGCGTGCAGCTCGCCGGCGCCTCGACCGCGGACGGGACGGACCTCGAACTGGCGGCCTGCGACGGGAGTCGGGCGCAGCTGTTCACCTTGAACGTCCGCAACGACCTGGTCAGCGCTCTCGCGGACAAGTGCACGGACGTACGGGACAACGGTACGGCCAACGGCACCCGGCTCCAGCTGTGGTCCTGCTCCGGCGGCAGCAACCAGAAGTGGTCCAACGCCTGAGACCCGGCGGCACCCCGGTAAGCGGCGCGCCGGACTGCCCGGTAGGGAGCAGCCGTCGCCACAGGCCCTCGCCACGGGCCGGCGGACGGTGCGGGCGGACCGGCCCTGTCGGTCAACCGGTCGCACCATGCCTGGAGCAGAGACCGCACAGCGGGGGGAGCGCGGTGGTGTCGTCCTGGCCGAGGGCGGCGAGCAGTTCCATGGTGCTGCTCGCCACGGGTGCCGCCGGGGCCCCGTCGCTCCCCTCCGCGGGCGCGAGCGTGCGGGGCGCTTCCGCGACGCAGGCGCGGGACACGCAAAAAAAAAGGGGGGGAAGGTTCCTTCCTAGGCAGAGACCTGTCTCTTCCGCCCGTGCGGCGGCTGACGGACCGTGGATGTGAGCCCGGCACGAACAGTGCTGACAGCGAGCCCACCACCCGGGTGCGGCGAGCAACCACATGTCACCCTCAGGAGCGTGTCCTCATGGCCAGGACCCAGAATCCTCACACGTATGCCGACTCTGCGGCGGGCGTGTTGGCCGGCGCCGGCCCTCCGCAGGGCGGCGACCGGATCCTCCCTGCCGGTGGCCCCTCGATATGTACTCTCGGAATCAGCCAGGAAGCAGTAGCCGGCCGAGCCCCAATTTGGCTTCGTTCACGTCAAACAGCAGCCGTACGGCCGCCTGTGCTCGTAAGAATGGAGGTCGTGCGGTGGTGGGGATCAGCGGGCCTTGTCAGCCAGCCGATGGGGTGAGGCTGGTGCGGTCGAACGGGCCACCGTGCGCGGCGGCGTACGCGATCGCGTCGTTGACAGCATCGAGGCCGAACGACCGGACTCGTTCGGGGGCGAGATCCAGGGTGCCCGAGGCGAGGAGCCGAATGATGCCGGCATTGGCTGTGCGCGGGTACATCCACTGCCCGCGCACGGTGATCGAGTTGCGCATGATCCAGGGGTACGGGAGTGCTAGGTCGTCGCCACCGAGCATGCCGACGCCGCCCATGAGGACGACGCGGCCGTACTCGCGCACGGTCATGGCCGCCGCGCGCGACGCCGAGCTGGGTGCGCTCGGAGGGAGCATGTCGATCACCATGTCGATCGTGCCGTCGGCCGCCGCGGACATCGCCGCGCGGTCGGTGGCCTCGTCACCGGTCAGCGGGACCGGGTGCAGCCGCGGACCGAACCGGTCCGCGAGGAGGTCGAGCGCGGCCTGCTTGCGGCCCGGGGCGACCACGCGGCCCGCTCCCATCGCGAGCGCGACCGCGACCGCGCTGCTGCCGAGGTTGCCGGTGGCCCCGCTGACGAGCAGCGTCTCGCCGGCTGCGAGCCCGCCTGCCAGCAGCCCGCCGTAGGAGATGGCGTGCACGGTGAGTGCGGCCCAGCGGGCCGGATCGTCCGCTGCCACGGTGGGCAGCGGGAAGACGTTCTCCGTCGGGACCCGCATGAGCTCGGCGAACGAACCGTCGTGCAGGTACCGGGCGAGCCGCGCGCCGCCCTCGCCGCGCGAGCTCCAGCCCTGGAGCGTGATGTCGGGCGTCAGGGCATCGTCCCGCGAGCGCACCGTCGAGTCGCACCACACCAGGTCACCGATGCGCAGCCGGGTGGCGTCCGGGCCGACGTGGATGATCCGCCCCACGCCGCCGACACCGGGCACGACAGGAGGGACAAGGGGGTAGTTCCGCTTGCCACCGAAGACTTCGGCCGCGTAGGGCGCCACGTTGGCGGCGAGGACCTCAACCACCACCTCACCGCCCCCGGCGTCGGGGTCGGGCACCTCCCGCACCGTGAGCGGGGCGCCGAACTGCGTGAGAACTGCTGCTCGCACGTGATGACCTCCGTGTTCGTCCGTGTTCGTGGAGATCGACACTAGGAGCTGGGTAGGCATGCGGGAAGCGATGATCTGGCATGTGTGGTATGCGTAGGTCGCATGGACATCTCCAGCGCGGGACTGCGGGTCCTGCGGCAGATCGCCGAGTCCGGCAGCTTCACCGCGGCGGCTGCCCGACTCGGCTACACCCAGTCGGCCGTCTCACGCCAGGCCGCCGCCCTCGAACGCAGCGCGGGCACCACCCTGTTCGAACGCCGCCCGGACGGGGTACGGCTCACTCCTTCCGGCTTGACCCTGCTGCGGCACGCCCACACAGTCCTGGCCTCGCTCGCAGCAACCGAGCGTGAGCTCGCCGGCACCGTCCCGCGGACCGAACTGGTGCGGCTCGGGGTAGTCCCGAGCGCCGGCGCGGCGATCCTGCCCGCCGCACTCGCACTCCTCGCACAGACCGATCCGCAGGTCACGGTCACCACCCGCGAGAGCACCACGCCCACCCTGATCCGGGCGCTGCGCGCGGGCTCGCTCGACCTCGCTGTGCTGACGTCCCGCCCACCCCACCGGCCCTTCGACGGCGACTCGCCGCGCCTGCACGTCGAGACCGTCGCGGACACCGAACTGGTCGTGGCAGTGCCCTCGACCGGAGAGTTCGCCGGACGCACCACGGTGCACATGGACGAGCTGGTCGGTGCCGCGTGGATCGCCACCCCGTCATCGAGCTCTGAGCCGCTGCTCGGCGTCTGGCCCGGCCTGCCCGGACGGCCTCGCGTCATCCACTCCGCGCGCGACTGGCTGACGAAGCTCCATCTGGTCGTCGGCGGCTTCGGCGTGACGACGGTGCCGTCCCGGCTCTCACCGGTGCTGCCGCCCGGGGTGAGCCTGCTGCGCGTGGACGGCGCACCCCCCGAGATCCGCAGGGTGCTCGTGGCCCGCCTCCCCGGCCGCCCCGCCCCGGCGATCACGGCCGTCACCCGAGCGATCATGTCGACCGCCTGAATCGCCGCCGAGGCCGCGCACGATCGCGTGTACCCCATTCCCCCTCACGGGTGGGCACCGCGGTCACCCGTGAGGCCTGTTCTTCGCAGTACCGGCGATCGGCTTCGCCGTTGTCACGGCCCTGCAGTTGCCGTTTCGGCATCGGCGGTCGCCAGCCCTGTACGACGGCCGGTCCGATCCCCGGGATGTGTGAAGCCCGCCCATGAGAAGGGTCGTTGCTGCACGTCAGGGGACCGTCTCCACCCGCGTGAGTGATCCCCACCGGGGGAGAGGCGCGGTTGAGAGGCGGCACTGGTCGTGGCGCTCGTCCCGGCGGGCGGCCCGGCACCGGTGGTGACGGCGGTGGTCCTGGCCTATCGGATCATCACCCTGTGGCTGCCGCTGCCGCTGCCGCTGCCGCCCGGGGCGGTGACGCTGGGCGCGCTGGTGCGGTTGAAGGTGATCTGACACACCTCCGTGGAGCCCCGGACAGGAAGGAAGCTCAACCGGACACGGCGCGTGGACCAGCCCGGACAGCAGCGCCGTGTCCGGGACGGCGCCCGGCGGTTGCCTCACATCGCCGGCGGCGGCAGCCTCCTAAGCACCCGACCGGCTCGACGGCCGCACCGGCCGTACCGCTCGCCGCATGGTCGGAATGCCAGGTGCGTGCACGCGCCACCGCCGCGCGACGCCGCGAACACGGCACAGTCACCGAACAGAAGGAGACCCATGCGTATACGCCATGCCCTCGCGACCGCCGCACTCGGCACCGCGCTCGCGGCCGGCACCACGGTCGTCCCGGCCGCGGCAGCCGCCCCCGCGGTCGCTCCGCCCGCCACCGCGGTGTCGGGCAGCTCCGCCACGCCGTCGAGTGACGTGTCCGCCACCGCGTACACGTCCTCGACGGGTGGCTACCTCCGGGAGGACTACTACGGGAGCGCCGACCCGGTGAGCTGGACCTACAACGGGGAGTCGCTCTACGTGTACACCTACGACTACAACTCGTACGGCAACAAGTGGTATTGGGTGAGGGACAGCGAGAACAACATCGGTTGGATCTACTGCGGCAACGTGACCGCCGGTTGCTGAACCGACCGCCAGGAGAGTTGTGGGGCCCCCCGCCCCCCGCGGGGCCCCCCCCCCGGGACCCCCCCCCCCCCCACCAGGGGCGGCCGGGGGGGGGGGCCCCCCCGGGGGCGGCGGGTTGGGCGGAAAACGAGTAGCCCGACCGCC
>NZ_JBIVJP010000046.1:0-19829 GCF_044750285.1 Streptomyces sp. NPDC088812 | reverse complement strand
CGGGGGGCATAAAGCCCCTTTGGGAATTCCTGGCGGAATTCCTCGCCCCCGGAATTCGCCTGGCGGCGAATTCTCTGTGGTTTATGTCGGGCCGCTGGCGCGGCCCTTGGTTTTGCGTGTGAATTTGCCTGGCGGCAAATTCTGGGGTTGTGGGTGGATTTTGGGTTTCTGTTTTTGCCTGGCGGCAAAATTCCTTTTGGTTTTGTTGGGCCCGCTGGCGCGGCCCTTTTTGGGTTTTGCGTGTTGGGGTTTGTCGGAGCGCTGGCGCGCTCCGGTTATTGACGGACTGTTAGGTGTGGCGCGGTGTCATGCCAAGTATCATGACCGGGGGTTGGGGGTGGGATGTCGCGGGCCTGACGGCTCGTTGGGGAGTATTGAGGATTGCAATATTCGAAGGGTTCGGTTGCTTTGAGGGGGCTTCTTGACTGTTGGCCGGGGGCTGGGTGGGGCTTTGGGCCCGTGTGCGGTGTGACGGCTGTGGGGCTGCTCCCCTTCCTTGGAGTGAGGGCGAGGGGCCCTGTGCTCCCCGTGGGCGGGCCGGGGGTGAGCTGGGGTACTAGTCCGCCCCGGGGCTGCGCGCCCCCAGTCAATCGAGCCCAACAGCACTTCCGCTTCCGCCCTCGCCCCACCGTGGTGATCCACTGTGAGCAGCCAGAGCAGCTCCGTTTCTCCACGCACCGCTCGCTTCTGCCCTCACCGGGCTGTAAGGCATGGCCCCCTCCCTTCCTGTCGCTTAGGCCTCGGCAGTTGAGGAGGAGCTCGGGCGCGGCTCCTTCCTCTGGGCTGTTGGTGTTCGGAGGTGGCATAGATAGTGAGGGGAACGGGGGCTGGTGTCGTTGTCGAGGTGAGTCTGGTTGATCAGCGGACGGACGTCGGGGATGCCGGCCCAGGGACAGCCGGGTGTGCGGGCCGTGGCCGGCCCGCTCTATGAGCTCGTAACACGATCTTGTTGAAACGTGCTGGTGGGGCGTGACTGGTGTGATGATTCGGCCGTTCGTGATGTGTGAGTACTCGGCCGTGGATCGTGGACGACGACTTGTGGGCACTGATCGAGCCGTTGCTTCCGCCGTGGCCGGAGAAGTCGCCGGGTCCGCGGCCTGTGGCGGACCGGCTGTGTCTGCAGGGCATTCTTTACGTGCTCCACAACGACATAGCCTGGCAACTCCTCCCCCTGGAGCTGGGGTTCGGCTCGGGACAGACCTGCTGGCGCCGCCTGGGTCGCTGGCAGCAGGCCGGCGTCTTCGACCAGCTGCACCGCGTTCTGCTCGCCAAGTTGAACGCGGCCGGCGAACTCGACTGGTCCCGTGCGTGTGTGGACGGCTCCCACATCCGTGCGAAAAAGGGGGAGCCGACACCGGCCCGTCGCCGGTCGACCGCCGGAAGTCGGGCAGCAAGCACCACTTGATCTGCGACGGACGCGGCACCCCGCTCAAGGTCATCACCACCGCGGCGAACGTCAACGACGTCACCCAGACCCTCTCCCTGGTCGACGGCATCCCGCCGACGGCCGGGCGTCCCGGCCGGCCACGCCGCCGCCCTGATTCGCTGCTCGGGGACAAGGGATACGACTCCAACCCCAACCGCGAGGATCTGCGCAAGCGCCGGATTCTGCCAGTGATCTCCCGCAAGGGCGCCCCGAACATCAAGGGCCTCGGCAAGCTCCGCTACGTCGTGGAGCAGACCTTCGCCCTGCTCCACCAGTTCAAACGCCTCGCCGTCCGCTGGGAACGCCGAACCGAACTCCACGACGCCTTCGTCTCCTTGGCCTGCGGACTCATTTGCTGGAGGCGACTGAAGAAGCACTGGTCATGATCGTGTCACGAGCTATTGGCTACAACTCACACCACTTACCCAGGGGGCCGGCCGCCCACGTCTGCGTGAAGTCGTGCACCAGCTCCCAGGCCCGATCGGTATCCAGGACAAAGTTGCCCGTGAACACGGCGAGGTCGTCCATGATCGGGACGTCGACCTCGGCACCCGAGGGGACGGTGCCGTCTCCTACGAGCAGAGACATCCGATCGGTGTCACTCATCAGGTGGACGACCGCGTGATTAGCTCGGAAGGCCAGGATCAGCACCGGGAACTCCCTGTCCGGCGACCGAACCTCGAGGTACCCCTGGCCACAGGAACGCAGGTCGTTGAAGTGATCTGACAGATCCTTCACCTCTGAGCGCCTCTCATCCGGATGGAACAGTCCAGACTCCGGCGACGTCGCCGCCCACATCACGCTCATCCAGCCCCTCTTCCCCGCGCAAGCCGTCGCCCACGATCCAAGGCCACGCTCCCACGCTCCACCACGACAGGGCTGCTGGGGCTGGGCTGCATGATCGTGTTACGAGCTCTATGTAGCCGCTGACGAAGTCGCGCAGGGGCGCCGGGTCAGGGGCTCCCTCATATGCCGGTGCCTCAACTTCCCTGAGCTAGTGGGGGTGTTCTGGGGGTGTTCGTCGACTCGGCGGGCGAGCGCCCGTGTCCAGAGCCTGATGCCGTGTCCTCACGTGTGAAGGACAGTTCTCCGCCCTCGGGCACGGGCGCGACCAAGTGGTGCTGTACAGGGGTGGTGAGCATCGGGTTCTCCTGGCGGGCAACGGAACAGGGCGCAGCCGTGTGTAAGGGCACTCTTGGTCAGCCCGGTTGGAGCATGCTGTCTCCCCGCGCTGCGGGGCTTGTAGGGAGAGTCCGACACCTGTCTCCGTTGGCGGCGGAGCAGGGCAGTCCCGGATGCGCAGGTTCTGCGGCCCCTGGGTTGCCGACCCGCCTTGTGCCCGGCTTGCCCTGTCGGCCGCCCATAAAACACGTCCCGAGCGAATCCCCGGAGGCCGTTAGATTGGGTCTGGGGCTAGCTACGGTTTTTTCTTCCGGGTCGCATCGGAAAGGTATTCACGCATGGTCCGGGGGCTGGTGGATATGGCTTCTTCTATCGATGGCCTGGGCGGCCCGATGGAATTTTCTATCCAGGCCCATTGACAAGCTAGGGGTGGATGCCTGAAAGGCCGGTTGGATAGTGTATCAGATTTCTTGAAAGAGGGTTTTATTCTGGAGTTGAAGGGTGAGTGATGGGCTGGGCTACTTGGGTTGATATTAGGCAGGGGCGGGATGCGTTTTGTTGAGGGCCGCTCTCCCTGCATTTTTCCGTTTTATGGGCGGTCTGGGTACCAGGGGGCGAGGCACAGGAGGAGGTGGAGGGTGCGGCGAGCGGCGGTACGGCGGGCCGGGTTCGGAGCGTAGGCGGCGCCGAAGGCAAGGACCGCAGCGAGGGCCAGGAGCAGCAGAAGAGCAAGGCCCACGTAAACGAGTGCGGTACGGCTGGCTGTGGTGGGGACGAGGAGGAACGCGGCGGCGGCCGTGGCCGTACGGGTGGTGCGGGTGGGCATCAGAGGGCGCTCCTTTGGGCAGTTCAGGACCGGTTCAGGCCTGTGCGGCGGCGGGTGTTGGGTTGAGTTCACCGTGTGCGGCACGCATCATTTCCGGGTACCTCGCGGGGTTCTAAAGTGGACGGGTGGTCAGAGGAGAGCCGAGCGGGGCGGATCAGGAGCTGATCGAGCGCCTTGCGGCGCTCGGGGTGACGGTGTCGGCGGCGCAGTTGGAGCGGTGGCGCGCGGCGGGGCTGCTGGCCGGGCATGAGCGGCTGTGGCTGGGGCGCGGGCGCGGCTCGGTGTCGGTCTTCACCGAGGAGACCGTCGCGGTCGCCGCGGCGCTCGGGCGGCACGCGCGGTCGGGCCGGGACCTGCGCTGGACGGTGATCGCCTGGTACGCCGAGGCCGGACGTCCAGCGCTGCCCGGAGCCATGGTGGTGCCGGAGCCGCCGTGGTCGGCCTTGCACCAGGCACTGGTGTGGGCCATGGGCCGCTCGTCGGCGCAGCGCCTGGCTGTCCAGGCCCGTGCTGCGGCCGGTGCCGACCAGGAGACGCAGGACGCCTTCTACACAGAGGCCGGGCGGGTGCTGGGGCGGGGGCCGGGCGGGCCGCCGCACCCGGACGAGATGCGGCGGGTCCTCGAGGAACCGGAGGCGGTGCTCGACCGGGGCGTGGAACTGAGGCGGCGGTACGGGGCGGTACGGCTTGCCGCGGCTGCCGGCATGGGTGTTGACGAGGTCGGTGGCGGGGCCTTCGTCGATGCGATCGCCACCCTGATGCCCGGCCTTGACTGGGTGCCGGTCGCCCAGTCCGCGCGGCAGGCCGAGGCCGACGGCACCCTGGAGGACTGGATCCAGGCCGGCTCGGTGGACCCGCTCGCCTCCCTTCAGGCGGCTGGCGCCGAGGAGATGGCTGCCGCGCGCGCCGTGGCGCAGTTGCTCGCTGGGGTCGGCGTGCTGTACCTGCTGCCCGGACTGGGGATGCCGGACAACCCCGCCCTCGCCGGCCTGCGGACACAGCTCGACCAGTCCGGGTTCGCCCTGATCGTGGCCCGGACGGTCCCTCTCATGATCAACCCGTCCGGCGTTCCCCACGTCCTGGCCATGTGCCTGGCCCCCGAACTCGCCGCGCTCGCCGCCTGGCTGGAGTCCGTCCTGGCCGAACAGGTCGAGAGCCAAGGAGGGTTGCTGCGGCTGCCCGGCGCCGAGCAGGACGGGGCCGAGGCGTATATGCGAGCCGGGATCGACCACATCCACCACCTCACCGACCGCGCACAGGCGCACCGGGCCCACGTTGAGGAAACGGGCTCGGTCGTCGGCAATGTCGAGGCGTAGCCGACAGCACAGGCGCAGAGCGCCGACCGTAGACGGGCGGCCGGGACGCCTTGGCCCGGGCCATAGGAGCAGCAGGGCGGGTGTCTGCCACAGCGACCGTGAATCCGACGTCACAACGCGGGGGCGGCGCCCATGAGTGGGCCTCGGCCGCCCGGGCCGTTGCACGCCGGCGCCAAGGGCCTGGAGCTCAGCGGCGAACGCCTCCGCCAGTAGCTCGCCATCCGCATCCCCGCCCTCCCCGCCGGCCGGCGGGCCTTGCCCCGACCCGCTCGTGCCTGCGGTGCAGGACGGAACAGATGTGACGGGCTCCGCGCATGGGTGCCCGCCCGAGGAACTGTGGGGTGCGCCGTCCGGGCCCGGCGGCGCGTGCCTCTCCCCCGCCCTGCCGTCGTACGGCTCGGACCCCGGGCCGTACGAACCGGGCGCAATACCGGGTGGGCCACGCCACCGACACCTACAGGTCCCGTCTCCCCGGCACCGGAAGCTACCTGGCTAATCGGCTCCTGGATTTCCCTGAAAATGCATCCTGAAATAGGTCTCTAATTTCTCATTGTATGCACGCTTGAATAACTTTGATAATGGAGATTGGTGTGCAGATAATTGGTGGTGGTGTCCGGTATTTGTCAGTGGAAGGTGTGTGACCTGCGAGCGCAGGGCGGCACAGGGGGATCATGGCGTGATGTGAGCGCTGGCGAACGTGTTCGGAGCGTGTCCGTCCCCCGAGGGCGCCGGGGGACGGACGGGCGTCCGGGACGGGACGGAGGCCGTCGTACGACCGTGCACGGCGCCGAGTGGAATCACTGGTCTGACGGTCCGTCACCCCGACGGGCCGCTACGCTGCGTTGAGCATTGCAATATTCGATGACCCGGGCGGTGGAACATGCCTCGCGCAGCGGTACGGGCAGTGTGGATCTCCGTCGACGACGGCATCCCCCAACAGGTCAAGGACCTCGCCGAGGAGCACAAGTCGCTCCGGGAACGGCGCTCCGCCTCCCCCCGGTGGTACACCCCCCGCCGTACGCCGCGCCGGGAGGCGTCCCGGCGCAGGGCCGCCTGGCTCGCCGAGGTCCAGCGCCAGCGGGGCGCGGGTGAACTCCTCGACGCCCAGGACGTGATCGTCGAGTACGGCGTCCGGGAGGAACTGCGCGCACGGGGCTGGAACCATGACAACTGGGCGGAGGCGCCCGACGAGGCCTGGAACCCCGGCCGGTGGCCCGGCTCGCGCGACCGCGGAGCCGGCGGCTACCCGCCCTGGTCACGGGGCCGGCTGTCGGCCAGATGCCGGCGTGGTGCCGAACCGCCGTCTTCGGAGGACGACCGTGTTGTGGGGCCGGGGTGGGGGACGCTGTGTCTCCCACCCCGGCCCCGGGTGGTCGTCAGCCGACGCGGTAGGCCCGGATCACCGTCTGCCTGAAGGCGTTGCCGGAGTGGTCCTCACCGCTGGCGCGCAGCGACACCCAGCCGCTGCCGGAGGGGGCCGCGGGGTGGGTCACGACGGACTGCCCCGCAGTGCCCCGGACTTTGGTGGGAACGCGCGTCCACGTCGCCCCTTCGTCGTACGACACCTCGACCGTCAGCGAGGCGACGCCCTGCTTCGAGCGGGGCCCCTGCTGCTGCACGGCGAACGGGATCGTGAAGCTCTTCCCGGCCGGAGCGACGCCGTTCGGGTCGGTCGGCGGCTGGAAACGCAGCACGGTCAGCGGCAGCGGGGCGGTCGTGTCGGTGCTCGCGGAGCGGAACGTCCAGCCGGCCTCGATCCGCTGCGACCGCGCACCGTGCCAGGACGTGTCTCGCGACGCGGAGACTTCGAGCCGGTAGTCGGCCGCGTCGCCGGGCACGGTCCAGTACTCGTCCAAGTTGTCGAAGCTTGCCTCGTCCGGCCACGGGCTGGTCAGCTTGCCGACCACGGTCCCGTCCCGGTAGAGGGTCGCCGTGCCCTGGCTGAACGCGCGGTCGTTCCAGTTGTAGTGGTTCGGGTCGGAGTCTCCCCACAGGGACAACGCGGGTGCGATCCGGTTTCCGGTACGGGTCAGGAACTCCCCGTTCGCAGGCAGCGCCGGACCGACCACCGGATAGTTCCAGCTCTCCTTCGAGGTGCTGCCCGGCTTGTAGGTCCGCGGGTTGGACGCCATGTGTCCGAGCCCGTAGTAAGAGGTGCCGTCCGGAGTCATGTAGTTGCCGAGGATCCCCGTCCAGGAGACGTCCGGGTCCGCGCTGTAGTACTCCGCCCGTCGTGCGGCGAGCGGTACGTTGCGCACCACGGTGATGAGGCTGGTCTGGCCGCCCACGAAGCCCGAGATGATCCGGGCCGCTCCGTCACGCTGACCGTCACGCTTGCCGTAGAAGGCGTCCACCTTGGCCAGCTGCCGCCGCGGGACCTCGTAGGAGAGCCGGTTCGGAATGCCTCCCTGCTTGTCCTCCACCAGTGCGTAGACGGGGCTGTCGGCCAACGCGCCGGGGTCCGCCGGTGCCGCCAGCGTGGTGCGGTAGTAGTAGCGGTAGGCGTCGTCCCGGTCCGCGGCCGAGGTGGGCACGGCGGACAACGCCGTCGTCGAGTAGTGCGGGGTGAAGACCCCGAAGCCCGATGTCTCGCGTCGGCCGGTGGAGTCGACAGCGGTGGTCTGGCCGCCGAAGTCACGGAACCAGGGTGCGACGGTGTCGTCCGGGACACCGACGGACGCCGGCTTGGCCTCGCGCGCGTCGAACCGGACCGCGACGTCCTCGTCGAGCTCGACCACGGGCCTGCTCTCGAGGGTGAGCTCGGTGGCCGCCTTCGTTTCCGGATCCACCGTGGTGGTGAGGGCGGTGAGACCGTACCTGCCCCTGGGCAGCCGGATGTGTGCCTCGGGCTTGACGGAGTTGATCAACACGGACGTCGAGGAGCCGGTCCGGTCGAGAGGATCGATGACGACCGTGCTCTGGTACGGCGCCAGCGGCGTGGTTCCGTTGCGGTCGAGGGCCGTGAGGTCGACGTCGTAGCTCTCCTCCTCGAAATGCGCCCCGAGCACGGTCTCGACCCGGGTGGCGCCGTCGGACGTCGTCGCCTCCAGTCGCCAGCCGTACGAGCCGCCGGTGGAGGGGAGCCCGGCCGACGGGTCGACGGTCACGTCCACCGTGGACGTGCCGTGGGCCGGCACGGTGATCTCGGTGGCGGACAGACTCAGTGTTCCCTCGGGCGGTGCCGCCAGGTCCGGCGTCGCCGACGACGGACGGATGCGCAGCGTCACCGACGCATCGGCGTCATTCCGGTAGGTGATCGTCGTGGTCTCGGCCGGGTGCGCCTTGTGCGGCCAGGTGAACGGCCCCACATTGATGTTCGCGGGGGATGCGGTGACCGGCTGGCTCGTGCCCCTGGCCACGTCGACGAGACCGCTGCCCTGGACGTGGACGCTCTGCGCGGGTTGCGGGCCGGCCGTGGACATGAGCGCGTCCTTGAGCCGTTCGCCGTCCCAGTCCTGGTGCGCCTGGGCGAGCAGCGCCACTGCGCCCGCCGCCGCCGGTGCCGCCATCGACGTGCCGGACAGCGCCGTGTAGTTGTCGTCGACCGGGCCCTGCGGGCCCTCGGGGTCGACGTCACCGACGGGGGTGCCCTTGGCCCGGGGCGCGATCACGGCGACTCCGGGGGCGGTGACGTCCGGTTTGATGCTTCCGTTCCCGAGCCGGGGGCCCCGGCTGGAGAACGAGGCGATCGCCCCTGTGGAGTCGACCGCTCCGACGGTGAGTGCCGCGTCGGCCGCGGCCGGCGCCCCGACCGTGGAGGCACCGGGTCCGGAGTTTCCGGCCGACGCGACGAAGAGTGCCTCACTCTGCGCCGACAGGGTGTTCACCGCCTGGGACAAGGGGTCCGTTCCGGAGCTGGGCAGACGCGTGCCGAGACTCATGTTGACGACGTCGGCCCCCTGGGCCACGGCCCATTCCATGCCCGCGATGCTGAATCCGCTGCCGCTCGCGTCCATGACCTTGCCGACGAGCAGAGAGGCGTCGGGGGCCACGCCCTCGTACCGGCCGTCCGAGGCGGCGCCGCTGCCAGCGATGATGCCGGCCACATGGGTTCCGTGGCCGTTGTCGTCGTCGGCGTTGTCGGAGTCGGCCACCAGGTTCCGTTCCGCGACCACCGCACCGTCCAGGTCGGGATGGTCGTGGTCCCAGCCGGTGTCGAGAACGGCGACCTTCACGCCCTTGCCGGTGTATCCGGCCGCCCGGGCCGCCGGGACTCCGATCTGGGCGTTGCCGACGTCGTCACGGGTCTCGACCGGGGCGTCCAGCCACACTTTGGCCAGCCCGCTCTCCAGCTTCGTCGCCGTCGCCGACTCACGGACGATGTCCGCCCAGAACGCGCCGGCCTCGTCGTGCTGCTCCTCGACGGCGGTCGCGTCGATGCTCCGCAGGGTGTGCCTGACGTCCGCCCCCTCGGCCTCGGCGAGCGCTCGGGGAGTACGGTCCCCGGTGTGCTCGACGATCAGTGGTAACGCGTCGCTCGTGCGATCACTTCGGGTTCCACAACGGCCGATCATGCCGTACGAAGCGCTTGGCGGCGCCTACCTCACCCAGCGCGACCCCGACTGACCAACAAAAGGCCAGGTCACAGGCCTGGCTCAGCGAATCTCGATACGCACCCCTCGCACTCCCTCCTCCGTCAGCCAACCTCGCAAGCTGACCAACCATCAGGAGTTCAGCATAAAAGACCAGGTCAGAGCACATCTGACCTGGTCTTGGGTAGAGCCGCCTTCGGGATTCGAACCCGAGACCTACGCATTACGAGGTCGACAGGGATCGTGGCGGAGTGTGCCACGTAATCGCATCATGTCCCGTTTCCGCAGATCAAAGCAATTGTGCTGGTCCCGCTGCCCGCATCCTGTAGTACACGGTCCAAGGGCGTCCGCGCTCCCGCCCCCTGGCGAAGCGGTGAACCTGCACAGCGGTGAGGACCAGCCGGTGCCGTAGATGTTGAATGTGAGGCTGGCAGGCTTGGCCTTGTTGAGGGTGTTGTTGAACTTGGAGTACTGGAGGGGAAGGCGCTGCCCCAGTCGGAGTAGTCCATGATGGTCTGGAGGTTCTTGGCGGGGTCGTTGCTGCTCGCTCCTCGTGCGACCGGGTCCCCGTTTCGGGTGTGCCGCCGTCCGCCGTCGTAGGCGCGCCCTCGGCGTGAGGCCAGAACGGGTACGCCCGCGGCCCCTCCTGGACCGTGATCCAGCGAAGATCCGTGAACTTGTATGCTCCGGTCATGCCGCCGAAGCAGCCCCAGCCCGATGCCTTGACGCCGCCGAAGGGCATCTGGGGCTCGTCGTGCACCGTCGGTCCGTTGACGTGGCAGATCCCGGAGTCGATGCGGTGCGCCACGGCGAGGGCGCGGTCCGCGTCACGGCCGAAGACGGCCGCCGACAGACCGTACTCGCTGTCGTTCGCGGCCTCGACTGCCTCGTCGACACCGCTGACGCGCCGCTCGACGAACGTGTCCGCGATCGTCTCGTCGACGATGATCCGCTCCGTCGACATACAGATCTGGCCCGAGTTCGCGAACGCCCCGAAGGCCGCCGCGTCGACGGCGGCGTCCATGTCGGCGTCGAGCACCACCAGCGGAGCCTTGCCGCCCAGTTCGAGCACGGACGGCGTGAGGTGCTCGCCGCACAGCCGCCCGATGACGCGCCCGACGTGGGTGGAGCCCGTGGAGTTCACCCGGCGGACGGCCGGGTGCGCGATCGTGGCCTCCACGACGGCGGGGGCGTCCTCGGGCGCGTGCGTCACGAAGTTCACCGTCCCCGCCGGCAGGCCGGCGGGGATCAGCGCGTCGACGGTCAGCGGTGGGTGTGGCACGGATGCGGTCGAGGAGCGCTTCCATGCCAATGAGCCCAGCGTCCAGTCCGAGTTGCTGCATCCAGTTGTCGACCTGCTCGCGGCGTTCGGATTCCACCCGCAGGTCCAGGGCGGGGTCCCGCCGTGCGATCCCCTTGAGTCTTCCGGCACTGGGGCCAGTCCTTCGGGACGGAGAAGGCTGCCTACGGCGTCACTGGTAACGAAGTGCAGTTGCTGAGGCTGGGCGACAAGGACCTCCTCGACATCGGCGAGGTCGGCCAGGGCGGCAACGACGGCGGGGGCGACGACTGTGCCGAGGATGCCTTCCAGGAGGCCACACAAGTCCGGCACGGGGCCGCCCCGGATCGCCAACAACAAGGCCGCAGACCCCGCCGGGCGCATCCTCCGCGACCTGCTCATGCCGCTGATCCTGCCGCGCCTGGCCAACCGAGAGCAGTCACGCCAGACCTACGGCTACCACATCGACTGGGCCGTGTAGATGCCGCCCCGGCGAGCTGCGGACTTCCCGGCACGGAGCGCACGCATACGGACGGGGCGGTGCTCCCATGTCGAACGTGCTGGCCTCCGCCTGGGCCTGGCTGCGCCGTGCACCGCCCCAGGGACCGAGGGACATCCCCGGCTTCAACGCCGGTCGCATCAAGGGCTGCGTACGGACCGGAAGCGAAGCAACGGGCCCTCCTCCTTCTCCGGGGTGTAGATGCCAACCCCCATGACGATCTGCGACGGGTCCGCCTCACCCTCCTTGACGGAGCCGTCCTCCCCTTCGTGAATGGGGTACAGGAGCACTGCCCCCAGGAGCGACAGCGCCCCGTCGGCCCGGCCCACCGCGGCCTCGACCGCGGACTCGTGCGACGGGTTCGTGATCCTGCCGAAGCCGTCCCCCCGGCCGGCCCGACGCGCTCGGCGGAAGAGGGGCAGCGATTCAAAGCCGAGAACCGACGCCGTGGGTCCGTCACCAGCGGGTTGCGGCACGACCAGCAGCCACTGGCCCCCGGGCTCTGGTCCCAGCTGCTCCAGGTAGGGGAGGTGCGGGCGCAGCTGCGGCCCGGTGCCCTCCAGCTCGGAGAAGACATGCATCAGGCGGGCGTGCGGGACCAGGCCGGTGCGGGCGCGGAGGGAGGTGGATCGGCCGCTGAGCACGCGGGGCTCCGCCAGAACGTCCAGCAGCGGCCGCCACTGCTGGACGTTGCGGGCTTTCGCCGCCGCGTCCACGGGGTGGGCGAGCGGCTCGATCCACCGGCCGGGCGAGCGGATCTCGACCAGTTCGGCGTTGAAGAGGGCGTTCCGTCGCTGCTCCGCGTCCATCGCGCCCAGGTGCTGCGCGAGCAGCGGCGGCACTTGGGCGGGCGTGAGCGGTGGCCTGCCGTCGACTTCGACGGCGTAGCGCGCCAGATCCTCCTGGAACGAGCGCTGGTCGCGGAAGATCGCTGCGAAGGCGTCGAAGAGGCCCCCACCGGTATCGTCCGGGACTCGCGCGAAGTAGAGCCGCATCAGGTCCTGGTAACCGATACGGAAGCCGGCCCAGCGTCCCATCCCGGCCAGACCCACCGCGCTATCGGTGCGTGGCCCCTGGTAGATGACGGTCAGACCCTCGACGGTGCCGCCGTGGGAGAGCCGTGAGCCGCAGACGAGGATCTTCCAGATGTGCCGCCGCGCGAAGTCCAGCTCATGCCCGCCGTGTTCGCCGTGTGTGGATCCGCTCTCGATCACGACGGGGTTGCCGTCGGAGTCGATCCGCGACCACGCAGCAACGACGTACGGCGCGAGCTCGTCGAAGGACTCGGGGACGGGCAGGCCGTCGGCCCGTTCGCAGGAAACGGGCTCGACGTCCCTTTCGTACAGCTCGCGGAGCCGTACCAGACCGTCGGCCCGGTCGTAGGAACCCTCGTACCAGAGGCGGCGCAAGCGCGCTGCCTGTTCCCGCTTCCGAATGACGCGATCCGAAGAGTGAACGATCATGATGTGGTGGCGATAGTCGGTTCTTACTTCGCCCCCGCCGCGCGCGGCCCGGTACAGCTTCACGGCACCGGTCAGCACGAACATGTCCATCGCCTGTCGTTCGCCCTGGTCATCGTCCTTGTCACGGAGCACGAGGTTGCGGACGTGCGCCTTCTCCGGAGAGTTGGCGAAGGTCCGCCGCTCCTCCGGGACGACCGAGTCGATGTCGTGGAAGTCCTCCACACCCACGTAGCCGGCCGGGCGCGGCAGGGAAACGATGAAGTCCCTCGGGAACAGGTCCTCCAAGGCGGCCGGGTCCATGAGGGTGCCGACGAAGGGCGATGTGGCGTAGGCGACGTACTGCGCCCTGGGCAAGAGGCCCAGCAGTTCCGCCATGGCGGCCTGGACGGACGTGAGGCCCGCCTTCCCCGTTCCGGTCGCCTTCCTGCGGGTGTTCACGGCGCCCGTATCCCACTCCGTGCCGTCGTCGATGATCAACGTGGGGATCTCCACCAGCGGCGAGTGGATGCTCTGCAGGTCCTTGACCAGCTTGGACAGGATGGTCTTGTTCTTCTTCACGACCATGAGCCGTACGGACGTGGCGTGCAGGTTCTCGGGATCGTTCAGCGGCAGCTGCGGCATCCGCTTCTCGAACTCGAGCGCGGCGAGGCCCTGGCGCAGGCCGGCGTAGTCGTTGTCGCGCGTCGTCAGACGGACGATGTCGAACCCGCCCTCCGAGGCGGGACGTCGGCCGTGCCGCAAGAACCCGTCCGCCTTGAACCAGTCGGGATCGTCCACGTACTCGGAGTCCTCGGCCTCGCCCGCGCCACGCAGGATGTTCTCCCGCCCCACCAGATCGCGGTCGAGGGTCCGCTGCAGCTGGTACCGCAGCGCGTTGCTCGGTCCCGTCAGCACGATGACGAGGCGGTAGCCCGCGTCGACCGCCTTGGCCACGGAGCCGGTGATGTGGGCGCTCGCGCCGGACTGGACGGGCGTGATCACCAAGCCCTTGGCCTGGTAGGCCTCCGCCGCGCCCGGGTTGGCCAGCTTCTCCACCACCTGGTCCGTCGCCTCGTCCAGGTCGGCCACCCTGGAGGCCGGCCACCCCCGTCGCGCCAGGAGGTCGGCGTACGCGGGCCAGTACCGCCCCCGGCCGGGCCGTGCCTCCGGGTCGTACCACCGGGCGGACGACGACCGGATCACCACGGGCCCGCGGCTGTCCCGGAGCCCAGCCTCGGCGAGCAGCTTCCCGATGCGCCGCGCCAGCTGGTCGCGCTCCTGCTCGACCCGGGCCAGCTCCTGCTCGCGCTGATGCAGCCGGTGGCGCAGGGAGTCCAGCTCGGCCGCGGTGCCGTCCGTGTCCGCGACGGCCCGGCTGTCCTCCAGCTCGCGCAGGCGCTCCTCCAGCTCGCGCCTGCTGCGCTCGAGGAGCCGGATGCGGCTCGCCGGATCCATGCGGCTCTCTTCGTCCTTGCGGAACAGCGCCCACACCCGGGCGGTCTCCTCCTCGGACAGCGGCGGCCGAGGAGGCTCGCCCGCGTCGTGGAGAAGGTTCTTCACGAAGTCCTCCTGCGCGGGCCGCTCGCCACTGAGCGCGCGGCTTACGGAGCTGGCGGCGCGCGCTTCCTTCTCCGCGTACGTCCGCAGGGGCATCTCGAGCCTCTGGAACAACTCGCGCAGAGCAAGGGCGAGTTCCCGGCGCTCCGGGCCCGCATCCGGGTGGAGCGGGCCGAGGGCACTGGCCCCACTTCGACGTCTACTGGTTGTCACTGACCCAGTGTTGGCCACCACTTGGATCTGTCGGACTGTTGCGCACGAATTGGCAACGCGTTGCGCACCATTGGCAACCGTTGCGCGATGCGCACCACCCTCCGCACACCTCAAGCTCGCAGCATGACCCAGACGATTCCCCAAGCCCCCCAGCGCAAGACCTCCCGCCTACGCCGCGCCGCCGCGGTCGTGATCCTCGGCTTCATCGGCGGAATCGCCACGGGCCTGGGCCGCATCGCAGGAGCAGAGTTCCCGGACTGGCTCCAGCTGCTGCTCTGACACCAGCCGGTAACAAAACGTACGCAGTCGGTAGCCGGGTACCGCTCTGCTTGTCCGCGCAGCGTGAGTGCCTGGATAGCCACCGCAGGCGGGAGTGTCATGAATCAGGCTGGACCCGCGGAGGACGGGGCGCCCCGATGCCGTCGCGGCATGACCCGTGATCCGGTGGAGGCGGTCTGGGCCAGGCGGCAAGTGGTCTGCCCAGAGTCGGATATATCGGCCTCGCCGGTGGGGTGAGGCCTACGCGTACCTGTCCCCGGCCTGCGGTGATGGTGACAGGAATGCGGCAGGGTGGTCCTCAATCCAGGACAGGCCGCCGATGTCGAGGTGGTGGCGGGTGCGGGTGACGGCGACGTAGGCGAGGCGGGCTTCGCCGTCGTCGATCGGGCCGGGTACCGCGCGGCCTGTGTCGTCCAGTTGGTCGCTGTCCTTGGGCGGGGTGAAGTCGTTGGCGATTCTCACGCGCGGCCATTCGCGGCCCTTGGCCCTGTGGGCGGTGGAGACGGTGACCTCGGCCTGTTGCTCGGGGACCAGTTGAGCAACAGCGGAGAGGATGGCGTCTGTGCCGTGGGTGTCGACGAGGTCGACAAGTGGCTGCAGATCGCGTCCGGCCGGATCGTGGGCGGCGTAGTCCTGCAGCTCGCCCCAGGAGGGGAACAGGACCAGTTCGGGATGGGTGGTCCGGCGGCCGTCCTTCAGATCGTGGGCGGCCAGGGCCAGGGCGCGCAGGCTGTCTCCTCCCCCGACCAGGGCTACCCGGTGTTCGGTGGTCAGCAGGTCCATGACCTGGGCGATGGCGCCGACGTTGGTGCGGCACAGCACCGCGTCGGGCTGGGTGAGGGGACTAAGTTCGGTGGGCACGGTCTCGGTGCCGGTGAGGCGGAGGGGGGCGTCAGCGATGGCCAGCCACCGGTTGGCCTCGTCGGCGAGGCGGGGGCCGAAGCGGAAGGACTGGGAGAGGGCGAGCTGGGTGCCGTCGAATCCGGTCATGACGTCTTTGGCGCCACGCCAGTCGTAGATGGCCTGGGCGGAGTCGCCGACCATCACCAGCTGGGCGTGGCCGCGCTGGTCGAGGAAGATCTGCTCGACGACGGGGTTGGTGTCCTGTGCCTCGTCCAGCAGGAGGAAGTCGGCATCGATTTTCGGGCTCGTGAGGGCCCAGATCTTCAGGTAGTGGTCGTGGTCGAAGCGGACGGCGCCGTCGTCGGGGTGCTGGAGGTCGGCCCAGGCTTTGCGGGCGAAGGGGACGATGTGGGCGGCGAGTTGGGCGTGCAGGTCGCGGTCTTCCAGGCCGCGCAGGTGAGGGACGTGGTGGCGGGTGATGGCGGGGTCGGCGGTGTGGCAGAAGCGGGCCACCGTACGCAGGGCGGCGTTGGAGAGCGTTCTTTGTGACAGGTCGCGTTCGCCGATCCGGACGGCTTTGGTGATGCCGAGGGCTTGTCCGGTCTGCCAGGCGGGGCGGCGGGGGGCGTTGAGGCGGCGGGTGTAGTGGTGGCCGATGGCGGCGTAGGCGAGGGCGTGGGCGGTTTTGCAGGTGACGGTGGGCGGGAAGCGGGTGCGCGCGTCTTGGGCGATGGCTCGGTTGTAGGCGAGGTAGCGGCCTCGGCGCCGGGTGGCGTGGGCGAGTTGGGCCAGGGTGGTGGTTTTGCCGGTGCCCGCGCCGGCTTGCAGGGCCAGGTGGTCGCCGGCGTGGAAGGCGTCGGCGGCGGCTTGCTGTTCGTCGGTGGGGGTCAGCACGGCGCGGCTCCGGGGGTGCGGGTGAGGGTGCGGCCCAGGGCTGCCAGGAGATGGGGTGCGGTGGTGTGGGCAAGCAGGTTCTGGACTGCGCGGTCGAGGCGCTCGGCCTCCTCGCCGGCGTGCCGGGCCAGGGCCCGCTGGAGGGCCAACTGGAGGAAGAGGCGGAGTGGTTGTCCCGCGCTGTCGGCGGTGGCCTGGAGAGCAGCGTGTGTGGCGGGCGGGAAGGCGATGTTGAGGAGGATCTTGCCGTCCGCGTCGGGGTAGTGCGTGGTGATCACGTCGATGGGGAGCAGTCCGCCGGTCTGGTGGCGCAGTCGGTTGAGTGCCTTGGTCGGGCTTTTGGCGGGCATCAGGGCCAGGAGGTGGGTGGCGTCGTGGTTGGCTGCGAGCGGCATCGTGCGGGTGGCCTGGTGGAGTTCGGCCGGGGTGAGGGGTCGGGTCAGGGTGATGTCCAGGGCGTGGTGGGGCATCGTCATGCCTTCCCGTGGTGGCCGGGCGTGGCGTGGGGCAGGCGGGTGTGGATGTGCGCCGCGTGCAGGAGGGGGTCGAAGACCTGCCAGTCGGCCAGGGCGAGGTCGGCGGCGCCCGGATTGGCGGCGTGGGCGGGGCATCGTTGGGTGCGCCAGCGCAGCTGCTCGGCGTAGGGCAGGCGGCTGAGGTCGTAGACGGCCATCAGTGTGGCGGGCAGGGCGAGTTGGCCGCGCTGCGGGCTCGCGGGCAGCAGCGTCCATAGGCCTTGGGGGGTGTTGGGGGCGAGTACGGGCTGCGGGCAGCGGTGGCGGTGTCGGGTCTGGGCCACACACCGGATGCCCTCAATGGGGATCTCGGCAAGGTAGCGGCCCAGCAGCAATTGCACGACGGACCGGGCGGGCTGGTGCCTGACGGCAGGCGGCTCGCAGACGGCACGTTGGGCCGGGGTGAAGACGCCGGTGTCGATGAGGCGGCGGGTGCGGACGGCGAGTTGGCGGCGTACCGCCTCAAGGTGCGGGCCGGTCCGGGTGGTGGGGGTGCGGTCCGGGCAGAGCACGGCGTGCGGAATGCGGCACCAGGCGCTTCCGTCGCCGTGCGGGTGGGCGATGCCGCTGCTCAGGTGCCAGCGGCAGGATTCGGGGACGTCGGCGGCGGTCAGTTCGGCGGGGTGCAGGGCGATGGGCCGCTGGTCGGCGCGCTGGTAGAAGTCGATGCGGTTGCCGCACCGGCGGCAGCGGACGCTTTGGCCGGCGCGCAGCAGACGGTTGGGGCTGGTGGCGGCCACGCGCAGCGGACGGCGCGTCTGGGTGGTGAGGGGGCTGCCGTCCCAGGGGCGGCCGGTGGAGAGGGTGTTGGGGTGCATAGCGGGGACCGTGTCAGGCGAAACCCCGCGATGTCGGGGATGAACAGGGCCGTTTCCCCCGGGCGGCCCAGTGGCATCGAACGCGTAAGCCAGTCGACGTATGAAGGTTCGATGCATGCTCGCCGGTTCGGGTGAATCGCGAAGCGGTGGGCGAGCAGGGGCAGCACGGTCAGGAGTCCGGGGTGCCGGGTGGGGTGTGGTTGTCGCAGATGGGGCCCAGCAGGTGGTCGATGGGGACGTCGAAGGCGTGGGCGAGGGCGTGCCAGGTGGTGACGCTGCCGGTGGTGCGGCCGTGTTCGAGGTCGATGAGGGTGCGCCGGGCCAGGCCGCTGCGGGCGGCGAGTTCGTCGAAGGTCCAGCCGCGCGTGTCCCTCAGCCGCGCCAGCGTCACACGCAGCGCAGTGAGGTCGGGGTCGGGCGGCAAGATCGTCACTCCACCATCCGAAGGTGCAGACCCCTGCCCTGTCAGTGCGGGTTCCTGCACTATCGATGCAGGTGGGCGATGGACGGCCCGGCACTGCGGGAGGGCAGGGATCTGCACTACGGTGCGGCCGACTCCCGCTCTCGCTCACCGGGAGGGCACGGCACCTGGACAGCACGGATTCGGATGGGAGGGCAACGGGCCGATGCGGCTTGCCAGCACGCACGCCACGGTGCAGCGCATCTGGACGGTGGAGCTGCGCCCGCAGCCGGGCGAGCCGGCTCTGGCCTGTCCTCGCTGCACGCTGCACGGCCACCCCGTGCAGGCCGCCTCCGCACGGTCCGCGGCCCTGACCCATCTGGCCCGCCACGCCCGTACCGACGCTCTGCCGGGGCATCTGCGTACCTGCCAGTGCCGGGCGCGCGGTTGTCAGTGGCATCCCCGCCACCGCGGCTGTGCAGGACCGGTGCTCCTCGCCCTCACCCGCGACCGCAGCGGCCGCACTTGGCGTCTCGCCGACGCCTGCGCCGCCTGCGCGGCCGCCACCAGTCATACGGCCGTTGTCCCCGCCACCCTCCTCGCACCGCGCCCTCATCGACGCGCTCGGCGCCGGCCCGAGCCGCCGGGCGGCCCGGCCGAACGCACCCGCGTGCGGGAGATGCTCACCTATCTGGTAGCGGCACTCCCCCAGTTCACCTCCCCCGGCGCCCGCCTGCTCGCCCTGCAGTGCGCCCTACGCTCCGACACCCACGGCTACGTCCAGCTTTCCGGTGGACTGCTGCGCGGCATGCGGCTGCACGGCCGCAGCGAGCTGTGGGAGGAGCTGGAACAGACACGCTGGCTACGCCGCACGGCGGGCAAATACCCGCGTACCAGGCGCAGTTGCTGGATGCGGCAGTCCTCTCCCAGCAACCGGGCAGCCGAGCTCGGGCCCGCGCCGCGCACTGGGCCCTGCGTCCGTCTCCATTGGCATCGCCGACCGGACGGCCTGCGGCTTTGCAGCTGACCGCACTGGCCCTTGCCTCGCACACCTCGGGGGACGCCGGCAGTACCGACATAAATGTGCTCGCCCGCATGTGCGGACACTCACCCCACCAGACCGCCGAACTCCTCGACCGGCTGACCGCATCACACACACTGACCGCCTGGCACCACAACCGAGAAACCGACGAAGTCTTCTGGCACCTGCCCCAACAGCACACCACAGCACGGCCCGACGAGCCTCGACCGCACTGACTACGGCGCATGGATGACAGGGCGGCTGAGCGCAAGACATCTTCCGAGCGGAACAATCAGCTCCGCCCCGCCCGTACTATCGCTACACGGGAGCAGACTGCACCAGGCGCGGCCACCCACGAATCGATCAAGCCCTGCGGAATCACCGCCCAGCCCAGGCGCCCGCTCTGGAGGGTAACTTCAGCCCGCGGCCGCGCCCCGAGGAAAGGCCAGCATCATGCCTGACACCCAGACCGCCACCACCGAACTGACATCGCATTACACGGCCCAGGTGGCAGGCGACCTTGAACGCAACGCCAAGGAACAGGACCGCATCGGCGCGGAGATCGACGCGCTGCAGGAACAACTACTCGCCCTGCAACACGACCACACCGTGCTGACGAACATGCAAAAGGCACTCGGCGCCACGGACACCGCCACACAGCCTGCCCCCGACGAGGCCGCAACGCCCTCAGTACCGCGGCAGAAGACCACTACGCAGCCCGGTACGGGCAAGCGGGTACGGGCGAAGAAAACCGAGCTGACCCCGGTTTCGTGGAGTCCCTGAAGCCAGGATTATGATCCTGGCCCGAAGGAGAACCACGAGCTGTGCCAGCACCACGTAAGTACCC
>NZ_JBIVJP010000045.1:0-21645 GCF_044750285.1 Streptomyces sp. NPDC088812 | reverse complement strand
ACGCACCAAAGCAATCTCGTCCGGAGTCACACACTCTCAACGCCATACCGGGCCAGCAGGACACGCAACACCAAAACCAACCTGACCAAGCACTAATAGAGCTTTCGCGCCGGACTCGTCGTGCACGCTGGCCCCTTCCCCCCCCGCGTGCTGGCTCTGAGCTGTGTGAGCCGGCGCGTGGCCACACGGCTGCGGGCGGGACTCGTGGGAGAGGAAGGCTATTCCAACGCGGCGATGAGAGGTGCCCACAGCGGGTGTGAGCGGGCCGAGACGACGAGGTGCGCGTTGTGGCGGGCGCGGGTCATGACCACGTAGAGCAGTCGTGAGTTGTTGGGGAATGGTTCGCTCTCGGAGCCGTAGTACTCGTCGTCGGCAAGCAGCAGGATGGTGGTGTCGGCTTCGCGGCCCTTGGTCTGGTGGAGGTTCATCACCTGCACCGGCCGCGGGCGCGGTCGGGTGTCGCCCACCAGGGTCTCGGCGCGGGCGCGGTGGAGTTCCTCGACCACCGCCGTGACGCTCTGGTCTTGCTTGAGCAGGCGTAGTGCGCGGCGGGTGGTGGGGGAGGCCTGGAGCCAGGCTTCCTGGCCTCGGAAGGTTCCGATACGTGCGTAGGCCCCGGTAATCATGTCAGCGAGGCGGTCGACGTCGGCATTTGGGCCGGTCCCCGCCGAGTGTAGATCTTGCGCAAGGGCTCGCAAGGCGCGCTCCAACGCAGCGTTGGACCTGTCCAGCATCTGCCTTGCCAGAGCGGGAAGTCCGCGGCCACGCAGGCACGCGGTGACAAACACAGCGAGAGACCGTCGCACACGGGCGTGCTTCTGCCCGAGCGCGTACTGAACGAGGGCGAGTTGAGCGGAGAGCGCTTCCGCGTGAGCCTCGGTGAAACCGACCTGCTCATGGACCAGGCCGGCCGCGGTCAGGGCGTCGGACAGGGAGGTGGTGGCGATGTTGGTGTGGGTAAAGATGCTGACGGTGTGCTTCTTCTGGCGTGCGGCGCGGGCGAGTTCGATGACCTGCGCGTAGCCAGTGTCGTCCGTGATCCGTGTGACGGCCAGACGTCCCTGCTGGGCGGCCGTGCGGAGAGCGGGGTCGGTGAAGCGGCGCTGGCGCGCGGCTTTCGCAGCAGCGGGCAGCACACCGGAAGGGTCACGGTAGCTGGCGGTTTGCAGGTCGATGCGGCGGGCGCCGGGCAGGGCCATGGCATCCGCGATCCGGGCGGCGGGGTTCACGCCGGGTTTGAACGAGCCCTCGTAGATGCTCTGGTTGACATCACCGAGCAGGATGCGGCGTGCCGCGGGGGCGATCTGCTGTAGGAAGGCCCACTCGGTGGCGCCGGTGTCCTGGAACTCGTCGCAGATGACGAGGGTGTAGCGCCCGGCGTAGTGGTCGCGGACCTTGTCCAGGGCCAGCAGTCGCCCGGCGGCCGGCATCAGCTGGTTGTACGTCAGCCCGGGAGGGGCCCCGGGTACGGTCTGGTTGGCCTGACTGAGCACACTCTGCGGCGGTGGGAAACCGTGGTGTGCACCGAAGCCTGTGATGACCCTCCAGGCGAAGCCGTGGAAGGTGGACACCTCCAGCCGCGGCCGCAGCTCTCCGATGACGTTCGCGGCACGGTCGATGATCTGGGCGACGGCGGTACGCGAGAAGGAAAGGAACAACACCCGTGTCACAGCGGGCAGTCGGGCGCGCTGTCCGTGCCGGGCCGTTTCCTGTCGCAGTCGCAGCAGCTGTTCGTCGGCCGCTTCCAGGTGGGCGCGGGCGGCGGCCACTGCGGTGGTGGTCTTGCCCGTGCCGGCGCCGCCGCTGACCACCAGCGCCGGCGCGACGCTCTCGATCACCGCGCGTTGGTCCTCACGCGCTTGATAGGCCATCAGGTGCCTGCCGGACGGGACATGGCAGGCACATCGATCAGTTGCTGCCCGCTGTAGGAGGGATCGGCGGCCAGTTCCAGGAGGGCCAGGGTCATGGAGACCACTGGCGGGTGTGGTGCGTTGGGCTCGGCGTAGAGGGCTTCCAGGAACTGTTCGTGCAGGCCCTGTTTGTGGATCACCTTGCACAGGCTGGTCACCGCTTCCTCGGTGAGCCGGCCGCCCATGGGGTCGGGAACGCCGTACTCGGTGAGCGTGGCGCTGGCGTCGGCGAGTGCCTGCAGCGGGAGGCCGTCGGCCATGGCTCGCTCGATGGCGCCGGGAGGCAGCCGGACCACCGCGTCGCACGCGGCCTGGATCTTGGCGAGTTCGTCGGCGGTCTGGGTGCTGGCCTTGTCCCGGTCGATCACCGCCAGGACGCGGAAGCCCAACTGGCGTGCCAAGCTGGCGACGCGGGGAATCTGGCTGATGCCGCCCTCGCCGCCGGTGCCGGAGGCGACCAGGCGCACCCCGTGGGCGGACAGGGGGAGCGAGGAAGGGGGTCTGCGGCGGTCGACCATGCTCAGCACGGCGACATCGTGCGGGCCCTCGGTGATGGCCACTGTGGGGGCGGTCAGCGCGGCCAGAAGCTGGGTGTGCCACTGCCTCATCGCGACCAGTGCCTTGCGGTCCGTGATCCTGGTCAGCTGATGGTGGGAGCGGATGCCACCGTGACGCACCAGCCGGATGATCTCGGTGGGCTCGAAGGCCCGAGCGGCCTCTGGCCGCCGGGTGGATACCCACACCTGACCCGAGCGGGCGCGCAGCAGGGCCGCCAGATGCTCGGTGGCCGGAGCGTCCAACTGGTCACCGAAGTCGTCGGCGAGCACCACCGCTCCAGGCACCGTGGCCAGCAGCATCGCCTCGGCCATCGACAACACCGCGCTGACCGTGCTGCCGTGTTGGGCCAGCCCCAGCATGCCGCCCGCGTCCAGGTGCAGCGCCGCGCGCAGGGTCCGCAGCAGTGCGGCCACCGACCCGTCCTCGGTGCGGAAGCCGACCTGTTCCACGGTGAGCGGGTTATCGCCGATCCGTTCCCCTGTCCCGCCGACCGCGAGTACTGCGTTGACGGCCTCGGCCACGGCCGGATCGGCCGACAGCGCTGACACGGCCTCCGCGACGGCCTGGGCCAGCGCATCAAACGCCGCCGCACCGGCCTTGACGTCCCGCTCGTCGAGGATGCGCCGCAAGCCGGCCCCGGCACGCAACTGCAGGGGCTGGCCTGCGTCGAGGGTGACCACCGGCAGCATCCGCCGGGTCGCGGCCGGAACCCGGGAGTACTGGCCGAGCGCCGGATTGCTGCGCGCCGGGAAGTACACCACCGACTCCAGCGACTCGGCTTCCTCGTCATAACTCAGGCGATAGGCCAGCCGCGCACACAGCGGAGCATCCGCAGACGCATCAGGATCCTCACTCGCGCACCCGGAGTCCTCCAGAGGCTCCAGGACCCCATCGAGCAACTGCTGCACATCGGGATCGAAATCGGTCAGTGTCACCTCGACCTGCGCGACCTCCACCCGCTGCAGCACCGCAGAGGGAGGCCGCCGTGTGGCACTGTTGTCGCCGGACGCGTCATCGGCTGCCGCACCTTCCGTGCTGGCGACATCGGCAGCTGGGGCTACGACTTCTACCTGCTTCTCGGCCACGTCACCGACCGCTTCAGCCGGTACAGAGTCGGCGCCGTCAAGGATGACCAGCCGCTGATGCAGATCGGACAGTGCGGCGCCACGCGCGGCGTCCGGATCCAAGACCCGGGCAAGGGCGGTGATCAGGTCGGTGCGTCCGGCGCGGGGGACTCCCGCCACCAACACATGGCTGCCGGGACGCACATCAAGGTGTTCCCAACCTCTGAAGCCTTCAATCAGCACCCGTGTTACACGCATACAGTCATCTTTAACATGGCATGTACCTGGAGTCTGCTCATGACGCGGAACCATTTGGACACCAACGTGTTTCTGTGGCCTGAGACTTGGCTCTCTTGGGCCACTGCGGGGGTACTCGGCAGCACAAGCCCGGGCCGACGGACGGCCGTTGTCAGTGGCGGCTGTCAGGATCTGCCGTCATGGGTAAACGGCGAAGTGCTACCGTGGTGGCTGCAGTTCGGGCCCGGCTGAAGGCCGAGTTCGTGTCCAACCTGTCCGGCCCGGACACGGCGCTGGAGGACATGCCGCTGTCCTCCACGGACCGGTGCCAGTGGCGCTGCTCGGCGGAAGAATGCGGTCACCAGTGGCCCGCCCGGTTGCAGTTCCGCACCCGCACCGTCAGACCCTCGGGGTGCCCTGAGTGCTGGAAGCGCCGCAACCGGGCCCCAGTGCCGGGAGAATCGCTGGCCGAGGTGGACCCTGCGCTGGCACGGCAGTTCCGCCGCAACCTCAGCCGTCCCGAGCGTGGTCCGGACACCCTGCGCCCGCAGTCTCATGACCTGTGCGAGTGGGAGTGCGCGCAAGGACACTTCTGGCCCGCGACGCTCGCCAACCGCACCAATGGACGCGGCTGCCCGGACTGCACCGGCCACGGCCGCTCCCCGTTCGAGTGCAACGTCGCCATGCTCGTCGAGGCCGCCTCCGGGCTCAGCGTCGAACTGGACCACCGCCTCCGTCTGCCCGGGCGCCGTCAGGACCGCTTCGACCTGTACCTTCCCGAGCCGGCCCCGGGCATGCTCATTGACCTGGACCCGGAATGGACCCACAACAGGCCAGGAAGCCTGGAGCGCGACACCGCGAAGACCACGGCAGCGCTCGCCGCCGGACTCGACGTGGAACGCATCCGAAGCCGCGGGCGTCCGCACGTCCCGGTGCACGGCCTGGCCCGCCATGAGGCCGGGCCGGGGGTGAACCCCGAAGACTGGGCGGAGGCGGTAGGTGTCGTCCTGCGACGCCGCGGCCTTTCCTGGCGACAGCTCACACCGGCCGAGGTCACCGCGGCGCTCACGAAGGGTGCGCAGCTGTGGCAGAGGGCCGTGGCCGGCCCCGAGGTGTCGGCGGTGGACGTGGCACCCCACCTTCAGGAGGAGTTCGTCGCGAACCTCACCAACCCCGGCAAGGCCCTTGATCGGATGCCGCCCGGCTGCAACGACGTGTGCCTGTGGCGGTGCCGGAAGCCGGACTGCGGCTACGAATGGAAGGCCGTACTGAACAGCCGGGCACTTGCCGGACGCGGCTGCCGCCAGTGTGGTCACGCACGGGTGGGCGCGGCACACAGCAGGCCCGGTCCCGGTGCATCACTCGCCGAGGTCAATCCGGCGATGGCCGCAGAACTCATCGAGGTCGTCGGCCATCCCGGCTGGACCGCGTTCGACCTGCTCCCCACGTCGAACAAGACATGCCAGTGGAGGTGCCCCGAACCGCACTGCCGCTTCGAGTACCCCGCCCCTCCAAAACGCCGCACGAGCCAGTCGAGCGGATGCCCCCGATGCGCTCGCCGGCGCACCGTTGCCGCCAGGGTGCGCCCCAAGCCCGGCAAAGCTCTGCAGGACGTGCACCCTGCCCTCGCCGGCGAGCTTGTCGAAGTGATCGGCGAACCGGACCTGACCGCGAAGGAATTGAGGCCGAGTTCCACCAAAGTGTGCTGGTGGGCCTGCTCGACGCCCGGCTGTCCCGGACGCTGGGACGCCACGCCCGATCAGCGATCCCGCCGCGGTGGCACCGGCAAACGCTGCCCGGTGTGCCACCCACCGCGCAAGAGCCGCTCCCAGGCGTGACCCGGCCTCGCGCCTTCTCACCGCGATGCCAGTCATGCCGCGTCACCGCTCACGTCGCCGCCTGCCCCGGCCGGGCCGCGTGTGCGTCTCCACCAGCGCCACTTGCGTTGCGCTCGCCAGCTGCGCAGTTGGTTGTCCACCGAGATGGTGTCCGGATGGCGGGGGCCGGGCGTCGTCCGGTAGCCGGCGAGGGAACGCTCCAGCAGAGCAACGGCTTTCGCCTTGTCGGGGCGACGGTGACAGTTACCTCGCCCAGTCACAGGGGCCCCGTCTCCGGGGCCCCTGGTGTTGACAGATCAGCGCCTTTGTCGGCGCCGGGGCCTGACCACGAAGGCGAGGCCGCCGAAGGTGATGTCGATGACCCGCACGAAGTGGTCACCGCCCTGCTTGGTGTCCGCGAGGTGCGGCTGCCCGCCCTGGGCGAGCGTTCGCCTGATCTTCCTGATGTCTCCGGAGGGAACCCTGATGACGCTTAGGGACCAGTCCTCGCGCTGGAGCGAGGCGGCCGCCATGCGGGAATCCAGCCTTGTCAGGGTCCTCGTGGAGAAGGGGTAGGCCAATGAGATGATCAGGGGCATCGCGATACCGATTACGACGGCACCCGTGATCCCGGTCGCGGCGCCGCCGAGCGTCCAGGCCAAGAGCCCGAAGAGTCCCAGGGCGCAGTTCCGGCGCCGTCGACGTCGTGCGGCGGTGGATCCCCAGCGTCGCCGGTCGGGATAGTAGCGATTGCCGCGGTAGTAGCCGCCCGAACGCCGGATCCGGGCCTCACGGAGGTAGGTGCGAACCCACTGGCCCCGCCTGGGCCGTTCCTCTCCCCGGGCATCGGACGACCCGGCCGTGGCGCTCGCAGCGTCCGACGATCCGGCGGGGGGCCGGTGGATGGCCCGCAGCGTCCAGGTGGAGCGCAGGGCAATCCAGGTGGCGAAGAACAGCTTCAGCAGCTTGCCGGGCCGTTCGTCCAGCAGAGCGATCCATTCGGCCTCGTAGCGCTCCGCGGCCTCGGGATTGCCCAGCCGGAGTGCGGCGAGCCGCAGGACGCGGCGCGCGAGCCAGGGCGAGACCTCGGTGCACTCGCCGATGACCATGCTGAGGGCGGTGGGGATGAGCAGGTTCGTTAAAGCGTCGTTCACCAGACGCCCGCCCATCGGGTCAGGAAGCCTAACGCGAGCCTGGGGCCGGGCGGTTGCGCGGCTGCCGGGGTCGGCAGCTGGCCGCGTCGTTCGATGACGATGGTGCGTGCCTCCTGGGCGCCGGTCGGGGTCAGGAAGTAGAAGCGGCGGCGGGGGCGGCCCTCGGTCGGGTTTTCCGCCTCCCAGTGGCTGTCGAGCCAGCCCGCCTGTTCGAGGCGGCCCAGGATCGGATAGATGGAGCCGGTCGGTTTCCCGGCGGCCTTGGCGACCGCGAAGCCGTGGAGCTCTTCGCGGGATACCAGGAACGCTTCGAGAACGTCGAGCGTGGCCGACGTGATGCGAAAGGGGGTCCTCACATCCCTAACTCTATATATGTCAGTGGAAGCGTTGGAGGTGGAACGCGGGAGTCCTCAAGTGAAAGTCGAGGGGAGGGAGTTGATTTTCCGTCAGCTCGGATCGACTTGCAGCAGGCACAGCCGCGCCACAAGGTCCTGCAGTGAGGAGAGACCGCTTGCCTCGGCTGCTGCCAGCAGCAACGCGGACCCAGACATCGCCGGTAGGGGAGAACGTCAGCCAGGCCTCCTTGGCTTGCGGATCATGGATGGCGACTGGAAGTGCGTCCTTCGAAGTGGGCCAGGCCCAGGGCCTGCCTCCTCTCGCGGTAGTCGTGCTCGATGCGCCAGCGCAGTTTCGCGGTGCGCACGAGGGTGACCAGCGGGGTGTCCGCGGGCAGGTTGGAAGCCAGAACGGGACGGGCTCGGGCTTCTACACCGCATGGCACCAGCTGTGCGACCACGACGGCGGCACCGTCCACCTCGACTTTGACCAGCGCGCCCTCACCGTCACCCAGGACTGACACCCGGCGGTTCGGAACGCCCCGGCCGACGTGTTCCGAACCGCCTCGACCATGAGCGCGCCAGGCCGGTGACGGTAAGGCCCGAGGGGACCAGGGCATGACGGCGGGGCCAGACTGCGGCCTTCATGGCGTGACCGTCGCGCCTGCGCCCTTTTTCGGGCACAACGGCGGTCTTGACGGTGTCGGGCTATCGGCTGCAGTAGACGCTGAAGTCGCCGGCCGTGACCTGCCGTGCGTAGGTCTCGGCACCGGCGAGGATGTAGAGCTGCCGGTCGGTCGCGGCGCTGGCCTGCAGGCCGGGCTGGGCAATGACGGTGTGGAAACGAGGCCGCAGCAACCGGGCCCGGTCCATGATGGCGATCAGGTCCCTGTGCTCGCCGACGTCGTACGGCGAGATCCCGGGGTTGTTACGGGTGTACTGCATGGCGCGGGCCCGCAGGTGTTCCAGGAGGCTTTCGACGCTGCGGCGCCACTTCGCGCTGCCCATGGCCTGGCCGCAGACCTCATAAAGATCCTTGACCCGTGTTCCGGCCTTCTGCGTGGAGTACTTGCAGTGCACCAGCGTCACGTCGAGGTGCTCCCCGTCGATCCGGAGCCCGACCAGGTCGGCTGCCTCGCCAGAGCGGTCGTCGTCGATGAGGACGTCGAAGGTGCCGGCCGCCTGCAGGTGCGCGGACATGTAGTACTGGATGGAGTCGGGCCGCCGCTGGGGTTTCTGGGACTCCTTGGTGAAGTCCACGCCGTGCCAGTCCAGCGGTGTGAGCAGCGCGGTGTCGAAGGGGCGGCGGTCGTAGCGCGGGTCGATGAGTTTGCTGTCGGCGTCGATGAGCCGGTCTCCCTCGAGGAACAGGTCGAGCTTGTTGTCGTTCAGCCACTGCTCCAGGGACTGTGAACGAGCGTTCCTGCCGCCGCCGGTGATGACGTCGGCGTCATGGCCGCGAGGACGATAGGTCAGCCCCTTGGCGCCGAAATCGGCCTGGTAGGGGATGCGCCATCCTTCGGAGACCAGCGAGAACAAGAACGGACCGGTGCAGGAGTAGTCGTCCACCTCGAAACCGACGTCGGTGAGCACGGCCGACCGCTCGGCGTATCTGACGGTAAGACGGTCGCGCGTTCCTGTGTAGACGCTCCAGGGCCACTGCACCGCCAGCAGCGCCAGTTCCGGCCGCTCAGTGAGGTCTTTGGGAATGATGAACCCTTCGAAGACCCGATCCAGGTCGATACTCGTGTCCAGCAGCTTCGTCCCTTGCCTGTCGCACCAGTCGATCCACGCTTTCAAACTGGAAGCCGTGGACGTGGACCAGAATCGGCCGGAGGAGGCGGCGTTGATGGAGACGCTCTCCCCGTTGTCGAAACCGGACGCGGCGACATGCGTCTTGGTCTTGTGCTCCTGTGTGCTGTCGAAACCCTGCGACACGTCGCTGCCGGCATGGAGGGAGAACCGGGTGAAGTGGTTGTGGGCGTCCTTGAGACCGACGTTAGTCGGGATCAGTCGGTCGACCTGCGCCAGTACCCGGTAGGGGCGGGCCCCGTTGATCAACTCGCACTCCTCGCCCAGCACGGCCTCGGCGAGCTCCTTGTAGCTTCCGGACTTCTCCGATCCGTGGAGGTAGAGCAGCCGCCGCTCCATGTCGAAATACAGGATGAACAGCTCGTACACCACCTGTTCCAGTGCCTGCGGCGCGCCCCAGCGCACCGTGTCGCGGCGCTCGACGACGAACCAGGCGATCCGCTGATCGTCGCCGAGGGAGACGGCCTCGCCCAGAACCTGGCTGTTGCCCTGGAACAGTGTCAGAGCTTCCTCAGGTCTCCAACTGCTGGTCGGGGCCAGGTAGGCCACGGCGCTCATCTTGGGCTCCAGCACAGTGACGGCCACTTCGGCCGGCGCGCCGTGGAAGGATTTGTCGAACTCGCTGGTCGCTTCGGCCTCGGAGGTCACCCGGTCGGTGATGTCACGGAGCAGAAGGTTCCAGTCGGCGTCCTCCCGCAGTAGGTGACGCAGCGGGGAAGCGGAGGCGGTGGCTTCGTGCAGCACCAGGACCGTGGCGTCTCCGAGTCCGTCCGCTGCACGGGTGAACCGGCCGATGAACTGGATCATCGGGCTGAGGCTCCTGCGCGGCGCGTGCACGGCCGCGATCTTCAACGCAGGTTCGTCGAAGCCCTCTCCGAGCATGTCGACGCAGATGATGATGCGGCAGGTCCGGTCCTTCAGTGCCGTCACCGCTGCCCGACGGCGGTTGACCCCGATGTCCTGGTGCACCACAGTGGGGTCGAACTCGGGTGCCAGGCGCCGGTAGATCATGGTGATCTCCTCGGCATGGGAGATGCTGTCGGCCCGTGCCATGAGGACATGGTCATAGTCGGCCGCACGGTCGGAGCGCAGCTGGTCGACCGCGAGCTGGGCGAGTTCCTCGTCCGGGTCGTGCAGTCCGATCACTGCCCGGTAGTTGATGTGCCGGAAGTAGCCGGCGCGCTGTGCCTCCCTGAGCGGGAAGCGGAAGATCGTGCGCCCCGGAAGGCTGCGGCGGTCCTCCCGAAACGGTGTCGCGGTGAACAGCAGGACGGGCCGGTCGGAGAAGTCGTCGATGACGCTCGCCCAGGTACGCGCCGGTGCGTGATGCGCCTCGTCGACGATCAGATGCGAGAAGGAGGACAGCAGAGCCGCCCGTACATTCCCCACACTCCTGTTGAGAATCTGCGGGGTAGCGACGACGACATTGCAGGACTCGACGAACCGAGCCGCTTCTTCCGGGTCCTTGAACCCGTGCTCAAGCCGACCCACCCGCGGCCGCAACGCTGCGGGGGTGACGATCTGCTCCTTCTGCAGGATGCCGAGCGTCTCGAACTTCCCGGCGATCTGGTCCCGCAAGGCCGCACTGGGCACCAGCACCAGCAGCCGTTCCATCCGTGCGGCCACCAGCACAGCTAGCATGGTCTCGGTCTTGCCGGTACCGGTGGGCATGACCACGATCCCGGGGTCGCCAAGCCCCGAGGCCCAGTGGCCCATCACCGCGTGCAGGGCACCGATCTGCGGGCGGCGCAGACTGCGCGGCTCGTCGTAGGAGCGATACCCGATGGCCTCCCGATAGGACTCCACAACCGTCTGCGGCGCACACGCTTGGCCCCCCTGCCAACGCACCTCACGGCCGGACCGGCTGGGCAGCACGGCCGTCAGCCCCTCGACTGCCTCTGCCGCCGTGCGCACCGCGGGCCAGCTGCCGTAGACGTTCGAGACTTCCAGAGCCCCGGCGTCGTCCGTGACCTGCAGTGTGCCCCCGGGGACCAACAGCTGACGTACCTTGTTGCGCCCGAATCTCTCCTCAGCCCACACGGGCCGCGTGCTCACGTTCATAGTGGTGCTCTCTTCACGGATATGGGAACCGGCCCGAGGCGGCCTGGGTAGAGGGACACGCGGTAGCGCCGTGCAGCCGGAATAGCGCCTGCCGCTCAGCGGCGTCGGTGCGCGCGGTGGACGCCCGGCACGGGCCGGCTCGGGCCACGGCCATGCCCAGGCAATTTGGTGCGGCCCTCGCCGCAGAGATCGAACAGCGTCCAACCTCCGACTTCCGGCTCGTCCGGAATCGGCAACACGAGCCGAGCTTGGCCGGCCCGATGACCCCAGGGCTTCGAAACGGGATCCGGAATGCAGACTGATGCGCACGTGGCCAGTCCGCTCGACTGCTGCCGGCTAGGTGCGCCTGTTGGGACAAGAGCATTGGGCACACCGAGCCGCGGCCGGTGTGAAGGCTACAAGTTCGCCTTCAGCCACGCGGCAACCTCGCTGCTCAGGTTGTAGCTTGCCCACGAGGTGCCGGTCACCTTCATCACGAGCAACTCGTCGTTCCCGTCGACGTATCCCTTAAGCAGGTCGCGAACCTGGGAAACGGTCTTGGGGGTCGTTACCACCCAAGTGGACTCCAACGGGTGGCACCACGATCCGAGAGCCTTGATCTCCTTGATCAAGGCCGTGTAGTTCTGCCCGGGTCTGTTCAGGTCGTACCCGATCAACAGCGCAGCCATGGTGATCACTACCTCATTCCTGAGGCAAACCGCGCGTGGGCACCACGGGGTTGGAGAACTCCATGGCTCGTTATAGGGTCCCAGGGCGCGACCAACGCACCAGGCCCCATCGCCGGGCGGTTCGACCTCACGTCGAAGCCCCCGGCTGGGGCCTGCTTTGGTTCGAACGTCCACAAGTACAGCACCCCGCGCGACGCTCTGCAAGCAAGCACCCCATAAGTTGTGTTACTCGCACGTACGGACACAACATGTAGTGGTTGCGCTGCAGTTCGAGAGCTGAGATCACATCAAACTACCGACGATATACCCCGCCACTGACAACGGCGGAGCCCCTGATGGCGACTCAAGCTTCCGGTGATCCGGTGTCGGGAAGAGCAACCTGCTGCACGCGCTGCGCTTGGCCCTGGATCCCGATCTGTCCAATCGGTGGCGCCGACTCCAGGCTGATGACGTCCACGACGCCCGCTCTGCATGCAGGGGTGGAGGTAAGGGTCGAGGTCGAACTCTCCGACTTCGACGACGACGCCAACGCCACCCTCGGCGGCGCCATCATCACCGAGGACGGTCAACCTCGAGCGGCCCGGCTGACCTACCTGTCCAGCCCAAGACACCCATCCGGGCTGTTCTCGGCGTCGGATGCCGACTCAGCCGCGCCGTCACCTCACGCACGGGGCCGTTAGGCTTGGCCCGTGCCAAACACAGGCGGCCCAGAGGACATGCCGGAGTTCATCTACCAGTGGGGCCGCGACCAGGCGTTGACCGCAGATCGCTGCTTTCTGTGCGGGGCCGACCTCGCCCGTGGCCGGACCGACGAGCACGTCTTCCCTCAGTGGCTGCTGCGGCGGTTCGACCTGTGGAACGAGAAGATCACTCTCCTCAACGGCACGCTGATGCCGTACGCGCAGATGAGGATCCCTTGCTGTAGTAGCTGCAACAACGAACACCTGTCACGCATCGAGCAGACCGTGGGCGATGCGTTCGCCGAAGGGCCCGAAGCGGTCTCGGCACTGGACGCGACCACGCTGTTCCTGTGGATGGGAAAGATCTACTACGGTGTGATGTTCCGGGAGATTTCCCTGCTGGCTGACCGGCGGGACCCGCAGGCGGGCGCCATCATGACACCCGAGTTCCTGGCCGGCTTCAGAACGCATCACCTGCTGATGCAGGCCGCACGCGGCGTCGTGCGGTGGCGGCACGACCAGCACCCAGCGTCTGTCTTCGTCTTCCAGGCACAGGAGCCCACACACCCGCGCGCCCGTTTCGACTATGTCGACATCATCAACTTTCCCTTCTTTGCGGTCCGCGTCGGCACCACGGCAGTCGTCGCGGTGCTGCAGGATTGGGGTGCGCTGGCCGAGGCCGTGACCGTCCCTGGTCTCGAAGCCGCCAGACAACTGGATCTGCACCCACAGCAGTTCCGTGAGACTGCGGCGCTGGCCGCGTACATGACCACGTTGTTCAACCGCGTCCCCAAACACGTGATGCACGCCGCCGGGGATCACGTAGGCATGTTTACGCTGCCGATTGCGGGCCTGTCAGCCAAACCTGTCTTCGATGCCTTCGACGTGGGCGACTACGCCCACGTTCTGTCCCACGTGACAGGGCAGCCCATCGAAGAACTCTACGACGGCCGCAACATCGTCACGCTCCTGCGGGACGGCGCCGATCAGCCGTGGGCTGTTCCCTGGAGCGCTGACGAACACTGTTTTCCCGACATACGTCTCATGCAGCAGTGATCCTTGGCCAGGACAATCTCCCCTCCGGCTGAAGAGCGGTCCCGGTCCGTGGCGCAGGATGCTGAGCCACCCGTAGGAGCACGTAAGACGCAGGCATCCGTCCAGCAAGTGCACCAATCTGCTGCGCCGTTCACGGCCAAGGCGCGTTCATTGAAGCCGAGCAGACGCTGCTGTGATGCCGCCGTGGGCCAAGCAACAGGGCGGGCAGGAAGGTGCACCGGGCAGTGCCCGGTGCAGACCCCTCTCGAGGTCGGGGATCCATACCAAGGGAGGCGTTCTGGACACGCAGCACGCCATTCCTGTGGCGGTCCCTGCCTGCGACAGCACCGGGCACCGACCCGGCGACGCGAGCGACAGACCGGGGTACGCACTGACCTACCATGCCGCGATGGCGACGACAGCGAGACCACGTACGATCTGGTCGCTCTGAGCCGCGGCAGTCGAAGTGCGTCATCCGCACCAGCCCGGACGGCCAGCGACGGCCTGCCGGTGCGGATTGTCATGCCGGTCTGGGGATGCAGGCAGGGCCGGAGTGCGGGGAGTTAGGGTTTTCGCCCTCCGGCAGCTTGCCGGTCCGGGACGAGCGGGAGCGGTGTACATGAAGCGTGAACGGGCGACTGCTGTGTTGTGCGAGATGCTCGACCGGCTGGAGCAGAGCGCATGGCCACTGAACCTCGTAGAGGAGATCTTCCTGTTCGGGTCCTACATCCGCGGAGCCCTGGAGGTGGGCGACGTGGACATCGTGGTGCAGCTCACCGCCGACGATCGCTGGAAACGGGAATCCCTCGATGCCATGTTCGGCGGCCGCGACGGATATGCGGTGATGCGGCAGGCACTACGCGGCCGGCGGCGCGGTGTCAGCTTCCAGTTCCAGGACCGCAGCGCCCTTGAAGGGGAAGGCATCGAACTGCTCCTGCTCTGGCGGCAGGGCGAACCGATCGACCTCGCCCGGCAGAGGCTGACCGCGATCTCCCCCGACCCGGCCGCCGGCCGCGCGCCCAGGGACCACGTCCTGCCTGCCTACGAGGAGATCGCCGACCTGATCCCGCGCCCCGTCCGTATCGATCTGCACCGCCTGTGCACCAGCGGCGGCGCGACCGTGTCGGCGTTCCCTCTGCCTGAGGCCCGGCCCCGCTCGGCCGAGGCGCTGACCCACGTGGACGAACGCTGGACCGCTCACAGCCCGCTGCGCCGAGGGGCTGCGGCCGCCCTTGCCCATCTGGAGAACCTCGGCCAGGCCCTGGACTACGTCGAGGTGCACGGCCAGTACCTCGACTACAGCAAGACGGACGAAGCCATCGAATGCTTCATCGACCTGGGCTGGCGCTACTGGAGGAGCGTGAACCGCTACCTGGACGACGGCCAGGCATGGTTCGAGGTCCTGCCCGCCACGGTTCGGCAACCCCTGCACGCTCTCTACATCACGCCCGGCTCCCGACGGTAGCGGAGACCGCATCCAGTTCCGTTACTGCGGCGGGCAGCCGAAGAGACCGCCGAAGTCCTCGGACCTGGCGGCGTGAGGGCGGTCGCATTGCTTCCGGCCTTTCTGACCCCCTGGCGACTGCGGCAGTGACTTGACTTGACGACCCATCAGAAAAGCAGTGGCACATGCCGCTCCTGCACCGCCGACGCCGACGCCGACCGTGGCCGCGGCGAACGTCGCGCTCATCACCGCTCAGTGCGGCATGAGCTGTCCCGGATGCGGGGCGGCAGCTCCCTCGCCTCCGTCGATGCTCTGCGCTTCGTCGTCCCCTTCCACCGAACCCGGCCTGGCTGAATGGCCCGACAATCGGGAAGAGGCATCCGAGCTCTGCCGTTAACAAGCCCGCCGCAAGATCGCGCCGTGTGGCAGCGCGCCGGATTCACGCACGTCCAGGACGGCGCCTACCGGACGGATCCCGCCTCGTGAGGGTGACTGGGCCCCAGGCCCAGTGCGGCACCGCTGGAGACGACGTGCTGGCGCAAGCCGCCCGCCTGCCCGCTCGAAGGCGACTCCCGGCATCCGTGACCCGGAACTGCGCCGAGCTGTGCCTGACTTCGAACACAGAGGACCCTCCCGAGGCATTGGACCCGCGCACAGTCGGCTTCCGCGGACTTCCTTGCCTGTTCGATGCCTCGGGAGCGAGAGCCCGGCGATTCCAGAGCACGGCGCACACGACACGCCATCTCCCGGGAGATCACTGGTAGGGGTGAAGCTGCAGACCGGGCGATGTCGCGCACGGTGATGCGGCGTTGAAAGCAGCAGAGTGGCGGCAGCTCCGCAGTTTCGTGGCGCGGCCCAGCGTATCCGGGCTCCGGGACATGCCTTGTGGAGGGTGGATGTCTGACCTCTGGCCGCGGAAGCCGCGGGACTGGCAGTCGAAGGCATTCGGCGAGTACGTGGCCCATCTGCGTCAGGACTATCTCGCCGCTGTGTGCCCGGGCGCCGGCAAGACCGTCTTGGCTCTCGCGCTTGCGAAGTACCTCCTGCAGCAGGGCAGGGCCAAAAAAGTCGTCGTCGTCTCGCCGACGGAAGCGCTGACCCGTCAGTGGTGCGACAAGGCTGCCGAGTTCGGTATCTCCCTGGACCCCGACACCAACCTGAGGTCCCCCTTCCAGCACCCGCGCCAGTTCGTCGGCGTATCAGTGACCTACCAGGCGGTGGCTGCCTCGGGAGCCGCCCAAGGGCTGTGCAACGCCCTGAACATCCACAGTACTTTCGTCATCCTGGACGAGGTCCACCACACCGGGGAACGCAAGGCCTGGGGCGACGCGGTACTGAAGGCGTTCGAACTCGCGCGCTACCGGTTGTTGCTCTCAGGCACCCCGAAACGCTCCGACACCGCCAAGATCGCCTTCGCCACGTACGCCACGGGCCCGGACGGGAAGGAGCGTATCCACCGCGACTTCACCTATGGCACAGGCCGCGGTGTGCGCGACTTCGTCATCCGCCGAACCGACTGCCGCTTCTATGACGCCGAAGTCAAAGAAGTGCCCTTCGGTGAAGAAGTAGCCGTCAGCCGCAATCTGTCCGAAGCACTCAGACGCGACGACGTCTCCGACATGCTGCGCGCCGTGATGGCCCCCGACAGCGGATGGCTGTACGAGCTGATGAAATCGGTGCACAAGGAACTGTCGGCGATCCGCCGGACCGTGCGCGACGCAGGCTGCCTCATCCTCGCCGACGACCAGGACAAGGCCAAGGCCTACGCAGACGTCATCAAGCGGGCCACCGGCTGCGACGCGACCGTCGTCATCAGCGAGGACGAGGAGGCCAAGGGCAAACTCGAAGCCTTCTCGGCAAGCCGCGACCCCTACATCATCGCTGTCCGCATGGTGTCCGAGGGCGTGGACATTCCCCGGCTGCGCGTGCTCGTCTACCTGACCCGCACCAAGACGGAACTCTTCTTTGCTCAAGCCACCGCCCGCGTCGTGCGCATCTCCGATCCGCGCGACACCGACCCCGCCGTCATCTTCATGCCGTCCCTGCCCGTGCTGCGGGAACTCGCCCAGGGCATCGAAGACGACGTGGTCCACGAGATTGAGGAACTGGAACAGGAGCAAAGCCCCCAAGACGCCTCTGCGCCCAGCCCTCCGCCCCGGGCGGAGCACGCTGTCACCAACAGCACCTACCCCTCCCAACTGCCCGACAGCGGGGATCTGCTGGACTTCAGCAGCATCGCGGTCGGCCCCGGAGGCCAGATGTCGCTGCTGCCCTCCGCCGTCTCCGTCGATAACGTGGCCCTGCAGCAGACTCTGCTGGGCGCCAACGCGCACGAGCCCTACCTGCACTACCAGGCCCAGGACGTCATCGACCGTTACGGCTATCCCCAGACGGTCATCGGCATGCTCCGTCAGATGATCCAGGACGGGCTGATCCGCGAACCGGGCAACCCGCAGCAGGAACCAGAGCCGCCGGACGACACACCGCCCGCGATTGAGGCGGACTACCGGATCCGGGCCCACCGCCGTAAGGAACTGGAGACCCTCGCACGCCGCATCGCCCGCCAGTTTTTTACCGACGACTTCACGGGCGTCCGAAATCAGATCAACCGTGAAACCGGCGCCTACGCCCAGTACGGAAGCACCGAACAGCTCAAAGCGGGCATCGATTATGCCAAAGAATGGCTGCGCCGGCTGGCGGCAGGTGCACCGTGAACTCCTCCCGCCCCGACACCGCCCGCCAGCTCCGTGCACATGCTGTCCTGATCAACCTGCTCAGCACAGGCCTCGACAATGGTGCCAACGGCCTGTCCAGCGTTCCCGGCCTGCTCAGGCAGGTCCTTGAGCAAGGATCCTGGCGGCACTTCATCACCATGCGGGACGAAGAGGTCCACCACGACGACTTCCTCGCGTTCATCACCACCCCGCCGCTCAAAGGACTCGGCGCCACCGAAGACCTTGTCCGCCGCCTGGTCGGTGACGACATCGACCTGCTCAACCTCATCGACCAGCACCTGGCTCATCCTCCCGGCCGCCCTGCCCTCCTGCACCAGGACGGCGAAACCGAGGAAATCGTGTCTAATAGACACAGTTTCCGTCCTGCGGGCACCACCCGCGCCGCTGGCCTGCGAAAACTGCGCAAACATGCACCCCATCTATTGCCCCAGGTCACTTCCGGCGACCTCAGCGTCAACAAGGCCCTCATCGAGGCCGGGCTGAGGCAACGAACCGTGTCCGTTCCGGTCTCCCAGCCGGAAAAGGCCGCAGACGTCCTGAGACGGCACTTCGCCCCGGAACAACTCGCAGCACTGGCGGCACTGCTCACCCCTGTCCAGCCCAACGAGCAGCAGGACCAATCCTGATGCCCGCCACCGCTGCTCTTTGATCACCCAACGTGCTGCTCAGGAGGCAGCATGCGGGTGTGACGATGCTCAGACGGCTGATGCCACAGTGCAGTCACCTGTCAGCTGGCGGGCATTCCGGAGGGATGGCAGCGGCGAGCCTTGCGGCCGGACCCGCAGGGGCAGGGCGCGTTCTTGGAGACACTGCGGCCGGGGCCTTCCGGCGGGCGCGGCGCCGGGCGGCCGACCATGCTCTCTCCGCGGGTACGCCAGCGCTGCAGCGGCACGGGAAAGCTGCCGGCGCGCTCAAGGACCCAGGGGCCGATGACACCGTAGGCCTCGTCCTGAGAACTTGCGGAGAACTCACGGATCTCCTGTTCGGTGCCCTTCAGCAGCAGCCCGGCGACAGCGGGATACTGCTTGCCCTCAAAGGCGCCGAGGCCCTGCACTCTGAAGATGTCCTTGGCGAAGGCGGCGCCCGCGGCCAGCGCGGCGCCGGTGACGACGTCTCCCTCGTCTTCGTCGTCAAGCCGGTTGAACAGCCGCACGAGCACGCCCTCCGCATCGCTGACGGGCAGATCCTTCTCCCGCGTCAGGACATCGGCGAACCGTTCCCGGATCTCGTCAGGCGTGTAGTAGGAGAACTCATCCGCCGGGCCGCGGTGTTCGAAGTGCAGGGTGTAGGTACCGGGCTGCAGCCCCGACTCGTGGGCGGTCACTGCGCTCGTGGACTCGAACCCCACGAACCGCACCACGGGGCGTCGCACCATTCCCTTGCGGGCCTCATCCCCCAGGCGCGAGTGCGGAGAGAACAGATACGGGCACACTTGCGCCGCGTACAGCGCGCACACCTCGTGGACCGGAGCCTCCCCGCTGATGACGCCGTTCGGCAACGGGCCCTCCTGGAACACCGTCTGCCAGCGCAGCTCGTCAGCAAAGGGCAGACCGCACACGGCACACCAGTCGAACGCGGCCAGCGCCAACTTCCGCCGCTCGTTGATGGAACCGAAATCCACCTTCTCCGTACTGCGCTCCACCGTCGCGATCACTGGATAGCCGCGGCTGTCGACCGCAAGATGCTTCATCCTGCGGGGCAAAGCGATCGTGCCCTGCGGTGTATGCCTCAAATCCAACCCCCTGCAACCGGCCCGATCCACGATCGGCGCCCCCCTCACGAACAGGACATCATCATGCACGGTGCTCTGGGAAACGCCACAGAAAGCAGGACGTGCGCACCACAACGCACCAGCGCGCACGAGATTCCGGTGGGCTGATGCCGCTGGACGCGGCGTGTCTAGGCCTGGTCGGTCGGCGCCGCTGACAGGTCGCCCGGGTCCTGTCCGGCGTCCGCGCGCCGGTAGTCGATCAGGGCCTGGACCTTGCGCTCAGGGTCTGGCAGTTCGTCGACCTTCTTCATCATGAACGCGTCGAGTCTGCGGTGGGCCCTGTCCCGCAGAGCGCGGCGTACCGGTTCCGCCAGCAGGACCAGGGCACACAGCGTGATGGCCCACCAGGGGAGGACGAACTGGGCAGGTGAAAGGGCAGCCGCGGTCACGCCGCGGAACAGAGGCGCCACCTTTGGTTCCCCCAGTCCTTCCATTGCGGTGCGCCGTGTACGCGGGTGTGAGGCGGCCGACGGCAAGCGGCGGTGAGGGCCGTGGACGGCGGCCCGGCGGTGCGCAGAACCCCGGGAGGGACGGCTTTTGGGGCCGGATCTCTCATCCCTCGCTCGTATCTCTCCACTGACGCCGGATTGCTCAGATATGCTCAGTCGGAGGCCCGGATGGACTGCAGGGGATCGCCGGTGGTGTCGACGGTCCAGAACGACCAGCCGTTCCGGTTGGTCCGGATCCCCGGCTTCAGGGCGTGCAGGACCGCGCTCGCCGCTCCGCTCGGTGTCCTGTGGTGTCCGGCACCGGGACCCTCCGGGATGGTGAGGCTCCGGCTGACGGGATCGAAACGCCCGTTGATGCGTCGTCCCTCGTAGAGGGCATGCACTGCGACGCCGTCGTCCGATCCGGGAGCGGGCGGGACGGGAGCGGCGGGGGAGTCCCAGAAGTGCTCGATCAGGCGGCCTACCGCCTCTGAGGGCGAGGTCTTCCAGGCGTCGGCGAGCAGGGTGAGCTTCGTGTGAGTGGTGCGGTCAAGCGGGACTGCGTACGGGTCGGGCATGAGGAAGAGAGTACGCCATTTGAGGGAACAGAGCAATATTGAGGAGTGTGAGGATGTTGGGGAGGAGGTCTCGGAGGGGAGGGGTGGGCGGAGGGCCGACCGCGCGAAGACGACGATGGCCCGCAAGGCGGCCGACGCTGCGGTCGGCTCCGTAAAGCGCACGCTGCTGATGATGGCCCGCAAGCACGGGCGCATCGTCCACACGGATGATCACGCGGCGGCTGTACCTCGCCGGTGACCGGCCACGAGGCGCTGAGCCGGCTGGCGGCATCTCTGGTCTGCCGTTTCCGGCTGCCCTGCTGCCCGGCGTGTGTCGAGGGGGAGTCAACACTGCGCATAGTGCTGGTGGTTGACGTGCTGTCATCACGGTGCAGACGCCCCGGCCCCGCGAACACAGGCGGCGTCTGTCCTCGAAGAGAGTGCTGTTGTCGGCGCGCGGCGTCGCGTGAATGCTCGATGATCACACGAAGTAGCGAGAATGCGGTCACTTCCACTGCTTGTCGTCTCAGCGCTCGTTGACCGGTCGATACAGACATTCGCCCGGAACTGGTCGGCGATGTCAGACACGAGGGGGCAGGCATGGGGCGGACGCAGGAGAACAAGCCGAGCCGTAGACCGCATCGCCCGCACCCAAGCCGACATACAGCCACAGCTGCGGCGCAGATCGCCTGGACGCCGCTGGAGCATACGTGCGGCTGGGTGGTCGACTGGGGGCGGTCGCGAGGCACCGCCCAACCCTTGGCTGTGCGCCTGGTACGTCAGCCAGCACAGCACGCCGTGTCCCTGGCGTACCCGCCCGGAGGACGGCGCCGGCCTGCCCGACGTTGACGATGCGGCCCGAGCCCGGGGTCCGGCTGCACGCCGGCAAGGCCACAGGGAACCGCCTGGTGCTCTGTGCCGCACTCGCTGCCCGCCTCGCAGCCGTCCTCGACAAGGCACGGCAGGGGGACACCGTGCTGCTCGACGACGCCCCGGCGGGATTCCGCAGCTGGCTGATCGCCAAGACTCCCGGCCCGGGCATGGCTCAAGCGCGAACTGACCGACATTATCCTCAACCAGGGCTGCTCCGACCTGCCGCGGGAACTGCTTGAACGCCTCCCCGAGGTGCTGCTCGCCCCGCCGGCCAGCCCCCAGCCGGACAGTGCGGCCTGCACCGTGTGCTCCTTTTCCGCTGCCACGGCGGGCTGCTCTGCCTGTGCGGACACGACTGGTCGTGCCACCCCGGAAAGGCCGCGGACGGCGAGCCACGCTCGCACTGCGCCTGTCTCGGCGACGGTCGAATGCTGACCCTCTGACGGCGGATCAAAAGTGACCCACTTGGTGATCTTCGTCTGACTCTGGCCTTGGTGATCAAGGTC
>NZ_JBIVJP010000044.1:0-22659 GCF_044750285.1 Streptomyces sp. NPDC088812 | reverse complement strand
AACGTGCCGTGCGGACGCTCGGGCGTCCCCTCCGAGCGGGGGAAGAACTCGTACCACGCCCCGTACAGGGCCCGTTCCCGCTCCACCAGCAGCGGTACGGAGGGGCCGGCCGAGACCAACTCCCGGAAGGGATGGCGGTCCAGGACCTCCCGCACCTCCGGCGTCAGCGCCGCGGCGTGGCGCTCGGCCGCCGGCAGCGAGTCGTCGAGCAGTCTCCTCGCCGCCTCCCGCACCACCGCACGGGCCGGCCCGCCGGGTACCCGGGCGGCGGCCCGCTCATGGAGCCGGCCGCCCTCCTCCAGGACGAGACCCGTGTCGATGCCCGCCGGGATCTTGATCCCCGCGGTCCGGCGCCAGGTGGTGACCGGGTCGCCCCAGGCCTCCACCGTGTACGTCCAGTGGCCCACCTCGTGGAGCGTCACCTCCGCGCCCCAGCGGTCGGTGCCGGGGGCGAGTTCGCGCATCGGCGTCCACGGTCCACGGCGGCCGTCCGGACCCCGCAGGACCACGTTCGCGCCGATGGCGTCATGGCCCTCACGGAACACCGTCGCCGTGATCGGGAACGTCTCCCCGCTCACGGACTTGGCCGGTCGCCTCCCGCACTCCACAAGCGGCGAGACGTCCCGCACCGGGATACGGCCGATCGCTCTGGTGGACCTCACGCTGCACCTCCGCTGTACCGAAAAAGCGCCATCGAATAGGGCTTCCGTCGCCCGCTGTCCCCTCGCCCGCCGACGCGCCGCCCGCGGTGCGTGCCTGCCGCCGTCGCGCCGCCGGAACTGCGTCCGGTGCCTGCCGCCGGCGTCGCGCCGTCGGCATCGCGTCCCGTACCGGCCGTCGCCGCGCCCGCCGCACTGCGTCCCGTGCCCGCCGCCGACGCGCTGCTCGCCGTCCTGCCCGCCGCGGTCCCGCCTGCCACCGCGGGTCCCGCCCGACCGTCCGCCGCCGTCCCGCCTGCTGCCGAACCGCCGTGCCGTCTGCTGCCGAACCGCCCGCTGCCGGACCGCCCGCTGCCGACGCACCGGCGGAGCGCCGCGGTCGGGCCGGCGGCCTGCTACCGCTCCGCCGCGAGATGCGGCAGGGCCCGCGCGGCCGACACCCGCGCGACGCCACTGCGGCGCTTGCGCCCGCCCCGCCGGGGGAGGGCGTCCGCAGCGCCGCGCAGGTACTGCTCGGCGGCGTCCGCGGCCTCCCGGGCGCAACGCTTGCCCATCAGCACGCACAGGGTGTAACCGCAGTCCTCGAAGGTGGCACGCACCGCGACGTCACCCGGGCAGGCGAGCATCGCGCGCTCCCAGGCGCGGTAACTGCGCAGACGTCTGGCCACTTCGGTCTTGGCTGGTAGCAGCATGGCGCTGTTCACCTTCCGGGAGTTCGAGAGGTACGTCGCCCCGCGGCGAGCGGGTCGGCCCTGTACGCAGAGGTGCGAAACCGTCAAACCTCCCGAGGCCTTCACTTATGGTGCACGGTTGACCACCCAACGTCCTGTTGGATCTTGGTAATGGTGTGCTCGTGTTGCACGAATGGCGTAGCGGTCGCATTGTGGTTGTGACTCAGGAGCCAACAACACTCACGCTTCGTGTTCGGGGCTCGGTCTGCCCGACCGAGGAGGACGGCGAGAGCCTCGCCTGTGAGGAGCCAACGACGATGAAGACCGCAGTGCCCTGCTACTACCACCTCGACGTGGACGTGAGCCCGGAACGGGCCGGACAGGTCAGGCGCATCCTGGCCGCGCACCTCCGGCACTGGAACCTGGAGAACCTCGTCGAGCCCGTGTGCCGCGGAGCCGAGATGCTCCTGCGGGCCATCGACGAACACGCCACGGACAAGCACATCTCGATCGAGATGTGGTGGAGCGGCCAGCACCTGATCACCGCCGTCGGGGGCCACGACCGGGACCTGCGCCCCGACCAGGACCTGCGCGGCTGCCTGGAGCACATCGCGCAGACCAGCGACGGCTGGGGCTGCTGCGCCATCGGCACCGGCAGCACGGTCATCTGGTTCTCGCAGCGGGCCCGCGCCGGCGAGCGCGTCCCCCTGGTGCCCACCGCGCCGGAGCCGAGCCTGCGGGAGGGCCTCCAGGTGCCGCGCACCGTCCCCGTGGCCGCCCTCGCCGCCCCCACGGACGAGGCGGACGGCGTCCTGGAGGGGGCCCGGTGACCTCGCGGACCCACCGCGGCGCAGGGGTGCCCGTGTGGACCGGGCGCCCCTACCCGCTGGGCGCCGACCACGACGGCGAGGGCACCAACTTCGCCCTGTTCAGCGAGGTCGCCCAGCGCGTCGACCTCGTCCTCGTCGACGACGACGGCGGCACCCGCGGCGTGACGATGAACGAGGTCGACGGCTTCGTCTGGCACGCCTACCTGCCCGGGGTGGGTCCGGGACAGCGCTACGGCTACCGGGTGCACGGGCCCTGGGCCCCGGCCTCCGGGCACCGCTGCAACCCGGCCAAGCTGCTCCTCGACCCGTACGCCCGGGCCGTCGACGGCCAGGCCGACAACCACGCCTCCCTGTTCGAACGGGCGGGCGGGCGCCCGGACCCGAAGGACAGTGCCGGGCACACCCTGCTCGGCGTCGTCACCGACCCGTCCTTCGACTGGGGCGACGACCGCCCGCCGCAACGCGCGTACGCCGACACGGTCGTCTACGAGGCCCATGTGCGCGGTCTGACCCGTACCCACCCCGACGTCCCGCCCGAGCTGCGCGGCACCTACGCCGGTCTGGCGCACCCGGCGGTGACCGGGCACCTCACCTCGCTCGGCGTGACGGCGATCGAGCTGATGCCGGTCCACCAGTTCGTGCAGGACGGCGTCCTGAAGGACCGCGGCCTGTCCAACTACTGGGGGTACAACACCATCGGCTTCTTCGCCCCGCACAACGCCTATGCCGCCCGCGGCACCCGGGGGCGGCAGGTCGCCGAGTTCAAGGCGATGGTGAAGGCGCTGCACGCGGCGGGCCTCGAGGTGATCCTCGACGTCGTCTACAACCACACCGCAGAGGGCAACGAGAAGGGCCCCACCCTCTCCTTCCGCGGCATCGACAACGCCTCCTACTACCGCCTGGTGGACGGGGACTGGTCCCACTACTACGACACCACCGGCACCGGCAACAGCCTGCTGATGCGGCACCCCCACGTCCTCCAGCTGATCATGGACTCGCTGCGGTACTGGGTGACCGAGATGCACGTCGACGGTTTCCGCTTCGACCTCGCGGCCACGTTGGCCCGGCAGTTCCACGAGGTGTCCCGGCTGTCGGCGTTCTTCGACCTGATCCAGCAGGACCCCGTGATCAGCCGCGTCAAGCTCATCGCCGAGCCGTGGGACGTCGGCGAGGGCGGCTACCAGGTCGGCAACTTCCCGCCCCTGTGGTCGGAGTGGAACGGCCGCTACCGCGACGCGGTACGGGACTTCTGGCGCGCCGAACCGGGCTCGCTCGCCGAGTTCGCCTCCCGCCTGACCGGCTCCTCCGACCTGTACGCCCACAGCCGGCGCCGTCCGCGCGCCAGCGTCAACTTCGTGACCGCGCACGACGGGTTCACGCTCCGCGACCTCGTCACGTACAACGACAAGCACAACGAGGGCAACGGCGAGGACAACCGCGACGGCGAGAGCCACAATCGGTCCTGGAACTGCGGTGCGGAGGGGCCGAGCGGCGACCCGGAGGTACGGGAGCTGCGCGCCCGCCAGCAGCGCAACCTCCTCGCCACCCTGCTGCTGTCGCAGGGCATCCCGATGCTCTGCCACGGGGACGAACTCGGGCGCACCCAGCGCGGCAACAACAACGCCTACTGCCAGGACAACGAGATCTCCTGGGTCGACTGGAGGCTCACGGCGGAGCAGCGCGACCTCGTCGGCTTCACCCGGCACCTGGTGTCCCTGCGCGCCGCCCACCCCGTCCTGCGCCGGCGCCGCTTCTTCCGCGGCGAGACGGTGACGCACGCCGGCCAGCCGCTGCCCGACCTGGTGTGGCTGCTCCCGGACGCCCGGGAGATGACCGACGGCGACTGGCGGCGCTCCGACGCGCATTGCGTCGGCGTCTTCCTCAACGGCGACGCGATCGCCGAACCCGACCCGCAGGGCCGGCCCGTCGTCGACGACTCCTTCCTGCTGCTGCTCAACAGCTACTGGGAGCCGGTCGTCTTCCGGCTGCCCGGTCCCGGGTACGGGGAGCGCTGGACGGTGCGCGTCGACACGGTGCGGCCCGACGGCGGCCCGGACGAGACCGAGCACAAGGCGGGCACCGAGGTCGCCGTGGAGGCCCGCAGCCTGCTCGTGCTGTCCCGGCCGCCCAGGCGCTCCGAGTAAGCAAGCAGGCGGGGGCGGGCCGGCCGGGGCGCCGGAGAGCGTCGGAGACCGTCGGAGAGCGCCGTGGCCCGCCCGCCCCGGTCGTCGTGGTGCGGCGGGACCTCGGTCGTCGTGGTGCGGCGGGCCTCAGCGGTCCCGGTGCGCGGTCACCGTGAACTGGGCGCCGTCCGGGTCCCGCAGCACGGCCTCGTCGAAGGCCTTGCCCAGCACGCTGCCGCCGTGCCGCTCCGCGGCCCGCGCGCAGGCCGCCACGTCCGCGACGGCGAAGTGGACCTGCCAGTGCGGCCGGATCGTCGGATCGGGTGCCGCCTCCAGCGCGCCCGACTCGATCCGGGCCACGATGTCGCCCCGGCTGCGCAGCACCACCTCGCCGCCCTCGTAGTGGACCTCGCAGCAGCCGGGCCGGTTCGAGGCCCAGTCGAGGATCTCGCCGTAGAACATGGCGGAGTCGAAGGCGTCGCGGGTGTGCAGCCGGATGAAGGTGGGGGCCGCCTGCCGCCAGACCTCCCACTTGCTGTTCAGCGCCCCCTCCCAGACACCGAAGGTCGCACCGTCGCGGTCGGCGAGGAGCGCCGCCCGGCCGGGCGGCAGGGAGATCGGGCCGACGGCCACCGTGCCGCCGCGTTCCCGGGCCCGGGAGGCGGCCACGTCCGCGCTCGGCACCGCGAAGTACGGCGTCCAGGCGACCGCCATCTGCCACATCGCCGCGACGGCGGCGACGCCCGCCACCGGGACGCCGCCGACCAGCGCCGTCCGGAAGTGGTCGCCGAGCCTGCCCCGGCGCCACTCCCAGCCGAGGACGGCGGAGTAGAAGTCCTGGGTGGCCTCCAGGTCGCGGCTGGTCAGGCTCACCCAGCAGGGCGCGCCGAACACGGAGTGCGTGGAGACGACCTCCTTCGCACCGAGGCCGGGTTTCGGGTCATCGTTCATGGCACTCGCGTTCCTGATCTGTGGGCGGCGGCCGGGGGTCCCTTCCCCAGTGTCCGGCCGCACCCGCCCACGGCGCCTGCCGGGGGAGCCGGTGGCACGATGGAGGGGTGTCACGAGTACCGCACGGATCCCCCGACGAAACGAACCGGATCTTCGCGCTCCAGCGGGAGGTCGACCAGCTCAAGGAGGCCGTCGCCTCCCACGCCGTGGTCGACCAGGCGATCGGCGTGGTCGTCGCGCTGGGCCGGATGACGCCGGACGAGGGATGGACGGTCCTGCGCGAGGTCTCCCAGCACACCAACATCAAACTCCGCACCGTCGCGGAGCTGATCCTGCTGTGGGGGCGCGGCGGGCGGTTGCCCGAGGAAATCCGGGCGGAGCTGGAGGAACTGCTCGGCCGGCACGGCCCCGCCCGGGTGCCGGGCGCGCCTCCGCCGGCCGGTCCGGTGGCCTGACCCGCGGGCCGGTCCGGTGGCCTGACCCGCGGCCCGGTCCGGTGGCCCGATCCGCGGGCCGGTCCGGTGGCCCGATCCGCGGGTCGGGCCGCGGGTCGGTCCGGTGGCCCGATCCGCGGGCCGCCTTGGTGGCCTGCCCTGTGGGGCGGACGCACCGGTGGGCCGCCGCCCCCCGGCAGGCCGGGGGTGCCCGTCCGGCGGCCGGTGCGTCAGCCGGTCCCGGGGGCGGCTGACGGTTCGCGTCGGGTACGGCCGGCGGTCCGTGGCGGCGGCCGTCGGTTCGCCGTGGGGACGGCCGGCGGTTCCAGGGGCAGCCCTGGGCTCGCCTCGGGTGCGGCGGGCGGCGGCTGCCGTCGGTTCGCCGTCCGTTGGTTCGCCGTGGGGACGACGGGCGGTCCCCGGGGGGCAGTCGTCGGTTTGCCACGGGTGCGACGGGGTCCCGGGGGCGACCGACGCCTCGGCGCGACTCGCGGCCCGGCGACGGCCGTCAGTTCGCCTCCGGCACGACCTCCTCGCGCAGCCGGGCGAAGCAGCCGCTGAGCAGCCGCGAGACGTGCATCTGCGAGATGCCGAGCTGCTCGGCGATGCAGCTCTGGGTCATCCCGCCGAAGAAGCGCAGGTACAGGATGGTCCGCTCGCGCTCCGGCAGGGCCCGCAGGCTCGGGGTGACCGCCACCCGGTCGACCACCGTGTCGAAGGCGGGGTCGGGGTCGCCGAGCGCGTCCTCCAGGGCGTAGCCGTCGGTGCCGGGCATCTGCGCCTCCAGGGACAGCGCCGTGAAGCACTCCAGCGCCTCCATCCCGGTGCGCACCTCGTCCTCGCTCAGCTGCGTGAACTCGGCGATCTCGGCGACCGTGGGGGGCCGCCCGGAGGTGGTCTGGGAGAGTTCCTTCGCGGCGTGCCGCACCCGGTTGCGCAGGTCCTGGACCCGGCGCGGCACGTGCAGCGTCCACATGTGGTCCCGGAAGTGCCGCTTGATCTCCCCGGTGATCGTCGGCACGGCGTAGGCCTCGAAGGCGCGGCCGCGGTCGGGGTCGTAGTGGTCGACGGCCTTGACGAGTCCCAGGGCCGCCACCTGGTAGAGGTCTTCGAGGGCCTCGCCGCGACCCCGGAAGCGGACGGCGATCCGCTCGGCCATGGGCAGCCAGAGGCGGACCAGCTCGTCCCGCAGCGCTCGCCGCTCGGGCCCGTCGGGCAGCTGGGCGAGCCGTACGAAGGACTCGGCCGTGTCCGGGGCGTCGTCGTGGGGGTGCTGCCTGGTTCTGACGGTGGAACGCATCACGCGCGCCTCCCTCAGGAAGGTGCCGGTGGATGGACGGACACCGTGGGACACGGGCCTCGGACCCGGCGGTGAGATCACCCGGGGCGGCCGGCGCGGCGGGGTCCCACGGACGTGCCTCCTGTCCGAAGCACATCCCTGTCCATGCCCCGAATGGGTGCTTCTGAAACGGTTGTACGGGTATTGGACGTTTTTGCCTTGACCTGTTCTTGGTCCAGTTACCTCTGACACAGAGGTAATCTCGGCCGGGTGGACGCGGAGACCGAGACCTTCCCCGAAGAGCTGGCCGACGCGCTCGTCGGCGTCCAGCGGCTGCTCAGGCGCCGGCTGCGCGCGGGGCTGACCGTGCCCCGGCTGCGGGGCGCCGAGGTCGAGCTGCTGAGGCTCGTCGAGGCCCGCCCCGGCGTCGGCGTCTCCGACGCGGCCAAGGAGCTCGGCCTGGCGGGCAACTCCGTCTCGACGCTCGTCAACCAACTGGTCCGGGACGGCCACCTGGTGCGGGAGACCGACCCCGCCGACCGGCGGGCGGCGCGCCTGCTGCTCACTCCGGCCGCCGAGGCCCGGCTGCGGGACTGGAAGCGGCGCCGCGCCGAACTCGTCGGCCGGCATGTCGCCCGTCTGGACGCGTCCGACCGGGCGGCGCTGCGCGCCGCGCTCCCCGCCCTGCGCACACTCGCCGTCCACCTGCACGAGGAGGCCGAGGAATCATGACCACCGCCACCGCCACCGCCGCCGATGCCGTCGCCTGCACCCGGCTCGCCTACGCCTTCGGTGACACCAAGGCCGTCGACGGGCTGGACCTGACCGTCCGGGAGGGCGAGGTCTTCGGCCTGCTCGGCCCGAACGGCGCCGGCAAGACCACGGCGATCCGCTGCGTCACCACCCTGTTGCCGGTGCCCTCCGGCATGGTCCACGTCTTCGGCCACGACGCGGCCAAGGAGCGCATGGCCGTACGACGGCTGCTCGGCTACGTGCCGCAGCAGCTGTCCGCCGACGCGAGCCTCACCGGCCGGGAGAACGTCTCCCTGTTCGCCCGGGTCTTCGACGTCCCCCGCCGCGAACGCGCCGAACGGGTCGCCCAGGCCCTGGCCGCCGTCGACCTCACAGACGCCGCCGACCGGCTCGCCGGCACCTACTCCGGAGGCATGATCCGCCGGCTGGAACTGGCCCAGGCCCTGGTCAGCGCGCCGAGGCTGCTGATCCTCGACGAGCCGACCATCGGCCTCGACCCGATCGCCCGGACCAGCGTCTGGGAGCACATCACCGCCGTCCGCGAGGCCACCGGCATGACCGTCCTGGTCACCACCCACTACATGGATGAGGCCGACCACTACTGCGACCGGGTCGGCCTGATGCACCACGGCCGCATCCGCGCCCTCGGCACCCCGGCCGAACTGCGCCGCGGACTCGGCGAACGCCGGGGCGACCGGGCCACGGACCCGCTGCCGACCCTGGAGGACGTCTTCCGCGACGTCGCCGACAGCGGCCTCGACGACCAGTCAGGAGATTTCCGCGATGTCCGAAGCACCCGCCGCACCGCCCAGCGTGTCGGCTGACCGCGCCCGGGACCGGGGCATCGGCCTGCTGGTGCGCCCGCCGGAACCCCGGGCGGGCTGGCGGCTGCTGCCGGCCCGCGTCGCCGCGCTGTGCGCGGTCGAACTCCAGAAGCTGCGCCACGACCGTACCGAGCTGTACACCCGGGCGGTCCAGCCCGCCCTCTGGCTGCTGATCTTCGGTCAGACCTTCACCCGGATCAAGGCGATCCCCACCGGCGGCATCCCCTACATCGACTACCTGGCGCCCGGCATCATCGCCCAGTCCGCGATGTTCATCGCCATCTTCTACGGCATCCACATCATCTGGGAACGCGACGCGGGCATCCTCAACAAGCTGCTCGTGACGCCCACTCCGCGCTCCGCCCTCATCACCGGCAAGGCGTTCGCGGCCGGGGTGAAGTCGGTGATCCAGGCGGTCGTCGTGATCGTCATCGCCGCCCTGCTGGGCGTCGCGCTGACCTGGAACCCGCTCCGGCTGCTCGGCGTCGCCGCGATCGTCGTCCTCGGATCGGCCTTCTTCGCCTGTCTGTCGATGACCATCGCGGGCATCGTCCTCAGCCGCGACCGCCTGATGGGCTTCGGGCAGGCGATCACCATGCCCCTGTTCTTCGGCTCCAACGCCCTCTACCCCCTCGACGTCATGCCCGGCTGGCTCCAGGCGGTCAGCCGGGTCAACCCCCTCAGCTACGAGGTGGACGCCCTGCGCGGCCTCCTCCTCGGCACGCCGGCGCACCTCGCGCTCGACTTCGGGGTGCTGATCGTCGCGGCCGCCCTCGGCATCACCGCGGCCTCCTCCCTGCTGGGCCGGCTGGCCCGCTGATCTTGCCGGGCGGTGACGGGTGTGACGTGATGTGCGGCACGCCCGCGGACCGCCCGCGCGCGGCCCTCGGACGGATCGTGCCTGCGCACGGCTTGATCGGCGATCAAAAGGGGTGAACCACCTGGCCACCGTGCATTCCGCTCATTTGACAGTGCACAGAGCACACGGATAGGAAGCAGCCCGTAGCAAGTCGAGAGGTGGACCGTGTACGAGCCGAACGTGGTCGGGGACTGGCAGGAGTACGACGAGCATGCCGGTCTGCGGGTCCGCGTCCACCGTCTGGAGCGGGCCGAGCCGCCGCGCGGGCGCGACGACGCGGCCGAGGGCCTGACGTACTTCTGTCTGCGGGTGACCGTCGAGAACCGCGGCGAGCGCGGCTTCGGCGTGCACCTCGAGGACGGGCAGATCGACGTGCGCATCGGACCCGACGGGGAGGGCGCCTTCGTCGACTGGCGCAACTCGCAGTTCATCGAGGGCTTCGACGTCTACCCGCTGCGCCGTGCCACCGCCGTCCTGTACGCCGCCGGGCCGGAGGCCGCGCTCGGCCAGGTGGACGTCCAGATCCAGCTGCGCGTCGACGACGAATGGGCGGGGCGCCGGATGTGGTCGGGCGGCCTCGGACTGCACGAGGCGGCGGCCGGCGCACCGGCCGGCGGGGGCCGGGAGAGCCTGGCCCGCCAGGTGAGCAACTTCCTGCGGGACCAGGCCGAGGAGGGCACCGCCTGACGGCCCGCCCGCCGCGGCGGCCGCACCTCGGCGGCTTCCCGCGTCGGTGGCTTCCCGCGTCGGTGGTTCCCCGCGTCGGTGGTTCCCCGCCCCGGCGGCTCCCCAGCGGCAGAGGGGCGCCGCCTCAGTGGGGAATGCCGTCGATGATCTCTCGCGCGCCCTGACGCAGCAGCGCGACGGCCACCGACGTGCCGAGCGTGGCCGGGTCGAGCCGGCCCGCCCACTCGTGGGCGTTCAGCCGGGTCTTGCCGTCCGCGGTGAACACACAGGCCCGCAGGGACAGTTCGCCGCTGCGGTCCACGCGTGCGAACCCGGCGATCGGGCTGTTGCAGTGCCCCTGGAGCACATGCAGGAACATGCGCTCGGCGCTGGTCTCCCGATGGGTGGCGGGGTCCCCCAGCCCGCTGACGGCGTCGATGAGGGCGGTGTCGCCCTCCCGGCACTGGAGGGCGAGGACGCCCGCCCCGATCGGCGGCATCATCGTCTCCGGCGAGAGCACCTCGCTGATCACGTCCGTCCGGCCGATGCGCTCCAGCCCGGAGACCGCGAGCAGCAGTGCGTCCGCCTCGCCCGCCGCCAGCTTCGCCAGCCGCCGGTTGGCGTTGCCGCGGAACGGCACGCACTCCAGGTGCGGGTGGGTGGCGGCCAGTTGGGCGACCCGGCGCACCGAGGAGGTGCCGATGCGGGTCCCCGCCGGCAGCTCGTCGAGGGTGAGCCCGCCGGGGTGCACCAGGGCGTCCCGGATGTCGTCCCGCTTCAGGAACGCGGCGAACACCGTGCCCGCGGGCAGCGGCCGGTCCGCCGGGACGTCCTTGACGCAGTGCACCGCGAGATCCGCCTCGCCGGCCAGCAGCGCCGCGTCCACCTCCTTGGTGAACGCCCCCTTGCCCTCGACCTTGGACAGGTCCCCCATCCACTTGTCACCGGTGGTCTTCACGGGGACGACCTCGGTGCGCACACCGGGGTGCAGCACGGCCAGCTCGGCGCGGACGCGTTCCACCTGGGCCAGGGCCATGGGCGAGTCGCGGGAGACGATGCGGATGAGTTCCGGGACGGACATGCGGGACACCATAGACCCTTCCGGGGGCGTCTTCGTGCCGGACGGCGCCACTCCGGTGCCGGGAACCGGACCCGTGTCCCGGGGCCGGTTCCCGGCACCGGCTCAGGCGTAGGGGTCGAAGGCGAGACCGGACGGCTCGGCCGACGCCAGGTGGGCGGCGAAGTTCGCGTCCTTCAGGCCGAAGTTGGCGCTGCCGAAGTCGTAGGCGCTCAACGTGTCGCGCAGGCCCGACGGGTAGCCGTTCCAGCCGACCAGCGGCGGGTACTGCCAGGTGGCCTTGTGGTTCTCCGGCGGCTCGTCGTTCGAGTTGGCCAGCCGGAAGCAGTGGGTGCTGACCCCGTCCTTGTGGTAGACGACCTTGGCATGCGTGCCGTCGAAGCGGACCCCGGAGGCCGCGGTGACGGTGAACGAGCCGTGGTTGGACGTCGAGACGTACTGCACCTGGTTGTTCTGCACCCAGACCACGACGTGCTCCCAGTCGTGGCGGTGGCCGCCGATGCTGCTGCCCGCCACGGCCTGGTCCTTCTCGAAGTACAGGCCGTAGAGGTACGCGCACCAGCCGTTGTTGCACTTGTAGCGCGAGTAGCTGTTGGTGTTGTCCAGGTCGGAGGCGTCGCGGCAGCTGCCGTTGAGGGCGCCGGTCGGGTTCAGGCCGCCGTTGACGGTGCCGTCGGGGCCGATCGCGGGGGTGGAGTAACAGCCGTCGGTGTCGTAGTCGAACGCCGGCTGGTAGGTCAGCTCGGCGGCCTCGGCGTTGGCCGGGAGCGCCTGCGGCGGGGCGGCGTAGGCCGCGGTGGGCAGGGCGACGACGAGCGCGGCCGCACCGGCGAGTCCGGTGAGCCATCTCCTGCGGTGGGCCTTGGGGTGCGATGACGACACTGCGTCCTCCTCGGGTCCGGGCGCAGCCGAACGGCTGTGGGGGAAAGGGAAGTTCAGCTTCCCCGACCTTCATGTCCACGCCAAGAGGGTGGGGGCGTATCCGTGGTGAAGCGCAGCCCAACACTTGACCGCCGGGACCGCGTCAGGACTCCGGGGCGTCCGGGAGGTCGGCCGCGGACTCCTCGGGGGTGAGGTCGGTGCGCAGCCGCAGCCAGGACGGCTGGCGCAGCATTCCGGCCCGGGTCCGGGTGCTGAAGCGGATCTCGCCCACCAGCCGGGGCAGCACCCAGTGCGCGCCCGGCGCGCGCGGCACCGGGGTGAAGGGGCACACGTCGGTGGTCAACGTCCGCAGCAGCGCCGCGAGTTCGCCGCGTTCGGCCTCGCTCCAGCCGGTGCCCACGCTGCCGACGTACCGCAGGTCGCGGCCCGCCCGCTGTCCGGCCAGCAGGGCGCCGGGCAGTCCGGTGAGCCGGCCCTTCCCGGGCAGCCAGCCGCCGACCAGGACGTCCGCGGTGCGCATGTTACGGATCTTGATCCAGGCCCGGGAGCGCACACCGGGCTCGTACACCGAGTCCAGCCGCTTGCAGACCAGCCCCTCCAGACCGTGCGCGCGGGTCGCGTCGAGGGCCTGCCGGCCGTGCCCGACGAGCGCGCCGGGCGTCGACCAGAACGGCCCCTCCAGGCCCAGCTCCTCCAGCCGGGCCCGCCGCCGCAGGTAGGGCAGGCGCACCAGTGAGCGGCCGTCCAGGTGCATCACGTCGAACAGCACCAGGTGGACGGGTGCCGTCGCCGCGAGCCGCGCGGCCCTGGCGGGCGACCCGGCCAGCCCCATCCGGGACTGGAGCAACTGGAAGTCGGCCCGGCCCCGCCGGTCCAGCGCCAGCACCTCTCCGTCCAGGACGGCGGCCGTACGGCCCAGCGCGGCGCCGAGCGGGCGCAGTTCGGGGTAGGCGGCGGTGATGTCCTCCCCCGACCGGGCGCGCAGCACCAGGCTCCCGTCGCCGGGGAGGTAGACCACGGCCCGCTGACCGTCCTGCTTGGTCTCGTAGGCCCAGCGGGCGTCCTGTGCCGCGGGCGGGAGCGAGCCGGGGGTGGCGAGCATGGGGGCGATCAGCGGCAGGGTCACGGGTGAGGTGTCGACGCGTGCGCCGCGCGCCACGCGCGCCCCTCGGCCCTTTCGCCCGAACGGAGGTTCCACCCGGACGGAGGGGGCCGCCCCCGGCGAGGGCCGCACCACGGCGGCCCGGGACGGGACCGCCCGATCCACCGGGGTGCGGCCCCGCCCCCGCCGCAGGGGCGGGGGCGGAGCGCCCCGGCGTCCGATCCGCCGGGGCACCTTCTCAGTGCAGGTCGATGACCGTCACCGTGTCGGCGCCGTTCTCACCGGCACCCGACTTGTCGACGACGTAGGCGACGCCGTCGGCGACCTCCACGTGGTTGGGGTTCGCGCCGGTGGCGACCGTCGCCTCGACGACGCCCTTGCCCGGGTCGACGACCGTGGCGGTGGCGGCGGTGCGGTTGACCACGACGACGTCACCCGAGCGGTCGTCGGTGTCGAGCGACAGCGCGCCCGCGCCGGTGGTGATCGTCTTGGTGACCGTGCCCGTGCGCAGGTCGACGACCGAGAGGGTGCCCGCGGTCTGGTCCGCCGTGTAGGCCGTGCGGCCGTTCTTCGACAGCGCGACGGAGATCGGGCCGTCACCGGCCGGAATCAGGCGCGGGGTGTCCGAGTCACGGGTGACCTCGATGATCCGGTCGTTGTTGAGGTCCGCGGCGTAGACCGTGCCGGTCTTCTCGTCGACGGCGAGACCGGCCGGGCCCGAGCCCTCGACCGTGACGCGCTTCTTCTCCGTCAGGGTCTTGGAGTCGAACGCGACGAGCGCGGCGCCGGAGAAGGCGCTGGCCCACACGGTGTTGTGCTTCTCGTCCACCACGATCTCGCGGGCGTGCGCGACGTTCGGCAGCGTGGCGAGGTGTTCGCCGGTCTTCTGGCTGTAGACGGCGACCGTGTTCACGCGGGTGTTGGTCACCCACACGGTGTTGTGCTCGTCGTCCACGGCCACGCCGTACACGCCCTCGAGGGTGCCGGTGGCGGCGTCGGCGACCGGCGGGGTGATCGTCTGCTCGACCGCCAGGGTCTTCGGGTCGACCTTCAGCAGGGCGGTCGGGTTGGCCGCCCGGCCCACGGAGGTGGTCACCCAGAGCGCGTCGTTGCGCTCGGAGTAGGCGGACTGGTACTGGCCGGCCGCGAGCGACACGGTGGTCGCCGTCGGGGCGGCGGCCGACTTCGCCGACGCGGTGCCGGCCAGCGCCACGGAGGAGCCGGCGGTGAGGACGACGGCGATGGCCGCCGAGGTCAGGGCACGGCGACGGTCGATGCTGGTCATGATGGATGTACTCCTCAGGAATGCTCGGGAAAGAGAACCGATGAGAGATGCGGGCGCCCCGGGAAGCGGGGCGGCCCGGCCGGCACGGGACGCGTGCCGGGGTCCGTGGGGGTCCGTCAGCCGCCGGCCGGTGCCCCGGAGGGGCGGCGGCGTACGACGAACAGCGTGGTGGCCGCGGCTCCGGCGGCCCCGCCCGCGGCGGCGGCGCCCGCCGACCAGGCGATGGTGGCGTAGGAGACCGGGGCCTCGACCGAGGCGGCCGCGGCGAGGGTCTTCTCGGTCGTGCCGGGGGCCGCGGTGGACGAGGTCTGCGCGCCGCTCGCCTCGGCCACGGTGAACTCGACCTTCAGCGAGGTCGGCGGGTTCGGCGCGAGGAAGCGCAGCCAGTGGGCGCCGGGCGCGGTGTCCGCGGGGACCGTGACGTCACCCTCGTACGAGCCCTGCGCGTCGGCCGTCCACTGGCCGAGGATGGCCTCGTCGTCGAGCTTGACGGTGACGGTCTGTCCGGCGGGGAACTTGGTCACCTTGAAGTGCAGCGTCCCGCCCGCCTGCACCTCGCTCGCGGTGATCTCGGCCTTCGCCCCGGCGGAGTTGGTGGCACTGGCGGGCTCGCCGGACGCGGCCGGCACCGGGGTGGCGGAGGTGCCCGAGGTGCCCGTGCCGGAGGGGCCGGCGGACGAGGTGCCGCCGGACGAGCCGGTCGACGCGGCGGTGGACGAGGTGACCGTGAAGGAGGCCTTCAGGCTGGTCGCCGGGTTCGGGGCGAGGAAGCGCAGCCAGTGGGATCCGGCCGGGGTGTCCGCCGGGACGGTGACGCTGCCCGAGAAGGAACCGTCCGCGCCGATCCCGCCCTGCCACTGCCCGATGATCTCGCTGTCGTCCAGCTTGACCGTCAGCTGCTGCCCGGCCGGGAAGCCCGTCACACGGAAGGAGACCTTGCCGCCCGCGGCGACCTGGGAGCCCGCGGTGATGGTCGCGGAGGTGGAGGCGGACGAGGTGCCGCCGCTGCTCGACCCGGTGCTCGCGCTCGACCCGGTGCTCCCGCTCGACCCGGTGCTCCCGCCCGAGCCGGAGCCGCTGCCCGAGCCGCTGTCCGAGCCGCCGGAGCCGCCGCCCGAGGAACTGCCGGACCCGCCGCTGCCGCCGCTGCCGGTGGAGGCCGCGGTCACCGTGATGTCCGCCTTGAGGCTGGTCGCCGGGTCGGGTGCCAGGAAGCGCAGCCAGTGCGCGCCGGCCGAGGTCGACGCGGGGACCGTCACCGAGCCGGTGAAGGTGCCGTCCGCGGCCACCGCGCCCGCGAACTGATCGAGGATCGCGCTGTCGTCCAGCTTCACCGTGACCGTCTGTCCCTCGACGAAGCCGGACAGGCTGAACGCCACCTTCTTGCCCGCCGTGACCGAGGCGCCGCCGGTGAGCTTCACCGCCGGTGCCGCCGCGGACGACGACGACGGCGACGACGACGGCGAGGGCGACGGCGAGGGCGAGGAGGACGGCGACGGCGAGGAGGACGGCGACGGCGACGCCTGGGCGGAGGTCACCGTGAGGTCCGCGCTGCGCACGCTGGTCCCCGTGGCGAGGAAACGCAGCCAGTGCCCGGCCCCGGCGCTCGCGTCGGCCGGGACGGTCACCGTCCCCGAGAAGGTGCCGTCCGCGCCGAGCGTGAACTGCTTCAACAGCGTCTTGTCGTCGAACTTGACGCTGAGCGTCCCGCCCGCCGGGAACCCGGCGACGCCGAAGGACACCTCGCCCCCGGCCCGGACGGTGGTGGTGCCGAGCGTCACCGTGGGCGACGCCGCCTCCTCCTCCGCCGCCAGTGACACGGTGTCATGGGCGTCACCGACCGTGGGGAGGGCCAGGGCCAGCCCGCCGATGCCGAGGGCCGTGCCCGCGGTCAGTGCGATCATCCGGCCGCCGAGCCGCCGGGCGGGGGTGGGTCTGTGAGAGGTCATGAGAGCTGCTCCTGGCAGATGAGAGAGGTGCTGCTGAGGACGGTGCGTGGTCGAAGGCGCCGTGGTGCCGAGGCGGTGTGCCGCCGAGCGCGAGGACAGACGAGGTTAGGCTTGCCTAATCGGAAGTCACGCATCGGAAGTGCCTCACCCCACCGGAGTCCGCCCGTATGTCCTGGTCCGCGCCGCCCGAGGGCGCCCCGCACCACCCGCCCCGACTGCCGCGCCCGCACCCGCTGCCGCGCCTGACGCGACCGGCCGCCGCGCTGCCCGGGCCGGACGGCACCGAGGAGTTCTGGGAGCGGGTCCGCCGCACCGGCACCCCGCTCGTCGCCCCCGATCCGCAGGGCGCCGCCGACCACCGGGCGGTGACGTTCCTGTGGCGCGGGACCCCCGCCACGCGCGCCGTGCAGGTCCTGCCCAACAAGCTCGGCGACCCGCGCGATCCCGCCGGCAACCTGATGGAACGGGTCCCCGGGACGGACGTGTGGCACTGGACGCTCCGTCTGCGCCACGACTGGCGCGGCACCTACGACCTGTACGTCGACGAGGGCGGCGGACCCGAGCCGGACACCCCGGCCTACTGGCGGTGGCTGCGCACCCGGCGCCGCACCGACCCGTACAACCCCCGCTCGCTGCCGCACCGCTGGGACGGCACCCCCGTCCCGTACGCCGAACTCCCCGCCGCGCCGCGGGCGGTGGACTGGGAACCGCGGCCCGGCGTCGCCCGGGGCACCGTCACCGAGCACCGGGTGCCGAGCGGCCGGCTGGGCGGCACCCGCCGGGTCTGGCTGTACCGGCCGCCCGGCGAGCCCGGACCGGCGGCCGGGCTGCCGGTCCTGGTGCTCCTCGACGGCGAGCACTGGGAGCCCCGGCTGGGTGTGTCGCGGCTGCTCGACACCCTGATCGCCGACGGCCGCGTCCCGCCGCTGGCCGCCGTGCTGCCGGAGGCGGTGGACGAGCCCACCCGCTGGCGGGAACTGGCCTGCCGCCCCGAGTACGTCGCCCACCTCACGGACGAACTGCTGCCGTGGGCGGCCCGGCACCTGCCGCTGACCGACGACCCGGCCCGGACCGTGATCGCCGGACAGAGCCTCGGCGGGCTCACCGCCGCCTACGCGGCGCTGGCCGCCCCGCACCGCTTCGGCAACGTCCTGGTGCAGTCCGGCTCGTTCTGGTGGCCCGTCGGCCCGGACGCGGAGTGGCTGACCCGCGTCCTCGCCGAGCGGCCCCGGCCGCCGGTGCGGTTCCGGCTGTCCTTCGGCGAGCAGGAGTGGGTGGCGCTGCCCGCCGCGCGCCGGCTCTGGGACACCCTGGCCGCTCTGGGCTGTCACGACTCCTCCTTCCGGGAGTTCAACGGCGGTCACGACTACCTCTGCTGGCGCACGGAGATGGCCGACGGACTGGTGGAGCTCATGCGTCCAGCTCCTTGAGACGCGCGCGGAGATGGACCGCGACCTCGTCCAGATGCCGGTCCGCCATCAGCTGCGGATGGGTGCAGTCCAGGTCGTGGTTGTCGATCGCGCCGCTCACGTGCGGCCGCCACGCCTCCCGCGTCAGCCAGTCCTCGGGGCGGGGGGCGGCGGCCGTGAAGAACAGCACGTCGCCCCGGTACGCGCGGTGCCGGTGCTCGCGCATCATGCGGGCGTGGTTCGGCACGATGTCGACGATCCTCGACAGCGTCGCGTCGGACAGGCCCGCGAGGGGGCTGCCGGCCCGGCGCAGGGTGGCCAGGACGTCCTCGCGGGTGCGTTCGCCGGCGCGGTCGAAGCCCGCCATGCGCAGCACGGCGGTCAGCGCGTCGCCCTCCTCCGGCGCGGGCCGCTCCCGCCACTGCTCGGCCGGGAACGCGTCGAGCAGCGCGAGGAGTCCGACCTCCTCACCGGCCTCCTGGAGCAGCACGGCCACGGCGTGCGCGAGGATCCCGCCCACCGACCACCCCAGCAGCCGGTACGGGCCCCGCGGCCGGATCTCCCGGATCCGCGCGGCGTAGTCGGCGGCCTCCTCCCACAGGGTGGCCGGCAGCGGCTCGTCCCCGGCCAGGCCACGGGCCTGGATGCCGTACAGGGGCTGTCCGGGCCCCAGACGCGCGGTGAGCCCCGCGTAGCACCAGGCGAGTCCGCCCGCCGGGTGGATCGCGAACAGCGGCGGCCGCCCGCCCCCGGTGCGCAGCGGCAGGACGACGTCCAGGGCGTCCCGCGCGGCCGGTCCCGCCGCGTCGACGCGTACGGCGAGCGCGGCCGGTGTCGGTGCCTCGAAGAGCGATCCGATGGTCAGCTCGGCCCCGCACTCCTCGCGCACCCGTGCCACCAGCCGCACCGCGAGCAGCGAGGTGCCGCCGAGGTCGAAGAACGCGTCGTCGGGGCCGACCCGCTCGACACCGAGCACCTCGGCGAAGAGCCGGGTCAGCGTCTCCTCCCGCGCGGTCGCCGGGGGACGGCCGTCCGCGCCGCCCGCGAAGACGGGGGCGGGCAGCCGGCCGCGGTCCAGCTTGCCGTTCGGGCTGAGCGGGAACTCCGCCAGGGCCACCACGGCCGTCGGCACCATGTGCTCCGGCAGTTCCCGCGCCAGCGCGGCGCGCACCGCCACGGGGTCGGCGGTTCCGGTGACGTACCCGACGAGCCGGTCCTCGTGGACCAGCGCGCAGGACCCGTCGACGCCCGGCCGGGCCGCCAGCGCGGCCTCGATCTCGCCGAGTTCGATCCGCTGCCCGCGCAGTTTGACCTGGTGGTCGGTGCGGCCGAGGTACTCGACCTCGCCGTCCGGGGTCCAGCGGGCGACGTCGCCCGTGCGGTACATCCGGCCGCCGGGCGGCCCGAACGGGTCGCCGACGAACCGGGACGCGGTCAGCTCGGGCCGGTTCAGGTAGCCGTCCGCCAACTGCACGCCCGCCAGGAACAGTTCACCCGGCACACCCGGGGGGCACGGCTGGAGCGCCGCGTCGAGGACGTACAGGCGGGTGTTCCACACCGGCCGGCCGATCGGCACCGCACCGCTGCCCTCGGGGGCGCAGGCGTGGTGGGAGACGTCGACGGCGGCCTCCGTCGGGCCGTACAGGTTGTGCAGTGCGACGCCCGGCAGCGCCCGCCCGAAGGCGTTCGCGGTCTCCCGGGGCAGCGCCTCGCCGCTGCAGAACACCCGGCGCAGCACCGCGCGGCAGCCGCCCGCCTCCGGCGCCGCCAGGAACACCTGGAGCATCGACGGCACGAAGTGGCAGGTGGTGACGGACTCCTCGCGGATCAGCCGGGCCAGACGGTCGGGGTCCTTGTGCGCGCCGGGCTCGGCGACGACCAGCGTCGCGCCCTCCCGCAGCGGCCAGAAGAACTCCCACACCGACACGTCGAACGAGGAGGGCGTCTTCTGGAGCACCCGGTCGCCGGCGGTGAGCCGGTACGCGTGCTGCATCCACCGCAGCCGGTTGTCGATCGCCCGGTGCGGCACGACGACCCCCTTGGGCCGGCCCGTGGAGCCGGAGGTGTAGATCACGTACGCGGGGTGGGCGGGGGTGAGCGCCCGTGCCGGGGGCACCGCCGGGCAGCCGGAGACGTCGAGCCCGTCCAGCACCACGACCGGCGTCCTCGTGTCCCGCGGGAGCCGGTCCGCGCGGTCGGCGACCGCACAGACCGGCGCCGCGTCGTCGAGCATGTACGCCAGCCGGGGCGCCGGGTAGTCGGGGTCGAGCGGCAGATAGGCGGCGCCCGCCTTCAGGATCGCGAGCAGCGCGACCACCAGCTCCACCGAGCGGGGCACCGACACCGCCACCACCGAGCCCGGCCCCGCCCCGAGGCCCTGGAGGTGGTGCGCCAGCCGGTTGGCGCGGGCGTCGAGTTCGGCGTACGTCAGCCGTGTGCCGCCGTGCACGAGCGCCGTCGCGTCCGGGGTCCGCGCGGCCTGCGACTCGATGGGGCCGATCAGCGTGGTCGGCGGCACGGGGTGGTCCGTGCGGTTGAACTCCTCCAGCACCAGCGCCCGTTCGACGGGTGTCGCGATCGGGTGGGCGGCCAGCGGCCCGTGCGGGTCGGCGGCCGTCAGACGCTCCACCAGGCGCAGGAACCGGTCCTGGTGGGCGGCGAGGGAGTCCTCGTCGTACAGGGCGGGGTTGCCGTCGTGGTCGATGCGCAGCCCCCGGCCGTCGGCGCGGTCGTACACGTTGACCGTCAGGTCGTCGACCGGACCGGCGGACAGGTTGCGGGCGCGGGCCGGGGTGCCCGCGAAGTCCACGCCGTAGTCGAAGGGCATGACGTTGACCAACGGGCCCACCAGACCGCGCTGTTCGCCGAGCAGGCCCAGGTCGCGGCGGATGTCCTCGTAGCGGTAGCGCTGGTGGCGGCGCACCTCGCGGATGCCGAGCACGACCTGCCGGACGAGGTCGGCGAAGGTCGCCTCGGGGGTGACGGACAGCCGCAGCGGCAGGACGTTCATCACCATGCCGGGCACCCGCAGCGCCACCGAGCCCATGCGGCCCATCAGCGGCAGCCCCAGGACGACGTCCTGCCGCGCGGTCGCCCGCGCGGTGTACAGGGCCTGCGCCGCGATCAGCACGTCCGGCCAGGTGGCCCGCAGCCGTGCCGCGAGGTCGCGCAGCCCGTCGGTGACGTCGGGTGCGAGGTGGGCCGTGCGGCGGTGGAACGTGCGGGACGGCAGTGCGCCGCGGCCCGCGAGACGGGGCGCCTCGGGGCGGTCGGCGAAGGCCCGCGTCCAGTGGTCGCGGTCGGCGGCGAACGTGTCCGACGACCGGTAGGCGGCGTCGTCCGCGACCAGGTCGGCCAGGCGGCCGAAGGTACGGACGGGCGGCTCCTCGCCGCGGACCAGCGCCGAGTACACCTCGGCGGTGCGGCGCACCAGCAGCGAGTAGCCGAAGCCGTCCATCACCAGGTGGTGGATGCGCTGGTACCACAGCCACCGTTCGTCGCCCACCCGGATCAGGGCGTGCCGGAACAGCGGTCCCGCCGCCAGGTCGAACGGCCGGGCGAGGTCGGCGCGCATCCACGCCTCCGCCCGCTCCTCGGCGTCGCCCGTTCCCGCGTCGCCGGTTCCCGCGGTGTCGCCCGTTCCCGCGGTGTGGCGCAGGTCGAGCACGGTGAGCGGCAGCTCGACGTCCGGCACGAGGTGCTGGCGCGGACCGTCCGCCATGTCCTCGACGCGGACCCGCAGCGACTCCGCCTCCTCGGCGACCCTCCGCAGGGCCTGTGCGAACGCCGGTGCGTCGAGGGGGCCGTCGAGGTGCAGGCACTCGGCCGTGTTCTGGGCCGGGCTGAGCGGATCCAGGGCCTGCGCGAACCACATGCCCGACTGGGCCGCCGTCAGCGGCAGCACGGTCTCGGTGGGGTCCGGGGCGTTCATACGGCCCCCAGCAGGGCGGTCCAGGCCTCGACGGCCGGCCGCTCGGCGAGGTCCGCGAAGTCGGCGGTGACGGCGTGCTCGCGCCGCCAGCGCTCCAGCAGGGTCATGATGCGGACCGAGTCCAGGCCGTAGTCGAGGAGGTTCTCGTCGACCGGGATGTCCTCGGGCTCCTCACCGAGCACGTCGGCGACGTCGGCACGGATCAGTTCGGTGGTGAGGGCCATCGCTCAGGCCTCCCCGAAGACGGCGTCGGTGGTGGTGACGACCGCGCAGCGGCCGGCGGTCCAGCGCAGGGCCGTGTCGTGGTCGTCGCGGGTGAAGTCGGCGACGGCGTCGGCGACGACGAACGCCTGGATGTCCCGCGACCACGCGTCGCAGGCGGTCGTCATGACGCCGATGTGCGCGTACACGCCGACGACGACCAGTTGGTCGCGGTTCCAGCCGCGGATCCGTTCCTCGAGGTCGGTGCGGGTGAACGCGCTGTACTTCCACTTGGTCAGCAGGGTGTCGCCGGGCTGCGGCGCGACCGGGGCGGGCACGGCGAGTGCCTCGGGGTCGTCGGCGACGCCGGGGCCCCAGAAGTCGAGCTGGAGTCCGCGTTCCTGGGGGGTCTGGCCGCCGCGCTGGGCGGAGTAGACGACCGGTACACCGAGTCGGCGGGCTGCTGTCAGCAGCCGTGCGGTGTTGGCGAGCATGCCGGTCAGCGGCTGCTCGTCGGTGGGGAAGGCGGACAGGAAGTGCTGCTGGAGGTCGTGCACGAGCAGGACGGCGCGGGCCGGGTCCACGGTCCACGACACCCGGTTGACGGGCAACTCGTCGACGGTCGGGAGCGGATACGGGGAGATGGCGGGAAGTGCCATGGGGAGAGGGCCTTTCAGTGCTGCTCGGCGCTGGACCGCAGCTGCTTCTTGCTGACCTTGCCGACGCCGGTCTGCGGGAACGCGTCGACGAACTCGACGAGATCGGGGACCTTG
>NZ_JBIVJP010000043.1:0-25692 GCF_044750285.1 Streptomyces sp. NPDC088812 | reverse complement strand
GGCCAGCGGCGCCGCACCACCGTGCCAGAGCCGTCGGCACCCAGGCCGCCAGACCTGGTCGACCGTGACTTCACCGCGAGCCGGCCCGACCAGCTGTGGGTGGCCGACATGACCTATGTCCGAACCTGGACAGGCTGGGTGTACGTGGCGTTCGTCCTGGACGTCTTCTCCCGGACGATCGTCGGCTGGCAGGTCGCGAACCACATGCGAACCGAACTCCCGCTGGACGCCCTGGAGATGGCACTGTGGAGACGCCGGATCAAGAAGGACTCCGGCCTGATCCATCACAGCGACCGCGGCTCGCAATACGTATCCATTCGCTACACCGACCGGCTCGCCGACATCGGCGCCGCCGCCTCGGTCGGCTCCGTCGCGGACAGCTACGACAACGCGATGGCCGAGGCGCTGAACGGCACTTTCAAGGCCGAGCTGATCGAGATGCAAGGGCCATGGCGGGACGTCGACCAGGTCGAGCGGGCGATCTTCCAGTGGGTCACGTGGTACAACGAGGAACGGCTGCACTCCGCCCTCGACTACGTACCGCCCGCCGAGTACGAACGCGACTGGTGGCGACAACAGGAAGCCACCCCGCAGTCCGCCTGAAACAAGATCGCCGGACTCTACGGAACTCGGGGCAGCTCACTTCTCCGTGTACTGGCCCACCTGGTCCAGGGAGAAGTCGTCCAGCTCGTAGATGTCGAAGTGCCGGGTGTCGAAGGGTGCCTTGCTGTAGCCGACGCGCCGGGCTGTGATGAGGATCGGGATGAGCGGGAAGCGGTTGGCGAAGGCCTCAATGGTCCGGACGAAGGTCATGCGCCGTCCGACGTCGATGATCTCGTCGATGCCGTCGAAGATCACGAAGGAGCGGCCGAGGGTGGCCAGGTCCCCGACAGCTTCCTCCGGCACCTCCAGTTGGAGGTTCTCCCGCAGCGAGCGGGTGATCGCCGACAGTATGTACGCGGCCCCGTCGGTGCCTGGGACGTCTTTGCAGGACACCACGAGCGGGGCGTAGGCGATGGGAGAGCCGGAGCGTGAGAGCTGGTGGACGAGGTTCTGCGTCATGGTGCTCTTGCCGACGCCCGGGTTGCCCAGGACCACGCAGCGCGGACGGCTTTGGGGCGAGACCAGGAAGGAGTCGTCGCGGAACTCGTCCGTGCCGTGCTTGCGCAGGTTGCGCTGGACGTACAGCACTTCGTGGTCGAAACGGGCCGTCTCGCTGGCGTGGCTGAAGGTGTAGGCGAGGCTGAGCTCGGCGTACCGGCGTTCCGATGCGGCTCTGATGTCTGCCAGCACCCCTGGCGCGCCCGCTTCACCCGCTCCGAGGATCCGAGGATGTCGACGATATCCCGGAAAGCGGCGCTGGGAGGAGCGTCGTCGCCTGCCACCTGTGGTGCGGCCCCGATATAAGCGGTGACCTTCTCCAGGTCGGTGGCGCTGATGGTCGCGGTGATGCTGTCGTCGAGCGGGAAGACGCTCTCCATGTAGGCCATGGCAAGCTGCCAGAGCGCGTCGGCGAGCCCGGCCCAGGTGTATCCGTGTTCGTCGCAGAAGTCCTCGGCCCTAGCCGTGAAGGTCTCCTCGTACTCCCCCGCCAGGTCGGACAGTTCCTCGTGAGATCTGAGGCCGAGCCTGGCGATGAACAGGAACTGCGACAGAGCGACAATCTCGGGCTGTTCGAGGAATTGTGAGACCTGGGCGAGCTGGTCCTGGGTCAGCAGGGCGATCGCCTCGCCGGCACTGTCCTTGAGGAGGAGGCCGCCCCGCTCGTCGGACTCCTCCGACCAGGGTAGTGGCGGGGTGTCTCCCGTCACCGGGGCCGACGACCTCGTCACGAACGCCGCTGCCACACGTCCGACCACACTGCCCACGACTGCCGGTTCCACCGTTGTCCCTCCCGCGACCTGTTTCACATCCTCTCAGAAGGCGCCTCACGGTCGGGACCGGCCGCGGTGGCCGGCCCGGCGTCTGGCGCGCCAGCGCGTCTCTTCACCCGCCAACAGCTTAGAAACAGCATGTACGGCGAGGCGGGCCGCAGCTGCCCATCCAAGCTGGTGCAGATGACGCACTTCGAGCGCCGCGTACCAGCTCTGACCTGCTACTTCTACGCCGGTTTTGCTTCAGGTGTCAGTGGTGACGCACTTTCCGCCGATCTCTCTGCCTGGGACATCGCGGGGCGACAGCCAGTGAACAGGCCGCGCATCCTGCTGGCTTACCGGCCGAGCGCTCAAGCTGCAAAGGCGATCGACGGTGAGCGGCTACCTCTGCACTCAGGGCTACCGTCTTCCCTGCGACGGATGCCCGTCCTCGTAGACATCCGGAACCGCATTCATCACCTCGCTGCCGACGTAGTAGCGGATGGCGCTGGGGTATCTTGCGCCCTGCTAGCGGTACATCAGGACCTGGCCCAAGAGAGCGCTGATCTGCCATGCGTCACCCAGGGCAGCGGCAAGCAGGCAGAAGGCGCGGTCGGCGGAGAGAGGACCCTCCGGGACAGTGAGCCGGATTCCGTCGATCGCGGTTCCCCGGTGGTCAAAGCGGAAGACGTAGGGGAGTTCGCTCCTGAGGTAGGCGGCCATCTCGCGCGCCGTCAGACCGAGAGCCGGGCCCTCGGCGCGCAGAGGCCACGCCAGGTCGATCGGATGGTGCACGTCGAAGTTCTTGCGGGCGAGCCGGGCGGAGTCTCTCGCCCGCCCGGCGTCGTGGTTGCCGAAGCCGTTCAGGTTCCAGAGCGGGGAATGTCCCTGGGCGTGCAACTGCCGGAGCACGACAAGCTCGGGCGCGACGTGGTTGAGGTCGTCGTCCAGCTTGAGGTAGCTGAAGGAAAGGTCGCGGGAGTCGATGTGACGACGTCCGTCGATCTTCCGCAGGTGCTTGGTGAGACGGGTGGCGATCGAACGATCGTGCTTTCCGACGTACACGATCTCCGGGGTGTCATCGGACTCCTGGTGCAGGAGGTAGACACCAGGCCAGTCCTCGAGCTTCTCAATGCTCGCAGCCGTGAGGTCGTGGCGCGGCTGCGCGGCGAGGACCCGGAGGAAGAAGTCCACCTGCTCCTGCGGTAGCAGCCTAAATCCTGTGCCGCCGGTGTACGCGACGTTGCGGCTGAAGGGGTAGGCCTCGACGGTGTCTGTCCCGCGCTGGTTGGGTTCCGGGAGGCCGCGCGCCTGGAGTGTGTTCCTGAGCTTGGGATAGATGTCGCTCAGGGCGAGCACCGGCGGGGCGCCCGGGATTCCGTCTCGCACGATGTCTCGCAGAGCCCCGGTGAACGATGTGCAGGCGGTCTCCTGTTCCTCCGGCGGGGGCACGTGGGCGACCTGGTCGGCCGCTGTGAGCGTGTACACGCCGCGGATGTCGGTGGTGTCCGCGAGCTGGCTCTCGCCAGCGCCGGTCAGTCCGTGGATAACACGGCCGGAGTAGCAGCAGTCGAGGATCACCAGCTTTGCCTGGGCCGGCGAGTCGAGCAGGGCGTTGCGGACCTTGTCGTATTCCAGGCCTGTCAGGTCGGGGTAGCGGAGCTGGGTGCCGCCGGTGGCAAGGCAGAGCGCACCGGTCCTGGTGACGACCCCGTGGCCGACGAAGTAGAGCAGGAGGGTACCCGTGGTGTTCTCGGCCAGGCGGTGCAGTTCCAGCGCCAGCTCGGTGGTGTCGGTGGGATCCGCGAGCATGTGTACCCGGTCTGCGGACCAGCCGCACAGGTCGGGAGCGGTGAGCAAAGCGTGCATGGCCGACAGGCTGTTGAGGACTGCGGGAACGTCGGGGAGGGAGGGGTCCTGGTATCGCGAGATACCGATAAGGACGGCGGTGTCGTCAGACTCCATCGGTGTCCTCGTCCAGGAAGCGCCGGATCAGCGCCTCGGCCTCTGCAATATCTCCGGTCTCGAGTTCCAGGGTGCGATCCGCCCGGGTGATGGTGATGCGCACCGTGGTCGGGGTACGGCGGCTCTGCAGCCATGCGGCGAGGGAACCGGCAAGGACGGTGGCGACACCGCCGGAGCCGAGGGAGACCGTGAGGAGTTCGAGGGCGGCACCGAGCTCGCTCTCGGCGGGGGCAGCCGCAGTCAGACGGACACACCCCTGCAGGCCGCGTTCGTGACGGAGCCACTCGGCCAGCGCCAGACGGTCGTCCAAGGCGTCAGCTGAGTCGAGCGTGATATGGACATCCGCCGTTCCGGTGCCCTCAGTGCGGTGCATCGTGTCCCCGTCTCGCATGCGTGTTGTGTCCGAACTTCCTGGCTGGTACACGGAGTCACCCTATGTGGCCTCGCCTTTGACGCGAGTGTGATATCGATGCGCTGCTGCGTACTGTGTACAACCGTGTGGTGAAGCGGGCCGCCCACCATCTGTGCGGCAGCGGATCACAGTGGCGGGTTCTGCAGCATGGCCGCCTCGACGATGGCCGTTGCCATCGTCGGTGTGAACCGGTAGTGCTCGGTCAACAGTCGTGTCACTGCCGGGCGAAGCCGGGCCAGGAACTCGTCGGCCGTGGGTGGCTGCAGTTCCGGGATGGGTTGTCTACTTAGAGTGCGCTGGCGGGCTACTGCTCGGCTGCTCGCCTTGAGTGCGTTGAGCGCGGCGGGCTGCAAAGCTTGCACTGGCTCCGGGCCGATTCCGGTCGCGAGCAAGGTTTCGGCGGTCAGTTGTACGACGGCCGGGAGCATCTCCTGTGGCGCCAGCAGCGCCGTTGCGCCTGCGATCGCCTGGTGGAGCCAGCCTGCGAGCTGGTCGGGGGCGTTCTCCCATACCTTCTCGGCGATGTGGGCCCACCGTGGCCTGAGCGGTTCATTCATCCAGAAGTGGGGCCTGCTGAATGTGACGGCTGCGGCGGCCGGTGTCCAGTCCTGCGTTTGAGCGAGCTCGGTGATCTCGCCAAGAGTGACGGGCAGATCCACGACATAGGACTTGAGCAGCGTGCGGAGGTCGTGGCGGTAGCGCTCGTGGGTGAACTCGGGATAGTCGCTGTGGCCGGTGAGGAGACGCAGGAGCGCGACCGTGCCGAAAGTGGGGATGCCTGCCGTGATGAGCAGTTCGCGCAGGGCCGCGTCGTCGCACCACAGTGCGCTCCCGGTGTCCAGGGCGTGCTGGGCGGCAGACAGCCAGGCGACGGTTTCCTGGTCAGGAACATCGTGCAGGTCGAGCAAGCGCCGGATCCCGGTGAGGTCGGGGACGTCAACAGGCTGCAGGGCGGGGATGATCCGGGAGAACGCGGCGGCTTGGCGGCTGTGTTCTCTCCGGTCCTGGTCGGAGTACTGCGTCATGATGAAGCGTCCGCTGTGTACGCCGAGTTGACCGGAGGATCGCAGCATCTCGTCCAAGGCGTAGCGGGTGTTGATGATGTCGTCGAACACCGCGCGAGAGACAGGGGTGGCGGCGAAGACGGCTCTGAGCTGGTCGAATCGGCCAGGCAGGAGTGTGGTGAGGGCCAAGGTGGTGGGGTCGAGCACAACGTTGCGATTCAGTGCGTCGTTCGCGGCCCGCACCTCGGCGGCGACGTGTTGTGGGTTGAGTGTGCAGGCGGGAATGAGTCCGGCGGCCCGATGAACCGCTGTGAGAGCGACGGGGCGTCCTGCTGCCCAGGCAAGCATCCCGGTCGTGAGGGCGCCGACGCGTACGGCGTCGGCGGCGGCTTCGAGCAGTGGTTCACGAGGGCCCAGGGTCCGTTCGACGTACTGCAGGAGGTTTCGAGATCCGCGGATGGCGGTGAGCGAGCCGACTGCTGCCGCATCGGCCAAGAGGTCTTGAAGTCTTCGCTTGAGCGGATCCGACAGGACGAGCGCCGCAGGCGCTGTCTCCTGGGGGGCCGGGGCGGCCGTCTTCACAGAGGTGGCGGAGGTGCGGTCGGGGACCGGTTCTCCTGTGGCAAGGAGGACTCCGTTCAGGAGGGCTGTGGTGAGTTCGGGGTCCTCTCGGCGGTAGTGCTCGGCGAGGCCGATCGCGGTTTCCGCGAGTGCGGGTGTCCATCCCGACCATCCGGTCAGGGTGAGCCATGCTCGTGCGTCGTGTGCGTTGCGGATCTGTGGGGCGAACCGGGCGAGAGTGTCGCGTGCTGTCTCCAGCTTGCGGGCGTTGAGCTGGGCGTGGATCCCTGCCCAGACCAGGGGCAGTGTCTGTGGGGGGACGGTTCCGACGGCTCCTTCCATGGCCGTAATGTGTTCGATGCCGGTCTCCTCGGCCAGTCCGACCAGGGCGTGTTCTTCCATGTCGTCCCAGTCCGCGCGGTCCTGGGCACACTGGATGACCGTGCGGCGTAGCTGGCCGCGCAGCTCGGCTGGCGGGAACGGGCGTCCCAGCAGGGTCAGGGCTTTCGTGCGTGCCTGATCCCGGTCGCCGGAGCGGTCCCACCGGTCGATGGCAAGTGCTCTGAGGTGGGGGTCACCGAAGCGCCGCCCGGCGCGTTCAGCGGCTTCTGCGGCAAGCACCAGTTGTCCTTGGTGCTCGTACTGTTGGACGAGTGCCATCGCGGCAGCCACACTGTGGTTTTCCCATTCACGCAGCCGCCGGATGGCGGCACCGACATCGCCGTTGACAGCATCGGCCACGGCCCTGCGAGTCTGGTAGACGGCTTCGGACAGGGCTCGTTGTTCACGGAGTTCGTCGAGGTGAGGCACCGGCCACAGGCCGTGGCTGGTCAGAGCGAACGCGGCCTCCGCTCGCTGCTCATCGGTGGTTGCACCGTCTGCCGCAGTCTGCCAGGCGGCGATGCAATCGGCGCGGTTGGCAGCGGGATCTGCCTCGCGGGCGTAGGCCGCCAGTCGGAGCTTCTCGTCGTGTCCGGTGAGGTGGGCAGCGAGGGTCTGAGCAAGGTCCATGCGGCCCGCTTTGTAGGCCAGCCGTACTGCTTCGACCAGGAGGGGCTGGGAGGTGGTTTCTGGTTCGTGGGCGTCTCCCTCCGGCTCGGCGATCGCGGTGTGGATGGCGGCGGTGATGTCGCCGGACCTCAGCCGCGCCTCGAGACAGCCACCGGCGGTATGACCTGACCCTCATGGAGGCGTACGGACAAGGCGTCTACGACCCTGGCGACCCCCGTCATCCTCTTCGCTGGTTCGACCGGGACGACCTGCGTGAACGGTGCTCATCGGAGCTGGCCTTCGTCAGACTGTCGAAAGAGGAACAGGAGGCCCGGACCGCCGGAGCGCTCAACCGTATGTCGGAATTGCTGCGTCCGGGGACAGCCGACAACTCCCACTGACCACGGTGGTTCACGCAGGGCCACGCAGGCTGGCGTCAGCGGCGTTTCGCGCGGGCGGTGTCGATCCGTGCAAAATCCTCAGGGCCTTCGTCCATGAGTAGTCCCTGGGGATCCATCAGCGGTGCCACCACCGGGTGAAGGTCGTCTCCGGCGGGATCGTCCTCGCCGTCATGCCATCGTGCGACCGCCCGCCCCGCGCCCGCCACCAGATCAGCGAGCTGGAGCGATGGGTGGTCCACCGAACGGCCGCGCACCAGTTCCTGGAGATGGTCTTGCCTGATGAGGCCGTGGACCATGCCCACGGCCGTGGCTCCGCGCTCCAGGACGTCGAGCTTGTCATCGGTCAGCAGCCGCTGATCGTCTGCGAGGACCTGCAGCTTGCCGCCATAGCGTATGGACGCGTGGAGAATAACCGTGGGCACGGCGGTGACGAGGGGGTCCATCGTGTCGTCCAAAAGGCCGTGCTCTCCGGTCGGTGTGGCCTCGGCCGGACGCTCACGGGCGAACTCCTCGGCTTCTGGGCGGGTCTTGCGCAGCATGTCCAGGACCTCTGCTGCTTTCTTCGCCTGGGGCGCCTTGCGGCGGCGGGCGTAGGCGTAGGACTCCCGGATGACGGCGTAGAGGTCGTCGGCCGTGACTTGGTCGCCCGTGCGGTTCTTCTTGGAGAAGAAGCCCACGGCGGTGGCGATGAGCCGGTCGAAGCCGTCGCGGCCCAGGGCCCGGGGGCCCTCAGTGGCCAGGTCCAGGGCCAGCTGCCGGCCCACGCCGTTGCTGTCGATGTCGTAGCCCAGAGCGTGGAACCGCTCCTCCAGCAGGAGGGAGACAAGCTTGGCCGCGACGAAGTAGTGCTTGTCGATCGCGTACACCGAGGCACGGTCGTGCAAGGGTCCGCCCGGCCTCAGCAGTTCGCCCAGGAGCCGACGGCGCCGACCGGCTCCCCCGCCGGTGAACATCTTCTGGAACTTCGCCTCTGTCGCGGACTGCTGGATCCCCGCCTCGCGTCGCAGCGTGTCCACGATCGCGGCAGCTTCGGCATCGTCGATAGCCACCGAGCCCAGGATCATGTAGCGGTCGTGGCCGTGGAGTTGGTCGCCGTGATAGCCGGACTCGTCGATGGCGATCCATCTTCCGGTGCCGGCACGGTCGTCGGTGGGTGCCTGGCGGTTGCGGCGGCTGAAGTTCGCTCCGAGCAGCCCTGTGCCGGCATTCGGCGCATGGTCGCGTTCGATCATGCCGCCCATACTCGGCGTACGGATCCTTGTGGACAAGCCACGGTGCACCCGCGTCCCGCCGTCCATGCCCCGGCCTGCGCTGCGGGCGCTTTCAAGGTGACCTCACGGCCGAGGGGAGATCAAAAACTACAAGGCGTAACCGGCACGCAGAACTTGTGGCAGCCCCCAGCCCATGTAGTCGAAGTCACTATGCCTCGCGTTTCCCCGCGGACACTCGGCAAGAGGTGTTCCAAGAGCTCGGGCCATGAGAATCGGCAAAGCCCACGTTCCTGGAGCTACTGTGGCGCTGAGGGGTACGCCGACGCGTCGGTGGCAGGACTTCGTACACGCGGGTTGGGACGGGCCAGGAGAGCAGGTACATCGATGGCGTAGTGGGCGGCCACGCGGTTGCAGTCGTCCAGCGGCCAAGCGGGGGCTGACCTGTGCTTGGCGCATTCCCAGCGCCGCAGCGAGATCGGCTTGTGTCTGCCCCGTCAGCTGCATGAGCGCGGTGATCGCGGCCCTCACTCGTTCTCCCGACGACAGCACCATGGTGTTCAACCCACCGTTGCACGTCACCGGGGTCTCCGCGCGGCGTTGTGTTCGAGCCGCGCCTGGTGTGTCGTGACGGGTTCCGTCAGCGGGGCCGCCATGTCCGGATTTCGAGGTGGAGGATGTGGACGTCCGAGTGAATGCGGCCGGTCTCCACGAGCCATTGGTATACGGCGGCGGTGACGTCGCCTCCGGCGGCGTCGACGCGGCGGGCGAAGTCGGCGGCATCGAAGCCGCCGGTCTGAGCGGAGCCGTAGGAGCGTTCCTCGGTGTGGTCGGCGCGCTGAATGACGTCTCGGCGGATGCCGGGTGAGTCGGTTCGGCTGCCGGAGGGGTGCAGGTAGGCGGTCTTGGCCAGGCGGACGGTGAAGGCCAGGCGCAGTCCTCGGCGGGCGGCTTCGGCGATCAGGGGGCGCAGGCGGGCGGAGCCGGAGGCGATGGCTTGGGCGCCGACGCGGCCGGTGCCGGATCCGGTGGGAGTGATCAGGAGAGCTTTGCCGCGGACCCGGGCGCGGGCGCCGGAGGCGGTGGTGCGTCGCATGGTGTGGCGGGCGGCGATCGCGGCAAGTTCGGGCAGGTCGGTGATACCGCCGGTCTCAACGGCGGTGAGGACTTCACGCAGGGCTGTGACAAAGGCGGCGCCCTTGTTCCTGGTGTAGAACTGCGAGACCAGGGACGGGTCGCGGTCGATGATGCGGGCGATGTCGCGTTTGGTGTAGCCGGCCTGTTGGAGCCGGTCGGCGAGTTGCGCGGCTTCGTTCAACTCGCCCTGGCTGCTGGGGCGGTCACTGCGGGCGCGGGGCGGCATCAGGTCTCCTGCCCGGCGGAGGTGAGAGCGGCTCGTCCGGCGTCCCGCAGGGTGAGGAGTTCTTCCTCGGTGGTGGGCGCGGCCAGGGGGCCGGTGAGGTGGCCGCGCAGGAGGTAGTCACCGGGCTGATGGTGGTGGGGCCAGTTCTGGGGCTCGGTGAGGTAGAGGGCGTCGGTGCGGAAAGCGACGACGGTGCCGGGGGGTGTGTGCAGGGCTCCGGCGTAGGTGTCGTCGTCTCGGTGATACTGGCTCAGCAGGGCGGCACGGGCGCTGGACCAGACGGTCGCGGCCCATTCGGGGTGGGCGTTGGGATCGCGGGCGAAGCCGGTGGCCCGTTGCCAGGTGATCTGTTCGTCGTCGAAGCCGATGATTTCCGCGTCCGGCGGTACATCTCGCTCCAGGGTGCGGGGCGTGCTGCCGGTGACCATGCGGGGGCGCTGGGCGAACGAGCCGATGCCGTAGAGCATGATGGAACGCACGGCGCGCGAGGCCAGGTGGGCGGCGCGGGCCTGGTGTTCATCGCCCTGGTAGTGGGCCTGGGCGGAGAGGTTGGTCCAGGTGTCTTTGAGTTTCTTGGCCCAGTCGGCAAGGGGTTTGTCCGCTTCCCAGAGGATCCCGTCGATGATCTCGATCTTCCAGGGCTGGATCGGGTTGTTGAGTGCCGTGTGGATCTCGGGTCCGCCGGCCCAGGTGGTGAAGGTGCTGCCCGGTGCGCTCGGGTAGTGCCAGGCGCGCTCTCCGGGGGCGGGGGCGGGCAGGATTCCGACGTGGTTCCAGCCGTCGGGGACGGTGACCCGTACGTGCCAGTGGCCGCAGCCGTAGAGGGCGTTGGTCTGTTCCTGCGTCGTCCAGGAGGCGAAGGTGCGGCTGGTGATGCGGCGGGGTGTGCCGACGGGGGACTTCCAGGTGTGTTTGGCGTAGGCGAAGGTGCGGTCGTATTCGACGAGTTGGGGCGGTTGCGCGGGCACGTGGGGCGGAGTGATGAGCTCGTTGCGGCCCTGGCCCGCGGTGGCGTGCAGCAGGCCGCGCAGTTCTTCCGACAGCACGGGGAAGCCGTCGGCGTACTTTCCTCGCTGGGGGATGGTGCGGGTCCACAGGTCGCGGCCGGTCTGTGAGGGCGAGCCCATGATCACGGCGTCGGGCCAGCGGCGGCGCAGTTCCTGCCACAGGAGCAGGAAGGCGTCGCGGACCATGGCGGGGTCGTCGCCGTCCGCCAGGTCGAACCACTCCCCCACGGAGCGGATTTCGACGCGGTGGTCGCCGCCCTCGCGCTGGTAGCGGCCGACCGGGTTGCGGGCGTGGACGAAGTGCCCTGCCAGGCGGTCCTTGCCGTGGCCGGTGTCGGTGCGCCAGCCGGGCACGGGGGCGTTCAGCCAGGCGGCGACCGCGTCGCGCAGGTAGGGGTAGCGGTCGGCGTCGCGGTGCCAGGGGTCGCCGGCGGTGATGTAGATCCGCTCCACGCTGTCGGGGACGGTGTGGAAGACGGCCGTCAGGAGGGCTGCGGCGGACCGGTCGCCGAGATCGAGGCGGGTGGTGTGGTCGCGGTGGACCAGCACGCCGGTGGTGGCGTCCAGGAAGACGGTGGCGCGAGGCCGTTGCAGGAAGTTCGGGCGTTGGGAGACCAGGCGGGGGGTGTGGGTGAACCAGCGGTCAGCGGTGCTCTCGTCGGGCAGGGACGGCAGGATGCGGGGGTCGCCGTCTGCGGTGAGGGGCGCCTGGGCCTGCCTGGCTTCCGCCGGTGCGGCGGGAGTCTGCGCCGCAGGCGCGGGGTCCCGTGCCACGGCATCGGTGTGCGGCCCGGCGGAGGGGGCGGCGGCAAGGCTGTCGGGGGCGAGCTGGGGGGCGATGGTCACGACTTCGGCCACGCTGATTCCGGCAGCGGGCGCGATCCGGTCGGCCTTGGCCTTGTTGTAGCCGGCGAGTGCGCTGATGGTGTTGGAGCGTTCCGTCTCTAGTCTGGCCAGGGCTGCCGCGGTCTTCTTGATGTTCTCGCGCAGGGTGCGCAGTTCGGCCAGGCCGGTGTTGTAGCTCTGTGCGTCCATCACGGTTCCTCGGGCAGCCGGCGGGTCGCGGGCCTTGTGGTGTGGGTGGTGACGTAGGCGACCGCTCCGCCGGAGTGCGATTCCAGACGGGTGGCGAGCAGCAGTTCAGCGAGGGTGCGGTCGCTCTTCACACGGGAGGTCAGTTCGGTTGCGGGGGCGGCCAGGTCGGTGACGTAGCCGGCCAGCCGTGCGTCAGGGAAGGCGAAGCGGCCTTCCGTGTTGCGTTCGAAGGGGTCCAGGCCGGTCAGGACGGCGACCACGTACCCGGACAGGGTCACTGGCAGCACTCCGGCGGCGGCGATGCTGGCTGCGTCACACCGCCACCAGCCCTTCAGGCTGTTGAGGAGGCGGTCGGGGCCCAGGTGGGGTGCGTAGCCGATCCACTGCCGGCCGTCGTCGACCGGGCGTGCCGCGTCGACGCGCAGCACGGCGAGTTCGGTGGCGTGCAGGCGGTGCAGGGGGGCGTGGGAACGTTCCTGCAGGGCCTGGACGACGGGCAGGGGCGTCATGACGCGGACGCCCCGGCGGGACAGGCCGGGCAGGACGCCTGCGTTGATGAGGCGGCGGTAGGTGGTGACGGCGCAGCCCAGTTCCTCGGCTGCCTGTCCCGTGGTCAGCAGCACTGCTGCCTCCTCGGGGTGCGGGTGCCTGCCGTGTCTGAACGGTATCGGCTCCCCCACCATGATGCAAGCCTGATCAGATATCTGATCAGGCTTGTCGCTGGGGTGGTGTGTCGGGGGATGCCGGCCGGCGTCAGAACTCCGGTGTGCGGGCCTTGTCGGCGGCAGGGCCCTGTGCGCCGATGACGCTCAGACGCTTGTTGATGGCTCGCTCGCTGCGGCCGAACTCCCGGCTCATCTCCTCGTCTGTGGCGCCCTGGGCGCAGCGCTGGGCGAGCTGCTTCTCCTCTTCCTCCGTCCATCCCTCGTGGGAGCGGCTGTGGGTCTTGCGGCGTTCCTCGAGGGTGGGGCCGTGGGTCTGCTTCGGCACGGGTGCGGGCCGGGCGGAGGGCGACGGCGGGGCCGGGCGGAGGGTGAGACCGAGGCGGGCGAGCTGGTGGTGGATGGCCAGCGGGCTGCGCCCGAACTCCCGGCCCAGTGCGGCGAAGTCGTGTTCATGACGGTATCTCTCGGCCAGGTGGGCGCTGTCTTGGTCGGTCCACGGCTCGCCGCGCCGCGGGGCCGCAGGGGCGGGGGGCTCCGGTCCTGTGGCGGGGGCGGCGGCGGGGGCGGGGGCTTGTGCCGGGGTGGCGTGGGCTGCGGCACCGAGCAGCCGGGCCAGGCCGTCGAGGTGGTCGGTGCCGATGTCCCCGCGCAGTTCTCCTTCGATGTCGCCGACGAGGGTGCTGACGGTGAGGGTGGCGGCGAGACGGCCGTCGTCGTGGCGGGTGGCGGTCAGGAGGTAGCGGCGGCCGTGGTCGGTCGCGGCCAGCTCCAGGTACAGCTCGGGGGTGTTGTCGCGGTCGGGCGGGTTCGGCGCGGTGCGGCTGCTGCCGACGGGCGTGGCCAGGAGGGCGTGCACGTGCCAGGAGGCCGTAAAGGTGCCGCCGCTGTCGAGCTGGTAGGCGACGGGGCCGGGGTCCAGGTCGGTGACGGCGAACAGGACGTTGAGGGTCTGCCCCGCGAAGGGGCTGGCCGCCTCGGGAGTGCCGGGCACCGGGAGGTAGGTGAGGGTGCCGTGCCCGGGGTCTGCGACGAGGGGGGTGTCGAGGTCGCCGTGCCAGTGTCCGGCGGTGTCCTGGAAGGCGTAGATGAGGGCCATGGGCGTGGTGTCTTTCGCATCGGCGGGCGGCCGGGGTCACGGGCGCCGGGGTGTGCGGCGGGCGGCCTGGCGCGGGCGCCCCCGCTGTTGGGAGGGGTGCTCAGTAGTGGAACTGGACGAGGTGGAGGTCGCTGATGGCGACGGCGGCCTGCTGCTGGTCGGTGGGCAGGGCGCGGAAGAAGTAGGCCTCGCCCATGCCGTCGGCCAGGATGCCGCGCAGTTCGTCCTCGTCCGCGTTGCGGTGGCGGGCCTCGAAGAGCATCCGGGCGTGCACGGTGGGCAGGTCTTCGATCAGCGAGCGCAGGCGGGGGTCGCAGAACTCGCCGCAGCTGGTGGTGTAGGTGAAGCGGGCGTGTATCTGGACGGTGACGGAGCCGCCGTGGTGCAGGATCTGCTGGTGGGCGCGGCGCCTGACATCTGGCTGCCAGGCGCGGTAGATCTCCCGCTCGATGAGGGTCTGCTGGGCGGGGGTGAGACCGCTGGTGTCTCCTGCGGCCCACTGGGTGACCGCATCCGGGAAGGCGAACAGCCGGGGGGCCAGCTCTGCGGCGCCCTGGTGGCGCAGCAGATGACGCACGCGCGCGGGGGGCCGGACCGGGGGGCGGCTGGTCCAGTGGCGGGCGTCGGCGATGTCCAGGGCCTCGGCGACCGACATGGTGGGATGGGGCACGGTGCGGGGGTCCTCCTGCCGGGTTGGGGGCGCGTTGCCCCGGCCGGGTGGTGGTCGTTGTCCGGACGGCGGGGCGGGACCGAGCCACGCGGGGGCGCCGACGGCGAAGTGAGGGGCGAGACGCGGTGGGTGTGCTGGTGGCGAAGCCGGTGGATTTGTCGGCGGTGCGGGGAGAGGCGGCGAGTTCGTTCGTCGTCCGGCTGGCTGCCGCCAACGGCATCCTGCCGGCCGGTGTCCTGGACGATCTGGGGGTCCGGGGACATCACGCACTGGATCCGCGCACGAGCGAGGTGCTGCTGAGCAGTCAGGGGATCGGGCTGCTGGCGGTGCTGGCCGGCCGGGACGCGGCGCACCTGCGCCGGACGCTGCCCACCGCCGCTGCGGGGCCGGTTTCCTCGCGGGCTCGGCCGGCGCGCGTGGGCCCGTGGCCCGCGGGCTGGACGGTGCTGGCGGAGTGTTCGGGATGCACGGCCCGCCGCAGCGATGGGCTGCCGCCGGTGTGGCTGGCCGTGCGCGCGTCCTGGCAGGTGTGTGTGCGCCACGGGCAGTGGCTGCAGGGCTCCGACCGGGCGCAGCACATCAGTCTTGCGGGACTGGAGGAGGTGGTAGAGGCCCATCGGCGCCGGATGCGGCTGGAGCAGCGGGTGGGCCCGTACGCGCGGGCTCTGCTGGCCGACGCCCTGCAGGTGGCCGGGTTTTGGTGGCGGTGCCGGCAGATGGGCTCGGACACGGTGTGGGCCCGACGGGAGCGGGCGCTGGGCCTGGTGCGCCGGCCGCAGGCCCTGCCGCTGGTGGTCTACCCGGAGGCGGTCACGGTGGCGGAGGCGATGGCCGTGCACGAGCGGCAGCGGTGCTGGGGCCGGGACTTCGACAACGGTGCGCCCGGCTGGGTGTCGCGGCGCTGGATCACGTGGGTCGGTGAGCGGCTGGACATGACCGAGCAGATGGAGCACGGCGGCTACCGGGCGCTGCGGAGCTGGACGATGCAGCACCGCGTCGCCGCCCCGGTGGCGGCCCGGCTGGCGCAGACGGCTCCGCCGCCCGGTTACCGCTCGGGTCAGATGCAGCCGCTGGAGCCGCACCGGCCGCTGCCCGAGACGCTGGAGGACTCCTCCTGCCTGCCCTGGAGGCTGGACGGGCCGGTGACCAGTCTGCCGTGAGGAGCGCGGCGGCCGTGGGGGCGGTGCGGGGCGGCCGGTTCGGGCGGGCGCCGTCACCATGGGACGGCGGTGTCGGTCAGCGCCTGTGCGGGGTTGTGGTCCTGGCGGCAGTGCTCGAGGAACCAGTCCATGGGGCGGACGGCGACCGGCCGGACGTGGCCGGGCGAGATGCCGACCCGGAATCCGCAATCAGCCTCGCCGGTGATCTCCAGGATGCTGGGGGTCCGGGTGGCGTAGACGATGTGGCCCGCGTGGACGGCCAGCGGGAAGTGTCCCGTGCGGGCGGTCTGGCACAGCTTGCGGTGCACGTTGGCGCGGGTGTTGGCGGTCACTGCGGCCAGCAGGTCGGGGCGCCAGCTGGGGTCGGGCGGGCTCGTCCAGGGCAGGGCGGGGTGGTGGTCGGGGTCGGCTGGCTGGGCGGCCAGCCGGGCAAGGCCGCCGTCGGCGGAGGCGTGCACTGCGCGCAGCAGGGCCACGTCTGCCGGATCACTGTGGGGCAGATCGTGCAGGGCGGTCTCGAACGCCTGCGGGGTCATCTGGGCGGTGATGCCCAGGCGTTCCAGCGCGGTGAGGTGGGCTTTGCGGAAGCGGTCGTACCAGGGGTTGAGGTAGGGCCCGGGCGGGCTGGTGCGCCGCAGCCAGCCCTTGACGGGCCGGATGGTGACGCCGCGCTCCAGGGCGTAGGCGACCGCCGGGGTGGGGTGCCAGGCCAGGCCTTCTGTGGGGAAGGGGGATGGCAGCTGGGGATGTTGCGGACGGACGGGGGGCAGGGCGACCAGCCAGCTGCCGGGGGTTCTGCGGTCGAAAGGAGGTTCATCGACCTCGCAGGCCGGGCCGTCGGCGACACGGATGTTGTTGCAGTCGGCGACGTAGGGCAGGTTGACGGCCAGGCAGACCACGTAGGCGCACTCGGCTTCGGCAGGGGTGGGGGTGCGCCACCAGTTGAGGTCTTCGACAACGAGGCTGTCGGCGGCCGCCCGGCCCACGGCGAGATGGTGGCCGGCCGGTGCCTCGCACGGTGCGGGATCGACGCACTCGGTCAGTGCGCCCGGTGCGCCCGGGCACAGCAGGGCCCCGGAGACGGGGTGCCGGCGCGCCGGCGGACGCAGGTCGCTCATCAGCCGGTGGCCGCAGTCTCCGGGCGTGCCCAGCGGGGTGCGCAGCAGGCTCGTGTACTGGCCCAGCAGGCTGGCCAGTTGGGCCGCGTCGAGGCTCTCGGGCAGCTTCCACGCGTCGCGGTACAGGGCGCCCCAGGCGGTGACGGCCAGGTGGATGCCGTCGCGGTGGGGGTCTTGGTTGCTGGGGTGGAGGGTGGACCAGGGGCCGAGTCCGTGGGTGTCGGTCTGCCAGCCGATCGCCCGCAGCTGCCGCAGCAGGGGGTGGTCGCTGCGCGGATGCCGCTGTGCCCAGGCGGGCGGGGCGAGCGGCAGGGCCAGGCGGGCGGTGGCCGCCTCGGTCAGGACGAGCAGCGGGCCGGCGTCCAGCCCGGCCCCGGGTTTGACGGCGGGCGTGCCCAGGCCTGCGGTGACGGCCCAGGACAGCAGCTCGGTGCAGTTGTCGGCGGCGACTGGGCGTCGGTGGCCGTCTGGATAACGGGCGGCAAGTCCCTGCCCGCCGTCGGTGTCGATCACGGCGAGGGGGCCCTCGCTGGTGCGGCGTCCGGCGGTGGGATAGTCCAGGCGCGCGGCGGGAACAGCTGGCGGGAAGACCGCTGCGGGCTGGATGGAGGCCGGTGCCGCCCTCTGCGGCGGTACGGAGGCCGCCGGCGGTGATGCGGGATGGTGGGCGGGGGCGGGGGCGGGGCACCGGGTGCCCAGATGCTGGGGTTTACCGCCGACGCGCTGGCCGGTGGGCTGCCGGCAGCGCCGGCACGGCTGGTCGGTGCCGGCCTGGGACGGGATCTCGCGGTGGATGGCTCCCAGGGCGGGCCAGTCCGGTGCGGTGGTGTCCGCATACGCGGGTGCGGGAGTCTGCGTGAGCCGTGCGTGCAGCCCCGCCAGCAGGTTTCGGTAGACGTCGGCGTTGTGGCCGCGTGGGGTGGTGGTGCCGTTCTCCCAGTCTTGGACGGTGGTCTCGGTGACCGAGCAGGCGTCGGCCACCTGGTGCAGGGACAGGTCGGATTGCCGCCGCAGCCTGCGCCGTTCGTCGGGGGCGGGCAGGTCGCGCGGTGCGGCGGCGGGCAACATCCCGTCCGTGGGGAAGAGTTCGTTCACGGCTTGTCTCAACTCCTTGGGCGATGGGGGCAGATGGCGGCGCGGGGGCTGTTGCCGGCGGGAGTGCTTGGCAGCGGAGCATGCCAGGGCCCGAACACGGTGCGTGGGCCCGCATGAACGTTCTGCCGCCGGATGCGACGATCTGACCTGCGCTGATGTGCCGTGATTCGAACCCGTTCGGGTGAGGCGCGCGTTGGCGGTCACCTCACGCCCCCTGCCGGTCCCGCCCCACGCGGCCGACGCCGTGCCGCGCACCGGCCCGGCCGGCGCGACAGATGGTTCGTTCACACGATCGAGCGAGGCGCGCGCCGGATTCCCGCGCCTCGCTCGTTCGAGCGTGTTCGAGCCGGTTCGCTTCCCTCACGGAGGCTCAAGCCGTCACCGTGTTCGACACCGCCCGGATCGATCGCACGGGCGACGTCCATGTTTTCGCGATCCGTGAAAAGGGGTGTGCTGTGCGGGATGTGGTGTGGGCCGAGTTCCACTCCCCGGCCGGGCGGCTGGTGCGGCGGCCGGTGAGCCAGCTGCTGCGGGAGGCGCTGGAGGAGCGGGAGCCGGTGTGGAAGCCGGTGCAGTACCGGGGCAAGCAGGCGATCGCGACCTGGTGGCGGCCGGCCGGGGCTGCCCGCCATGCCGGCTGCGCGACGTTGGAGGCGCTGGCTGCGGCCCGCGCGCTGGAGTTCGATCCCGAGGTGGCCGCCTTCACCGCGTGGCCGGTGCGGTTGAGCTGGGCGGACGGCGGCGGCGCCCATGTGCCGGACTTCTTCGCGCGGCTGGCCGGCGGGCGTGCCCGCCTCGTGGTGCGCGCGCCGGGCGGCACGGCGAGCGGCGACTGGCCAGAGGTGCTGCGGCTGCTGGATGCCGCCGGGCGCCAGGCCGGCTGGCAGGTACGGGTGCATACCCCGGCGGACACGTCGGTGGCGGAGGCGGAAAACCGGCGGCGTCTGTCCCGCTACCGGCATGCGCGTCTGGCGGATGCCGAGGCGGCCCGGCTGCTGCGCGTCGCGTTCGCCACGCCGAGACCCCTCACCGAGGGGGTGGCGGCCACCGGCCTGCCGGAGCTTTCCGCCCTGGCGCAGGCTCATCACTTGATCTGGAAGCGGGATCTGCGCATCGACTGGAATGTGCCGTTCGTGCCGGCCCGGTCGCTGGTGTGGTCGTCCACGGCATCCCGGGCGGTGGCGTGATGGCCGCGCCGTGTGTGCCGGTTGCGCGGCCGGGCGCTGTGGCGGTGGGGGACGCGGTGCGCTGGCGCGGCAGCAGCTACCTGGTCGCTGCCCTGCAGGGCAGCAGCGTGCATCTGCTCAGCCACGGCGCCGACGGCGAGGACGCCGTCGTCCTGCTCGATGCGCTGCTCGGCGCGCCGGACTTCGCCCAGCTCGCCTCCCCCGACGACAGCACGGGCAGCCCTCCCGTGCCGGCACGGGAGGGCCTGGCGAGTGTGGCCCTGCTGGAGGGACTGTCGCCGAAGGCGCGGGAGGAGGCCGAGTTCTGGCTGGACCACGTACTGGAGGTGCACACCGGTCTGCCCGGTTTCGCTGCGTCCGGCTGCGAGCCCCGTCCCGGGTACGACCCGGCGCGCACGACGCTGCGTGAGCGGTACGCGCTCAAGGCGGCCGAACTGCAGGCCGCGCACCACCGGGTGTCGGCGGCGACGGTGGAGCGCAAGCGGCTGGCCTGGCTGGCCGAGGGGGTGTGGGGGCTGGTCGACAAACGCAGACTGCGGGCGCCCGGCAGCCGTGGCCGCGTCGACGGGCGGGTCGTGCGGCTGCTGCGGCAGGTGTACGGCCGGCTGAAGAAGAAGTCCACCGGAACCAAGTCACGGCTGTTCGAGCTGCTCAGGAGGGCCTGCGTGAAGAAGTTCAAGAAGAGGGAGGCCGGGCTGCTGCTGCCGTCACGGGCCACGTTCTACCGGCTGCTGAAGCGTCTGGGGATCGCGTGCGGCAGCGGCAAGGACACCGTCCGGCAGCGGGAAAGCGACGGCAGCCGCCCGCAGCCGCCGTTCACGAGGGCCATGGCGATCGCGCCGGGTGAGCAGGTGCAGATCGACACCACCCAGCTCGATGTCCTGGCCCTCGACGAAACGGGCCGGGCCGTCTCCGTCGAGCTGACCGCGGCCATCGACGTCGCCACCCGGTCGATCCTGGCGGCGGTCATCCGGCCCAAGTCCAGCGGCACCAAGACCGGTCCCGACAGCCGCCGTCACGGCGGCCGTGCGACCAAGGCCGTCGACGCGCTGCTGCTGCTGGCCCAGATGTGCACGCCGCAGCCGGTGCGGCCGGGCTGGTCGCGCAGGGCCCGCGCCGAGGGCTCGGGGCTGCCGTATACGCAACTGGTTCAGGCCGATGAGCGCATGCGGGACGCGGCCGCCCGGCCGGTGATCGTGCCGGACATGATCGTCATGGACAACGGGAAGGTATTCGCCGGGCGGGCCTTCATGGACGCGTGCGCCTATCTCGGGATCTCGGTACGTCCGGCCTGCTACCACTCCCCCACCCACAAGGCCATCATCGAGCGGACCTTCGGATCGGTGAAAAGCCTCTTCAGCCAGTTCCTCACCGGCTACACCGGCCGGGACTTCACCCACCGCGGCAAGAAGGTCGCATCCGAACGGCTGTGGCGCCTGGACCAGCTCAACGACCTGCTGCAGGAGTGGATCACCACCGGCTGGCAGCAGCGCCCGCACCAGGAACTGCGCAACCCGTTCCTGCCGTCCATGGCGCCGCGCACGCCCAACCAAATGTTCGCCGCGCACGTGGCCAGCAGCGGCTACGCACCCCTGCGGCTGACCGCAGAGGACCGGCTGCGGCTGCTGCCGACCGCATGGGTGCGCGTCACCGACGCAGGCATCCGGCTGCACCAGCGCACCTACGACAGCCGGGCGCTGAACGGCTACCGGGGCGCCGCATCCGGCTGGCCGGGCAAGAAAGAGCGCTGGCCGGTGCGCTACCACCCGCACCAGCCAGAAAAGGTATGGCTGCAGGACCACCGCACCGGCACCTGGGCGGAGGCCGACTTCATCCACCAGCGGGTGATCGGCGACGAGTGGAGCGAGCACGTCTGGGACCAGGCCACCGCCGTCCACCTCGCCGAAGGCGGCAGCGCCAAGGACCAGCGGGCCATCGCCCGCGTCGTACGCTCCCTGCTGGAACGCGCCGGCCGCGGCCCCGCCCGCACCGCCGAGCCCGCACCCGCGTCCCTGGAGCGCGGCCCGCAGGCGGGTCCCGCGCCCGCCCCAACCCCTACGCGGGCATCCCCGCCCCCGTCTTCGGAAGTATTCCGGCCCTGCCCAGCATGGACATCGACCCACGGCGCCTGTCCCTGCCCTCCGCCTCCCACGCCCCGGCCGGCCAGGACATGCCCGGCGGCCCGTACGGCGAGAGCGCGTAGAGCACCGTCCCTTCCGCGCCGGGGCGGGTGGGAACCCGCCCGCCCCGGCCGCTCCTTGACGATCACAGAAGGCTTCGAGGTGCCCCTCTCTCCCCCCACCGCCGGCGACGGCGAACGGCCCGTGCGGCCCACCGTCCGCTCCGGCTGGCAGTCCCACGTCCACCGCATCGTCGTACCGCCCGAGCTGGGCGACTGCCCGCCCCCAGACACTCCCGTCGACACCGGTGATGCGCGGCTGCGCTATCACGCCACGATGCGCACGGTGCAAACACCCGCGCTGAAGAAGGCCGTCGTCCTGGCAAGGCGGCTGTGGCTGGCCAGCGGCTCACGCAGCGAAGGCCCCCTGCACCTGGCCATCGACGGCCCCGGCGAGACCGGGATGACAACCGTGCTGCGGCAGATCGGCCGCGCCTTCGAAGGCATCGTCAGCGACCAGCTGCCAGCCGACCGCACCCGGATCCCGGTCATCCACATCAATGTGCCTCTGTCCCCGGCCAACAAGCTGGACTGGTCCATCCCCTTCGCCGACTTCGTCGGCCACCAGCACACCAAGGATCCCGAAAGCGGCCAGCGCAGCACCGACATGACCGGCCCCGTCTGCCATGTCATGAAAACCCGCGGCACCCGCCTGGTCCTCGTCGACGGCATCGACCGGCTGGAGAACTCCGAGCTGAAGACAGCCTTCGACTACTTCGGCTACCTCTCCAGCGAGTTCGGCATCTCGTTCGTCTACTGCGGCCCCGGCGCCCGGGACATCGCCAACGCCGGCCGCCGCGGCAAACGGGCCGAGGCACCGGCAGGCGGCGCAGGCGGCATCCCCACCCTCGCGGTCAACCCGATCCCCTACAGCCCCGACGCCTACGACATCTGGCACGAGGTCATCAAGTTCTTCGACCAGGACCTGCGACTGCACCGGCACAGCCCCGGCGACCTCCTCGACCTCGCCGCGCATCTGCACAAACGCACCGGCGGCTACATGAAACCTCTGTCCTACCTGATCTGCCAGGCAGCCCAGGAAGCCATCGAGACCGGCACCGAAGCCATCACCAAGGAACTCCTCGACAACCAGCTGGTGGGACGCTTCGAAGACGATCCGATTCTGCAGATCTGACGCGCATCTCCTCAGATCATCCGCTCGTTGCACTCCATGTAACCCACGGGCCGCTGCCGACAGCGCGGCCTGCACCGACAGACGTGGCCCTCGGGGCGCCCTCTGCGCCGACGGCGATCCTGCCGCCCCCTCCCCGCTGAAAGAGCTTCTTCCCCATGGCCAAACGCAAAGCCAAAGCCGCCCGTCCCCGCCTGGTACCCGCCGTCACGGTGGCGGACGTGACCGAGATCGGCACCTCGCCCGGCGTCCTCGTGGTCAGGACCGGTCCCTTCACCAGGACGCCCAAGGTCTTCACCGTGCCCGCCGAGATGGTCGGTTCGTTCGTGTCGAAGCTGCACGATGCTGCCTGCGCGGCGGAAGAGGAGTACTGGGATCTTCTGCCCGCCTTCCGCGCCGGGGCCGCCAGCGACGACGCCGCCGAACTGGCCAGGGCCAAGGAGAAGTGGCTTCTTTCCCAGTCCTGGCAACAGGAAGCGCAGCGGGTGCTGGGCGCAAAACCCGATCGCGTTTTCTTCATGGACTACGTGGGACACGTCGGCGTCGTCGCGGCTGCGCCCTACGCAGCAGCACCTCATCTGCTGATCTTCGATCCGTTGCAACTTCACCGGCTGGCTCCTGCGTTCCAGCAGGCCGCCGCCCGGGCGTGGCAGAGCCTGCCGGGCACCGTGGCCGATCCGGCACAGCGGCTCGCGGCGTCGCAGCGCGAGTGGGCTTCGGTTCCCTGGCCGCGCACCCCGGTCACCCTGCCCACCCAGCAGCAGGCGGAGAGGGTGATCACGGGGCTGCGCACCGAATTCCTGCGCCGGGCACCGCTCCTGAAGGAGCACTGAGCGCTCCCGGACAGCCGCCCGCGCTGTGCTCGCGGACCGCGGCAGCGCGCAGGTCGAGCGGTACAGACCGCCCATCGGCGTCGGTCCGTCGAGGGACTGCAGCCCGATGGCCCGGGCCGGACGGCGGACCCATCCCCCCTCATCTCTCTTTTCTTCTTTGTCCGCCGGTGCAGCGCGCCGCACCGGCAGCACATCCCGCCTCCACCTCAGAACAGGGAATGCCTGATGGAGCAGTACCGCACGTTGTTGGAAGTGCGTTTCCGCGATGCCGACAGCCGGGACGCCCCCTGGCAGCGTTACGACGAGGTGTTGGATCCCTTCTACTCGTATGCCCCCCGTAGCGAGCAGGTGTATGAGGATGACAGCGACTGGCTTCCGGGCACTGTCCAGGAACGTGCCCAGGACGATCTCAATGACGCTCTGGGCATCGTCATCGACGAGCAGTACCTCGTGCGCGTGGTACGCGATGGTCCGATGGATGTGCGGGTGCGGCTTGTGGAAGGAGGTTCTGGTGACACCGCTGACAAGGTCGTTGCCGTGTGCACGCCGTCCCCGGAGGAGGAAGCCCGGGCGTATCTGACGTCAGCCCTGTGCGGCTACGACGACGTACGGGCCGACCTGCGCCGGCGGCTGCTGCGGGCGCATCGGGCGGGTGTCGGCGCGGACGAACTCATCCGCGAGGTCGCCGGGCGGATCGAAGTCGCTGAAATCCGCGGCCTGTTCGAGGCTGGCCGGCTGGCCGAGGCCGCCCGTGCCGTCGTCGCCGGCTGGGAGGACCCGGAAGGGCGGGTCGCCGTGAGCGTCGAGAGGGACAACTCGGTCATGGTCCTGCTGCGGACCTCGTTCCAGCAGGAGATCAACTACGAGGAACTGTGCCTCAGCGACGGCCCGGAAGGGTACGAAAACTGCGAGGACGGCGACTTCTGGGGATACAAGGACGGCGTGCGTGACGCCGAAGCGCTGCTGCCGCTCCTGACCGAGCACTACACGGTCACCTGCGGAGACCGCCCGGCGACGGCGTCCGACCTGGCCCCGCTGGATCCCGACCGGTGGGGCCGGGTACGGATCACTCCCAAGCCGGGGGCGGCGCACGTGTCGTCCAAGCCATCACCTTGACACATCGCCGCCACGACGGAGGGCCTGGGCCGGGACAGGAGGTACGCACTGCCCCAGCCCAGGCCGGCCCTCACCCCAGAACGTCCCCTCGTTCAAGGCAACTACTCTGATCAGAAGGGGCTTTCTGCCGAGAAACCGCGCTGCGGGTGGGCGAGCCGGGACACTTGAGCGAGTTGCAGGGCCAGTTGGCGGCGATGCACGTCATTGGACGGGACCACACACTTACGGACCGCCAGGCCGCGGTCGAGCAGGTGGAATCCCGCAGCCTGCACCAGGCGGTCGCGCACGGAGTTCTCGTTGCCGACATCCGCGGCGACGAGGCGGCACCCCGCGCCGAGGAACTCCACCGCCTGTGTGGCCAGGTACGCTCCGAGGCCGAATCCCCTCCAGGCTTTCTCCAGTTGGACGTTGAGGAGGACCAGCAGGTCGCCGTGTCCTTCCAGGCCGAGTTGACGCATCTCGCTGTCCGGGTTCTCCCAAGCCGCGCAGAGGTCCGCGGCCAGGCGGCCGAGGCGGTACTGCTCGCCGTACACGCTCCCCAGGGTGTACTCCCCCTGTCCCCAGCTCAGCCGCGCCAGCGCCAATCGGCCGATCTGCCCCAGCGCGGGCTCGGGGTCGTCATCCGCCGGCCGGTGGTGCACGCTCACGCTCCACCACTGGGCGTCCTCCTGCGCCCACCAGGGCGACAGCCGGTCCGGCTCACAGGAGAACTCCAGCTTCACATCCCCTGGGCTTCCGGGCAGTTGCAGCGGATCGAGAGGGCCGATCCGCCGTGGAACTCCATGCTGCTCACTGACCGGTCGCCTGCGGGGCCGGGGAGCCACGGCGTGCAGGAGACGCTCCTGGTCAGCGTTGATCTCAGGTTCTTTCTCTTCGTAGTCCCAGTCGTCGGCGCAGTCGGCGTCGGCGAGATGGAGCCTTTCAGCGAAGTACCGGGCGTGCTCGGCGGCGGGCAGGCCGACCGTGACCGCGGCCCGCATGAGCTTCGTCATGAGATCGCCTTCGACATAGTTCATCCAGTCCCGCTCCTGGCGGTGGTGCTCTGCGAACAGGCCGGTCTGCTCGCGGACAGCCTCACCACCACCCGCAATCATGTGCACATCGCACAGCGTCCGGTAACAGGTGGGCCTTTCAGGGCACAGGGGCTGGTTACAGAGCCGGTGGGCGTCGCCCCAGGGCCCCTCCCCGAGATGGAAGCGCCGCCGGGTGTCGCTGATGACGACGCCGTCCGGACCGGCCGTCTCGACCGAGAGCGTGCGCCGTTCCAGCCCCAGCCAGGCGTCTGCCAAAAGGTTGACGACGGCCAGAACGCTGGTGCGTGCGACCTCAGTTCCCAGGATGGCTGAGTGATAGACCACGGTTTCATGGCTGCGGTGCGCAGGGGTGCGGGAGGACTCCTCGATGAGGCCCCAGGCCGAGAAGAGGGTGGCGGTGGGGGTACTGGGCGCTGATACGGGCGGGCAGGCGGGTGCAGTGCTGCTCACGGCGTGGCTCCGTTGTGGTGTGGGGGCGGGAGGGGGGAAGAGGTGTTGCATGGACGGGCAGGCTGTCGGCGTCGGTTGAACTTGGACCCACTTTGGGCGGTTGAATTCTGACCCGGTTGGTGGTGGTTCAGTCGTTGTCGGTTGTGTCGGTGGGGACG
>NZ_JBIVJP010000042.1:0-29057 GCF_044750285.1 Streptomyces sp. NPDC088812 | reverse complement strand
GAAAACCATCGGGCTCGCCGCATAACCGCGACGAGCCCGAACTACCCCAAACCCGACGAGGGTGCCTTGACGAAAGACATAGAGGCACCCCCCCCGCGTGGTGACGGCCGTCCCGCCGGGTGGTGACGGCCGTCCCGCCCCGTGGTGACGGCCGTCCCGCCCCGTGGTGACGGCCGTCCCGCCGCGTGGTGACGGCCGTCCTGCCGGGGAGTGACGGGCGTCCGGCGAGGAGCGACCGGGACACTCCGGTGGCGGGCGACCCGGTACAAGATCTCCCGGAACGGGTGGTTACGCTCGACGGCATGAAGAAGAGCGTGCTGACCCGCTACCGCGTCATGGCCTACGTCACCGGTGTGCTGCTGGTCCTGCTGTGCCTGTGCATGATCGGCAAGTACGTGCTGGAGCTGGACGGCGCCGCGGACGCCACCCGGGTCGTCTCCATCGCGCACGGCTGGCTCTACGTCGTCTACCTGGTCTTCGCCTTCGACCTGGGTTCCAAGGCGAAGTGGCCGGTCGCCCGGCAGCTGTGGGTGCTGCTGGCCGGGACCGTCCCGACCGCCGCGTTCTTCGTCGAGCGCAGGATCAGCCGCGAGCTGGAGGCCGAGGTCGCCGAGGACGCCCCGGTGGCCGCCAAGGCCTGACCGCCACCGCCGTACGGACCGACCCGTACGGCGGTCTGCCGTCGACATTTACTAGGACGTCCTAGTAAATTCGAAGCATGGACGCTGACGCCATCCAGGAGGGCCGCCGACGCTGGCAGGCCCGGTACGACGCCTCCCGCAAGCGGGAGGCCGACTTCACCACGCTCTCCGGGGACCCCGTGGAGCCGGTGTACGGGCCCCGGCCGGGCGACACCTACGAGGGCTTCGAGCGGATCGGGTGGCCCGGCGAGTACCCCTTCACTCGCGGGCTGTACCCGACCGGCTACCGCGGGCGCGCCTGGACCATCCGCCAGTTCGCCGGGTTCGGCAACGCCGAGCAGACCAACGAGCGGTACAAGACGATCCTCGCCAACGGCGGCGGAGGGCTGTCCGTCGCCTTCGACATGCCGACGCTGATGGGCCGCGACTCCGACGACCGGCGCTCGCTGGGCGAGGTCGGGCACTGCGGGGTCGCCGTCGACTCCGCCGCCGACATGGAGGCGCTGTTCCGGGACATCCCCCTCGGGGACGTCACCACCTCGATGACGATCAGCGGGCCCGCCGTACCCGTCTTCTGCATGTACCTGGTCGCCGCCGAACGGCAGGGCATCGACCCGGCCGTCCTCAACGGCACGCTCCAGACCGACATCTTCAAGGAGTACATCGCGCAGAAGGAGTGGCTCTTCCCGCCCGAGCCGCACCTGCGCCTCATCGGCGACCTGATGGAGTACTGCGCGTCCGGCATCCCCGCCTACAAGCCGCTGTCCGTCTCCGGCTACCACATCCGCGAGGCCGGCGCGACGGCCGCGCAGGAGCTGGCGTACACGCTGGCGGACGGCTTCGGGTACGTGGAGCTGGGGATCGGCCGCGGGCTGGACGTCGATGTCTTCGCGCCCGGACTCTCCTTCTTCTTCGACGCGCACGTCGACTTCTTCGAGGAGATCGCCAAGTTCCGCGCGGCCCGCCGCATCTGGGCCCGGTGGATGCGGGACGTCTACGGGGCGCGGAGCGAGAAGGCGCAGTGGCTGCGCTTCCACACCCAGACCGCCGGCGTCTCGCTGACCGCCCAGCAGCCGTACAACAACGTGGTGCGCACGGCGGTGGAGGCGCTCGCGGCGGTCCTCGGCGGCACCAACTCGCTGCACACCAACGCGCTGGACGAGACGCTGGCGCTGCCCAGCGAACAGGCCGCGGAGATCGCCCTGCGCACCCAGCAGGTGCTGATGGAGGAGACCGGCGTCGCAGGCGTCGCCGACCCGCTGGGCGGTTCCTGGTACGTCGAGCAGCTGACCGACCGCATCGAGGCCGACGCCGAGAAGATCTTCGAACGGATCAAGGAGCGGGGGCTGCGGGCGCACCCCGACGGACGGCACCCGATCGGTCCGGTCACCTCCGGCATCCTGCGCGGTATCGAGGACGGCTGGTTCACCGGGGAGATCGCCGAGTCGGCCTTCCGCTACCAGCGGGCCCTGGAGAAGGGCGAGAAGAGAGTCGTCGGGGTGAACGCCCACACCGGGTCGGTGACCGGGGACCTGGAGATCCTGCGGGTCGGCCACGAGGTGGAACGGGACCAGGTGCGGGCGCTGGCCGCGCGCCGGGCGGCCCGGGACGACACCGCCGTGCGCGCCGCACTCGACGGCATGCTCGCCGCCGCCCGGAACGGCGCCGGCATGATCGAGCCGATGCTGGACGCCGTACGCGCCGAGGCGACCCTCGGCGAGATCTGCGACGTGCTGCGGGAGGAGTGGGGGGTGTACACGGAGCCCGCCGGCTTCTGAGCGCCCTGGGCGGACGGGGGCCGCGCGCTGGCGGGCCTAGGGCGTGTTGCGAAAGTCCCGCCTGCCCTGCGACGCCTGGCACGCGCGCTCGCTGCGTTGTCGGGATCGCCCACGTACGCCCAGTACGAGGGCGACCCTCCGCCTTGCGATCACACGCACCAGACGCCGCAGGGCCCGCCCTTCGGGCGGCCGGCGCTACTTTCGCAACACGCCCTAGGCGGCGGCCCCCGCCAGTCCGAGCAGCAGCACCCGGGTGAAACCGCGCACCCACTCCTCGTCCGCCGGCTGCCCGCTCACCAGCGTGCGGTGGACCACCGCGCCCGCGACGACGTCGAAGATGAGGTCGACCGTGCGGGCGGCCTCTCCGGGGTCGGGTTCCGGGGGGAGTTCGCCGCGGTCCTGGGCGCGGGCCCGGCCCTCCAGGACCAGGTCCTTCTGGGGCTCGACGATGGAGCAGCGGATGCGTGCGCGCAGGGCGTCGTCGCGGGTGGACTCGGCGACGACCGCCATCAGGCCGCTCCTGGCCTCGGGGCGGGCGAGGATCGCCGCGAACTGCGAGACCACGCCCTCGACGTCGGCGGCCAGGCTGCCGCGGTCGGGGAGCTCCAGCTCGTCGAAGAGCTCCGCGACCGCGTCGACGACCAGTTCGTTCTTGCCGGCCCAGCGCCGGTACAGCGTGGTCTTCGCGACCCCGGCCCGGGTCGCCACGTCCCCCAGCGTCAGCTTCGACCAGCCCAGCTCCACCAGCGCCGCCCGCGTGGCAGCCAGGATCGCGGCGTCCGCCGCGGCGCTGCGCGGACGTCCGGTGCGGCTGGCGGGGCTGCGGCTCTGCATGGCCCGACCCTATCCGGCGGGTTCCGCGCTCCCCAGGGTCGTGCCGCCGTGAGGGAGATCACCGGGGACCGGTCCCGGGAAGGCCTCCGGCACCATTACGCTACGACTCGTAGCGAAAGCCCGTGACGGACGTGCACGGGCCGCGGCCGCCCGGCGTGGGGGGCCGCGACCGCCTGGCGCGGGTGGGGACCCGGCGCACATTCGGGTTCGCTTTTCACGCACACGCGGGTACGGGGGAGGATAGACGCATGCAGCCACGGAACATGTCCATGAGCGGGGTCGTCGACCTCGCCGCGGTGAAGGCGGCCCAGGAGGCCAAGGCGAAGGCGGAGCAGGCGCGAGCCGAAGCCGCCCGGCAGGGCGGTACGGGGGCGGTGTCCCCCGCCGACCTCGTCATCGACGTCGACGAGGCCGGGTTCGAGCGGGACGTCCTCCAGCGGTCCGCCGAGGTGCCCGTCGTCATCGACTTCTGGGCCGAGTGGTGCCAGCCCTGCAAGCAGCTGAGCCCGGTCCTGGAGCGTCTCGCCGTCGAGTACGACGGCCGCTTCCTCCTCGCCAAGATCGACGTCGACGCCAACCAGATGCTGATGCAGCAGTTCGGGGTGCAGGGCATCCCGGCCGTCTTCGCCGTCGTCGCGGGACAGGCCCTGCCGCTCTTCCAGGGGGCCGCGGGCGAGGCGCAGATCCGCCAGACCCTCGACCAGCTGGTGGCCGTCGCCGAGCAGCGCTTCGGTCTGACCGGCCTGACCGTCGACCCCGACGCCGAGACCGGCGGCCGTACGGAGCCGGCCGAGGCGCCGGCCGGTCCCTACGACGCGCTGCTCGAAGCCGCCGTGCGGGCGCTGGACGCCGGTGACCTCGCCGGTGCCGTCCGCGCCTACGGCAACGTGCTCGCCGACGACCCCGGCAACACCGAGGCCAAGCTCGGTCTGGCGCAGGCCGAACTGCTCCAGCGGGTGCAGGAGATGGACCCGCAGCAGGTGCGCAAGGACGCCGCCGGCAAGCCGCAGGACGCGCAGGCCCAGATCGCCGCCGCCGACCTGGACCTGGTGGGCGGTCACGTCGAGGACGCCTTCGGACGGCTCATCGACACCGTGCGGCGCACGGCGGGCGACGACCGGGACGCCGTACGGCTGCGGCTGCTGGAGCTGTTCGAGGTGGTCGGGCCGGACGATCCCCGGGTGGCCACGGCGCGGCGGGCGCTGGCCCGGGCGCTGTTCTGAGCCGGGCGGGCGGCCCGGTTCTGACCAGTCGCTAAACGCCAGGGCCCGTGATGCCCGCGTGAAAGTTCTGCCGAGGATGGCCCCGTGCGGCCGCGCTTTGCCAAATCTTGGTAATCGCGGCCGCTGTTACTGGCAGTAAGTCGGGGCGGTGGGTCTGTCGGACTCTGTCCATCGATCAACAGTTTTGTCCTGGGTGTCATGGGTACCGACTGTCGCCGCTCGAGACCTCCGGGTCGTTGTTCGGTTATCCGGCCGTTACTAGCCAGTAACGAACCCCCTTGTGCGGGCGGCGAGAATGCACCACGATCGGCCACGCTCGGTCCGTTCCCGTGCCCCGGCAGCCGGTTGGGTCAACGGGTTTTCCTGGGTCCCCACCGAGCAGAGCGGGCGGTAGTGACGCCGGCTCTTGGGCAGGGGGGTCTTCGCCACGGCGAAGCCTGTCCAGCAAGGTTGTGCGTGATGCGTGTTCAGGCGCGACCAGTGGTTGTCGCTCGGGGGTGATCGCCGGTGATCGGTGCGCGGTTCGCGCCTCCGAGGCGGGCGCTCTCCTTCCCGAGGACGTAGCACTTCTCCCATCCCTGCCCGGCCGAGCCGCCGCCTAGGGGGCGAGCCGGAGCCAGGAGATGTACGTCCGAGAAGGAGGAAATATGGAGTCCCAGGTGCGTGGCGGGACCAGATGGAAGCGGTTCGCCGTGGTCATGGTGCCCAGCGTCGCCGCGGCGGCGTGTGTGGGCATCGGTCTGGCGCAGGGTGCCCTCGCGGCGTCGTTCAGCGTCTCCGGCCAGCAGTTCAAGGTGACGGCCGGTCACCTGCACGGTGAGGGTTTCGCCCAGTACGGCGGCATCGACACCGTCTACACCTCGACCGAGGGCAAGACGAAGACCCAGGTCCCCGTGGCGGTCTCGTCGTTCGAGGACGCGACGATCACCAAGATGTGCCAGTCCGTCAAGACGGAGATCCCCCTCATAGGCAAGACGATCTACCTTCGTCTCGAGGCGGGCAACGACGAGAAGAACCCGGTCGTCGCCGAGAACCTCTACATCGACGTCGCCCAGCTCGACGCCGACGCGGAGTTCAAGAACATCGACATCGGCGTCGCGATTCAGGACAAGACCGAGGGTCCCGCCGTGAAGGAGGGCGAGACCGTGCTGCCGGGCGGCTTCGCCCAGCAGGCGGAGACGGCCGACCTCTACGGCGTGGAGCAGACGGCGTGGGCGACCACGGCCGGCACGTTCAAGCTCAGCGGCCTGTCCATGCGCCTCGGCACGGACGCCAAGATGGAGTGCTACTGACGGCTTCCGTCACCGGGGTGTCCCGGGGCGGCTGAGCCGCCCCGGGGGGTTCCGCCGGGGGCGGGGAAGCCGGTGCTTCTCCGCCCCGCGGGCCCGGCCCGGCCGGACGCCGGGCATCCTCGCACCATCTCAGACTTTCCGGCTTCTCCACGCATAACGCCGAGCCGGTACGTACTTCCACCGGACCCAGGGAGCTGTTTTCCATGAGTGCCGAGACTCCGGTCCAGAGCGCCGGGAGGTTCACCCGGCTGCGTCTGCGCTTCCGTGATTGGCGGGGCACCCGGCCCTTCTGGGCAGGCCTGTTCACCCTGCTCGGCGGACTGCCGATCGCCTACTTCCCGTACGCCACGCTCAAGCTGGGCACCATGTCGCTCGCCATGTCGACCACCGCGGGGGCCGGCTCGCTGATCATCGGCGTCCTGCTGGTCACGCTGGGCCTGACCATGTGGTTCCAGCAGGCCACCCGGGTCTTCGCCGGCATCGCCTCGATCCTCCTCGCGCTGGTCTCGCTGGTGGTCTCCAACATCGGCGGCTTCATCATCGGCTTCCTGCTGGCGCTGATCGGCGGAGCGCTCGCCCTCTCCTGGGCGCCCGGCAAGCCCACGGCCGAGGGCGCGGCGCCGAAGGGTGCCGGGCCCGCTCCCACGACGGACGGCGCGCCGGAACCCGCTCCGGGAGCCGTCGCCGGTGAGCCGGACCTGCCCCGCTCCTGGAACGAGCCGGCCGAGGGCGGCGCGCCGTACGGCGACGGGGCGAAGGAACCGAACGGAGTGCACCGTGTCGGCTGACGAGGCCCGCACCACCGGTCCGGCCTCCCCGGACCGGCCGAAGGGCACAGGGCGCCACGCGGCGCCGAAGAAGCCCCTGCTCACCCGGTTCCACATGCCGGCCGGCAAGGCGATAGCGATGGCGGCGATGCCCACCGCCGTCCTCATGGGCATGGGGTTCACCCCGACGCTCGCCGTCGCCGACGACCAGCCCACGGCGAACAGCAAGCTGGCCGACGAGTACCAGGAGTGCGTGACGGCCCTGGAGGGCGCGGACGCCTCCGCCTCCGCGTCACCCTCCCCGTCGGCCTCCGGGAGCGCTTCCACGGACGACGCGTCGGACTCCGAGGACTCCCATAACTCCGAGGACTCCAAGGACTCCACCGGCCAGGGGAGTTCGGCGGACGGCTCCTCGTCGTCGGATTCAGGTTCCGACGACGAGGCCGAGCCCGCGCCGTCGGCGTCCTCCGAGGCCGCCTCCTCGGCGGACGGGTCGGCGTCGTCCTCCGGCGCCACCGCGACGGCGAGCCCGTCGGCCTCCGCGACGGACAAGAACCTCCTGGAGACCATCGGCGACGCCATCACCGACCTCTTCGACGGCGACACGTCCGACGAGGCGACGACCGGTGCGAGCCCGTCGCCGTCCGCGTCCGCGTCCGCCTCGGCCTCCGCCGACAGCGGCACCTCCTCGTCGGACCAGGACGCGACGGACTCCTCCGACGAGGGCGACTCCGCCGGCGGCACGGTCAAGGACACCACCGACGCGGTCACCGACGAGGTGAAGGACACCGCCGAGGACGCGGTGGAGGACGCCGAGGAGGCCGCGGACGAGGACGCCGAGGAGGCCACCGCCTCGCCCAGCCCCTCCGCGAGCTCCACCACCGACGCGGAGGACTGCGTCGCCGCCACGGACGACGAGGGCGGCGTGGACAACAAGGTGCCGGTCGCGGACGACCCGTGGTACCTCGAGGCGAGTTCGCTGCTGCTCAAGGGCGCGGACTACCAGGGGGTCGTCGAGGTGAAGACCGCGAGCGGCACCACGAAGAAGGTGCTGAAGTACGTCATCTCCGGCGGCACCGACATCGGCGATCTGCACCAGCTGGTGAACGACGACAACTCCGGCAAGACGTACCACGTGCAGGCCGGTGAGGGCACGACCTCCACCATCCGCGACGGCGACACGATCATGTACACCGAGAGCATCTCGGGCAACCTGTTCGGCCTGGTCCCGATCACGTTCAGCCCGGACAGCCCGCCGCCGCTGAACATCCCGCTGATCTACTTCACCGATGTGAAGGTCACTCAGGCCGCCCAGTTCGGCGGGACGCTGCACATCCCCGGCATGCAGCTGTACACGACCGACTGACGGCACCGCCCCCGGCGCGGATCCGTGCCGGGGGCACTCCGTGGGACGTCAGGCCACGACGTCGATGTAGTACGAGGGTCCGCTGCTGCTTCCCTGCACCGGCGTGACGTACATGCGGACGGTCCGGCCCTCCTTGAGGTCACCGCCCAGCCAGCCGCTGCAGTAGCCCGCGGCGTGACCGCGGGTGTCGACGATCCGGTCGGGCACCGTGTCGAAGTCGTAGTCGAGAGCGGTCTCGACGCCCCAGCCGTCGGCCTTGGTGTCGCAGGCCCGGATGGCGTCACCGGGGATCGAGCCGTCCGGGTCGGCGTTCCAGGTGCCGTACCCGGCGCCGCCGGCGGCGTTGATGGTCACCGTTCCGGCCCAGGCCTGGCCCTGCATACCGGCGACCAGACCGATCGCGCACACACCCGTCGCCAACGCTCGGGTCACCGTTCTCCGGGACTTCATGGCCTTTCCCTCCCCCTTGCCGGCAGGCTCGCGCCCGCCGTCCTCGTCGCTCGGCACCAGCCGGGACCGCCGAAACGGATCACCGCCAGGGGAGGAGACTCTCATAAGACGATCATCTTTGACAGTGTGTCGATAGTTTGCGGCCCGTTCGGTGCCGGGCCCGTTCGGTACCGGGCCAGCCCGTTCGGTGGCGGACAGCCGAAAGGGCGCGCCCCTGTCCCAGGGGCGCGCCCTCAGCGCGGTACCGCCGTACGAGACCCCGCCCGGGGGCACCGCTCAGTCGCGGGAAGAGCCCTCGCCCAGGTGGTGGACGCGGACCATGTTGGTGGTGCCGGGGACGCCGGGCGGTGAACCGGCGGTGATGATGACGATCTCGCCCGGCTCGAAGCGGTGCAGCCGGGTGATCTCCTGGTCCACCAGGTCGACCATCTCGTCGGTGCTGTTCACGAACGGCACGACGTGCGACTCCACGCCCCAGCTGAGCGCCAGCTGGTTGCGGGTGCCCTCGTCCGTGGTGAACGCGATGATCGGCTGGGCGGCGCGGTAGCGGGACAGCCGGCGGGCGGTGTCGCCGGACTGGGTGAAGGCGACCAGGCCGCGGCCGCCGAGGAAGTCGGCGATCTCGGCGGCGGCGCGGGCCACCGAACCGCCCTGCGTGCGCGGCTTCTTGCCGGGGACGAGCGGCTGCAGGCCCTTGGAGAGCAGCTCCTGCTCGGCCGCGGTGACGATCTTCGACATCGTCTTCACGGTCTCGATCGGGTACGCGCCCACGCTCGACTCGGCGGACAGCATGACCGCGTCGGCGCCGTCCAGGATCGCGTTGGCCACGTCGGAGGCCTCGGCGCGGGTCGGACGGGAGTTGGTGATCATCGACTCCATCATCTGGGTCGCGACGATCACCGGCTTGGCGTTGCGCCGGCACAGCTCGATCAGGCGCTTCTGCACCATGGGGACCTTCTCGAGCGGGTACTCGACGGCCAGGTCGCCACGGGCGACCATCACACCGTCGAACGCCATCACGACGTCCTCCATGTTCTCCACCGCCTGCGGCTTCTCCACCTTGGCGATGACGGGGACGCGGCGGCCCTCCTCGTCCATGACCCGGTGGACGTCGGCGACGTCCTTGGCGTCCCGGACGAAGGAGAGCGCGACCAGGTCGCAGCCCATGCGCAGCGCGAACCGCAGGTCCTCGATGTCCTTCTCGCTGAGCGCGGGCACGTTGACGGCCGCGCCGGGCAGATTGATGCCCTTGTGGTCGGAGACGACGCCGCCCTCGATGACGATCGACTTCACCCGCGGGCCCTCGACGTCCAGGACCTTCAGCTCGACGTTGCCGTCGTTGATCAGGATCTGGTCGCCGCGCGAGACGTCCCCGGGCAGGCCCTTGTAGGTGGTGCCGCAGATCTGCTTGTCGCCCGGCACGTCGTCGGTGGTGATGACGAACTCGTCACCCCGCTCCAGCTCGACCGGGCCCTCGGCGAAGGTCTCCAGGCGGATCTTCGGGCCCTGGAGGTCGGCGAGGACGCCGATGGCGCGGCCGGTCTCCTTGGACGCGGCACGGACCCGGTCGTACCGGCCCTGGTGCTCGGCGTGCGTACCGTGGCTGAAGTTGAAGCGGGCCACGTTCATGCCGGCCTCGATCAGCGACACGAGCTGCTCGTGGGAGTCGACCGCGGGGCCGAGAGTACAGACGATTTTCGAACGGCGCATGGGACGATCCTATCGGTTTGTTTCGCCGCGGAATATTCCGTCTGGCGGAAGATACAAATGAGGTGGCCGGCGCTCAGTTGCTTTCCTGCTCAGTTCGTGTTTTCGACCAGTGCGTACGTCTGCGTCGCGATCTCCAGCTCCTCGTCGGTCGGCACCACGGCGACCTTCACCCGCGCGTCCCCGGGCGAGATCAGCCGCGGCTCGTCACTGCGTACGGCGTTCAGTTCGCCGTCCACCGCGAGGCCCAGGGTCTCCAGGCCCGCGACGGCCGCCTCCCGCACCGGCGCCGCGTTCTCGCCCACCCCCGCGGTGAACGCGATCGCGTCCACCCGCCCGAGGACGGCGTAATAGGCGCCGATGTACTTCTTCAGACGGTGAATGTAGATGTCGAAGGCGAGCCTCGCCCGTTCGTCGCCCTCGTCGATGCGGCGCCTGATCTCCCGCATGTCGTTGTCGCCGCACAGGCCGATCAGTCCGCTCTTCTTGTTGAGAAGAGTGTCGATTTCGTCGATGGACATTCCGCCAACACGCGCCAAATGGAAGATGACGGCCGGATCGGCGTCCCCGGAGCGGGTCCCCATCACCAGGCCTTCGAGCGGCGTCAGTCCCATGGAGGTGTCGACGCACCGCCCGCCCCGCACGGCCGACGCCGACGCCCCGTTGCCCAGGTGCAGCACGATGACGTTCACCGCTTCGGGGGCCCGGCCCAGCAGCTTCGCCGTCGCCCGGGAGACGTAGGCGTGCGAGGTGCCGTGGAAGCCGTAGCGCCGGACGCGGTGCGCGTCGGCGGTCTCGACGTCGATCGCGTAGCGGGCGGCCGCCTCCGGCATCGTCGTGTGGAAGGCGGTGTCGAACACGGCGACCTGGGGCAGGTCGGGGCGCAGGGACCGCGCGGTGCGGATCCCGGTCAGGTTGGCCGGGTTGTGCAGCGGCGCCACGGGGATCAGCCGCTCGATCTCCGCGAGCACGGCGTCGTCGACGACGGTCGGCTCGGTGAACCGCTTGCCGCCGTGGACCACCCGGTGCCCGATCGCGGCCAGCTCGGGCGAGTCCAGCCCGAGCCCGTCCTGGGCCAGCTCCTCGGCCACGGCCTTCAACGCGGCGTCGTGGTCGGCGATCGGCCCGCTCCACTCACGGGACTCCCCGCCCCGGGCGAGGGGCGTGTGCTTGAGCCGGGAGGCCTGCTCGCCGATGCGCTCCACGAGCCCGGCGGCCAGCCGGCTGCTGTCCCGCATGTCGAGCAGCTGGTACTTCACCGACGAGGAGCCGGAGTTGAGGACGAGGACACGGGTGGGACTCACTGGGCGGTCGCCTTCTCGCTGGGGGACTGTGCCTGGATCGCCGTGATGGCGACCGTGTTGACGATGTCCTGCACGAGGGCGCCCCTCGACAGGTCGTTGACCGGCTTGCGCAGACCCTGGAGCACCGGCCCGACGGCGATCGCGCCGGCCGAACGCTGCACGGCCTTGTAGGTGTTGTTGCCGGTGTTCAGGTCGGGGAAGATCAGCACGCTGGCCTGGCCGGCCACCTCCGACCCGGGCAGCTTGGTCGCCGCGACCGACGGCTCCACGGCCGCGTCGTACTGGATCGGCCCCTCGATCCTGAGGTCGGGACGGCGGGCCCGGACGAGCTCCGTGGCCTCCCGCACCTTGTCGACGTCGGCCCCGGAACCGGACGTGCCGGTGGAGTACGACAGCATCGCGATCCGCGGCTCCACGCCGAACCGGGCGGCGGTCGCCGCCGCCTGGATGGCGATGTCGGCGAGCTGCTCGGCGTTCGGGTCGGGGTTCACGGCGCAGTCGCCGTAGACGAGGACCTTGTCGGCCAGGCACATGAAGAACACGGACGAGACGATGTCGGCGTCCGGCTTGGTCTTGATGATCTCGAACGCGGGCCGGATGGTGGCGGCCGTGGAGTGCACCGAGCCCGACACCATGCCGTCGGCGAGACCCTCCTGCACCATCAGCGTGCCGAAGTAGTTCACGTCGGAGACCACGTCGTACGCCAGCTCCACCGTCACGCCCTTGTGGGCGCGCAGACCCGCGTACAGCTCGGCGAAGTGGTCGCGCAGCTCGCTGGTGGCCGGGTCGGTCAACTGGCAGTCGCCCAGGTCGATGCCGAGGTCGGCGGCCTTCTTGCGGATCTGGTCGACGGGGCCGAGCAGGGTGAGGTCGCAGACGCCGCGGCGCAGCAGCACCTCGGCCGCGTGCAGCACCCGCTCCTCCGTCCCCTCCGGCAGCACCACCCGGCGCCGGTCGGAGCGGGCCTGCTCCAGCAGCTGGTGCTCGAACATCATCGGCGTCACGCGGTCGCTGCTCGGCGCGGAGACCCGCTTCAGCAGGTCGGCCGTGTCCACGTGCCGCTCGAAGAGACCGAGGGCGGTCTCCGCCTTGCGCGGGGTGGCCGCGTTGAGCTTGCCCTCCAGGGAGAACAGCTGCTCGGCCGTCGGGAAGCTGTTGCCGGTCACCGACAGCACGGGGGTGCCGGGGGCGAGCCGGGCGGCCAGGGTCAGGACGTCCCCGCTCGGCACCTCGCCGAGGGTGAGCAGCACACCGGCGATCGGCGGGGTGCCGGCGCTGTGCGCGGCCAGCGAGCCGACGACCAGGTCGGCCCGGTCGCCGGGGGTGACCACCAGGCAGCCCGGGGTCAGCGCGTTCAGGAAGTTCGGCAGCATCGCGCCGCCGAAGACGAAGCCGAGCGCGTCACGGGCGAGCCCGGAGTCGTCGCCGAGCAGCACCTTCGCGCCGAGCGTGTGCGCGACCTGCGCGACGGTCGGCGCGGACAGGGCGGGCTCGTCGGGGAGCACGTGGCAGGGCACCGGCAGCCGGCCCGCGAGCCGCTCCGCGATCGGGTCCCGGTCCTGCCGGGCGACCCGGTTGGCGACCATCGCGATGACGTCGCAGCCCAGCCCCTCGTACGCCCGGTAGGCGTTGCGGGTCTCGGCGAGCACGGACTCCGCGGTCTGCCCCCGGCCGCCGACGACACCGATCACGGAGGCGCCGAACTCGTTGGCCAGCCGGGCGTTGAGGGACAGCTCGTCCGGGAACTGGGTGTCGGCGTAGTCGGTGCCCAGGACGAGGACGACGTCGTAGGCGCGCGCGACGCGGTGGAACCGGTCGACGAGCGTGGAGACCAGCTCGTCCGCGCCCCGCTCCGCCTGGAGCACGGACGCCTTGTGGTAGTCCATGCCGTAGACGGTCGCCGGGTCCTGGGACAGCCGGTACCGGGCGCGCAGCAGCTCGAACAGACGGTCCGGTCCGTCGTGGACGAGGGGACGGAAGACGCCCACCCGGTCGACCTGCCGGGTCAGGAGCTCCATGACCCCCAGCTCGACGACCTGGCGGCCGTCGCCGCGGTCGATCCCGGTCACGTACACGCTGCGCGTCACGCGTGCTCTCCGTTCCTGTCGGTTCCTGTCGGTGGCGGTCGCCGTCGGCGGGTACCCGCGGCACGGCACCTGCCGGTACACAAAAATCGCCCACCGGGGTGAGCGGGATTCTCTTGACAATACCCCCGTCCGCGGATAAGGCGCCCGTCAAGAGACAGTCTCCCTGGCGGCATGAAACAATCGGTGTGGCGCACCGGCATCAACAGCGAGCAGGAGACACAGCACGATGCGTATCGGAGTTCTCACCGCAGGTGGCGACTGCCCCGGGCTGAACGCAGTGATCCGGTCGGTCGTGCACCGAGCGGTCGACAACTACGGCGACGAGGTCATCGGCTTCGAGGACGGCTACGCGGGACTGCTGGACGGCCGCTACCGCGGCCTCGACCTCAACGCCGTCAGCGGCATCCTCGCCCGCGGCGGCACCATCCTCGGCTCCTCCCGTCTGGAGCGCGACCGGCTGCGCGAGGCCTGCGAGAGCGCCGGCGACATGATCCACGACTTCGGCATCGACGCGCTGATCCCGATCGGCGGCGAGGGCACGCTGACCGCGGCGCGCATGCTGAGCGACGCCGGGCTGCCGGTGGTCGGCGTCCCGAAGACGATCGACAACGACATCTCCTCCACGGACCGGACGTTCGGCTTCGACACGGCGGTCGGCGTCGCCACCGAGGCGATGGACCGCCTGAAGACCACGGCCGAGTCCCACCAGCGGGTGATGGTCGTCGAGGTCATGGGCCGGCACGCGGGCTGGATCGCCCTGGAGTCGGGCATGGCGGCCGGCGCCCACGGCATCTGCCTGCCGGAACGCCCCTTCGCCCCGGCGGACCTGGTCAAGATGGTCGAGGAGCGCTTCGCACGCGGCAAGAAGTTCGCCGTCGTCTGCGTCGCGGAGGGCGCCCACCCGGCCGACGGCACCATGGACTACGGCAAGGGCGAGATCGACCAGTTCGGCCACGAGCGCTTCCAGGGCATCGGTACCGCGCTGGCGTACGAGCTGGAGAAGCGGCTCGGCAAGGAGGCCCGCCCGGTCATCCTCGGCCACGTCCAGCGCGGCGGCACCCCCACCGCGTACGACCGCGTCCTCGCCACCCGCTTCGGCTGGCACGCCGTCGAGGCCGCGCACCGCGGCGAGTTCGGCCAGATGACCGCGTTGCGCGGCACCGACATCGTGATGGTGCCGCTGGCGGAGGCGGTCACCGAGCTGAAGACGGTGCCGAAGGACCGGATGGACGAGGCGGAGTCGGTCTTCTAGCCGGTCCGTCCCCGGTCCGTCCCCGGTCCGTCCCCGGTCCGTCCCCGGTCCGTCCCCGGGCGGTCCTGCCGATGCCGTCCCTGCCGGTGACGGCGGAGACGAGGACGGGGCGGTTGTCGTCGTCGGCCGTGGCCGGCGCCGGGCGGGGAGCCGGCGGTCCGGTTCCGCCGTGCGGCCGGTGAAGCCCGGTGGCCGGTGAAGCCCGGCGGCCGGGGCGGCGGGACGGCCGGGGCGGCAGGACCGCCGTCGCCCGGGGCACCGGGCCGTGGACGGTCTTCCTACGGCTTTCCGGTCTGCTTGCCGACGACCGTCCCGTGGAAGGTGCCGCCCCGGAAGTCGAAGTGGTCCCCGCCGTACGTGTCCCCGCCACCCGAACCGTGCCGGGGACCCTCCCGGGCGTCGGAGGAGCCGGCCCGCGGACGGTGCTTGCGCAGGACCGCCACCGCGACCTTCGCCGCCTGCGCGGCGGCGAGTTCCTGGGAGCCGCCGGCGTCCGCGTGGGCCTTGCCCCCGTCGGCGAGGTCGCTGATGCCCCGGATCACCAGGGCCGACGACTGGCCGCTCAGATGTGCCGCGTGCGCCGCGCCGGAGCCCTCCATCTCGATCGCGGCGGCGTCGTTGTAGTACTCGCGCAGGTGCTGGGCGATCTGCGACTCGGCGTCGGCCAGGACGATGTCCCCGGAGGCGATCGGCTTGAAGTGCGGCCGGACGTCCGTCATGTCCCGCACGGCGGAACGGGCCGCCTGGACCAAGGAGTTGGAGGCGCGCCAGGCCTCGGGCCGGGACAGGAAACCCTGGGGGGTCCACTTGCCGCCGTGGACGGCGTACACCTTGGTGCCCACGACGACGTCCCCGACCACGATGTCGTCCTTCAGGCTGCCTGCGATCCCGACGAACAGGACGGCCTGCGGGCGGAGCCAGTTGATGAGCTGCGTCGTCATCGCGGCCGCGTTGTCCACTCCCTCGCCCAGCTCGGCGAGCGCCACCTTCCAGGGCGTGCCGTCCAGACGGCCGATCTCGACGCGGGTCCCGTCCTCGGGGTGGACGTCCTCCTCGCGGTCGGTGATGTGGGCGCGTACGGCCGCGTACTCGAGCGCGAGCGCGGTGAGGACCACGACAGTGGGTTTCGTCTCCGACACCCCTTTAAGGTACTGCCAGATCCGTCGGGGGAAGGGGCACTTGCCGTGGCAGAACAGGACGTCACCGTCGGGCAGTTGCTGCTCGCCGAGTACCAGTGCGTCAAGGACGAGCAGAAGGCGCGGATCGGGTTCCGGGACAACCTGCTGTACGTGACGCTGGCCGTGGTGGCGGCGGTGATCGCCGCCGCGGCGCAGGCGAAGCAGGCGCAGATGCTGCTCGCCCTGCCGCCGGTGTGCGTCGTGCTGGGGTGGACCTACCTGGTCAACGACGAGAAAATCTCCGCCATCGGGCGGTACGTGCGGGGCGATCTGGGGCCCCGGCTCGCCGGGCTGGCCGGGCTCGCCGGCGGGGCGGAGGCCTTCAGATGGGAGAGCTTCCACCGCAACGACGCCCGCCGGTTCTCGCGCAAGCTCGTGCAGTGCGTGGTGGATCTCCTCGCGTTCTGCGTCGTGCCGTTGGGCGCGCTGGCCGTGTACTGGGCCGGAGGCGATGTCACGCCGGGACTGCTGGTGCTGTCCGTCGTGGAGGCGGGGGCCGTGGTGGGGCTGGGGGTGTACGTCGTGCGGTACGCGGTGCCGTTCGGGAGCGGGGGCGGAGGCGCGGGCGGGGGTGGGGCCTGAGCCGGTACGACGACCACCTCGACTTCTGGCCGTGTCGAGGAGGCCGTCGACGCCTGCCTGGCCGCGGCCCACCGCGACGCGGGCCGTCCCGCCGAGGCCCGCTCCCACGGCCTCCGGGCCGCCGACGCCTATGACCGGGCCGGTGCGGCCGCCGAGGCCGCGGCCGCCCGGGCGCTCGCCGAGGCCCTCACCTCCCCCGGACCCACCGGTACACCAGCTCCGGCCTCCCCACCTGCCCGTACAACGGCTTCCGCACCGCCTGTCCCGCCTCCACCAGGTGCTCCAGGTACCGGCGCGCGGTGATCCGTGAGATGCCCACGGCCTCGGCGGCCGCCGCCGCGGTCAGGCCCTCCTCCGCCTCCCGCACCGCGCCCACCACCCGCTCCAGCGTCGGCCCGCTCAGCCCCTTGGGCAGGGCCGCCGGTCCCGGGGCGCGCAGGGCGGCCAGTGCGCGGTCCACCTCGTCCTGGCCGCTCGCCTCGCCCGCGGCCGCCCGGAACTCCGCGTACCGCACCAGGCGGTCCCTCAGCGTGGCGAAGGTGAACGGCTTCAGGACGTACTGCACGACGCCCAGCGACACGCCCTCGCGCACCACCGTCAGGTCCCGCGCCGACGTCACCGCGATCACGTCCGCGCGGTAGCCGGCGGCCCGCAGGGACCGGGCCAGTTGCAGCCCGTGGCCGTCCGGCAGGTGCAGGTCGAGCAGCAGCAGGTCGACCGGTGTGCGGTCCAGCAGGCGTCGGGCCTCCGCACCGGTGTGGGCCTTCCCCACCGCGACGAAGCCCGGCACCCGTCCGACGTACAGGACGTGCGCGTCGGCGGCCACGGGGTCGTCCTCGACGACCAGGACCCGAATCGGTTCCTCGCCCGTCCCGCCGGTCCCGCCTGTCCCGCCCGTCGGGCCGGTCCCGCCTGTCCCACCGGTCCCGCCTGTCCCGCCGGTCGGGCCGGTCCCGCCTGTCCCGCCGGTCGGGCCGGTCCCGCCTGTCCCGCCCGTCCCGCCGGTCCCGCCTGCCCCGCCTGCCCCGCCTGTCCCACCCGTCCCGCCGGTCCCACCCGTCCCGCCCGTCGTGCCTGTCATGTCCGTCATACCCGGCCTCCCGGCGCCGGTGCCGCGCCGGCAGCCGTCCGCAGGGGCAGCCGTACCGTGAACTCCGCCCCGCCCCCGTCGGCCTCCGCCACCGACAGCGTGCCCTCGTGGCGGTGCACGGCCTGGCGGGCCAGGGCGAGGCCGAGGCCGCGCCCGCCGGGGCCGGCCGGCTTGGTCGAGAAGCCGCGCTCGAAGACCTGGGAGGCGTGCGCGGGGTCCACTCCCGCCCCCGTGTCCGCCACCCGGAGGACCAGCTCCCCGCTGCCGCCGGGTCCGGTACGGCCCTCCGTCGACGCGGTCACCGTCACCCGCGCCGGCACGCTGCCCTGGGCGGCGTCCACGGCGTTGTCGATGAGGTTGCCGAGGATGGTGACGAGGTCGCGGGCGGGCATCGACCGCGGCAGCAGCCCGTCGTCCAGGCCGCTCTCCCGGGAGACCACCAGTTCCACGCCCCGCTCGTTGGCCTGGGCCGTCTTGCCCAGGAGCAGGGCGGCCAGCACCGGCTCGCTCACGGCCGCGACCACCTGGTCGGTGAGGGCCTGGGCCAGTTCCAGTTCGGCGGTCGCGAAGTCGGCGGCCTCGTCCGCGCGTCCCAGCTCGATCAGCGAGACGACCGTGTGGAGCCGGTTCGCCGCCTCGTGGGCCTGGGAGCGCAGCGCCTGGGTGAAGCCGCGCTCCGAGTCCAGCTCGCCCGTCAGGGACTGGAGCTCGGTGACGTCGCGCAGGGTGACCACCGTGCCCCGCCGTTCACCGCCGGACACCGGGGAGGTGTTCACGACCAGCACCCGGTCGGCGGTCAGGTGCACCTCGTCCACCCGTGGTTCGGAGGCCAGCAGCGCGCCGGTCAGCGGCGAGGGCAGAGCGAGGTCGGCGACGGAGCGGCCGACGACCTCCTCGGAGACTCCCAGCAGTTCGCGGCCGCCGTCGTTGATCAGCGCCACCCGGTACTGGCCGTCCAGCATGAGCAGGCCCTCGCGGACCGCGTGCAGCGCCGCCTGGTGGTAGTCGTGCATCCGGCTCAGCTCGGCCGCGTTCATCCCGTGGGTGTGGCGGCGCAGGCGGGCGTTGATGACGTAGGTGCCGACCGCGCCGAGGACGAGGGCGCCGGCCGCGACGCCGAACAGGGCGGTGACCTGGTCGGAGACCCGCCTGCTGATCGCCTCCACCTTGATGCCCGCGCTGACCAGGCCGACGATCCGGTCGTCGTCGTCCCGCACGGGGGTGACCGCGCGGACGGACGGGCCGAGGGTGCCGGTGTAGGTCTCGGTGAAGGTCTCGCCCTTCAGCGCCCGCGCGGTGTTGCCGCGGAACCGCCGCCCTATCTCGTCGGTGTCGGGGTGGGTCCAGCGGATGCCGTCCGGGCTCATGATCGTGACGAAGTCGACCTCGGTGTCGTGCATGATCCGCGTCGCGTACGGCTGGAGCTCGGCCGTGGGGTCGGCGGTGCCGATCGCCTCCCGCACGGAGGGGGCGTCGGCGACCGAGCGGGCCACGGCGGTGGCCTGGCGGCTCGCCGCCCCCTCGGCCTGGGCCCGGTCGCTGACGTAGGTGAACAGCGCGCAACCCGCCACGACCACCGCGATGAGCACGGCCTGCATGGCGAACAGCTGGCCGGCCAGGCTGCGGGGTCGGGGGACGGGGAGGCGCATGCCGTCAGTGTGCCCCTGACCTCGGGCGTGAACTAAATGAACGGAAGGGTGACCGCCCTCACACACCGGGAGATAGTCACCGGGTTCCCCCATCTCGCCCGGACGTGAGCCGCACGCCGGTGATGCCGACGAAGACGTCTAAGGAGGGCAGCCGTGGCCGCCAGCAGCACCCCCGATACGGCACCTGCCGCACCCGCCGCCAAGCGGGACCGGACCCACTACCTGTACATCGCGGTGATCATCGCGGTCGCCCTCGGCATCACGGTGGGTCTGGTCGCCCCCGACCTCGCCGTCGAGCTGAAGCCCATCGGCACCGGCTTCGTGAACCTGATCAAGATGATGATCTCGCCGATCATCTTCTGCACGATCGTGCTCGGCATCGGTTCGGTCCGCAAGGCCGCCAAGGTCGGTGCCGTCGGCGGTATCGCTCTCGTCTACTTCCTGGTGATGTCGCTGGTGGCGCTGGCCATCGGCCTGGTCGTCGGCAACGTCCTGGAGCCGGGCACCGGCCTCGCGCTCACCGACGCGGTGAAGGAGACCGGCCAGGCGCAGGTGTCGGCCGAGGCCAAGGACACCACCGAGTTCCTGCTGGGCATCATCCCGACCACCATCGTCTCCGCGTTCACCGGCGGCGAGGTGCTCCAGACCCTGCTCGTCGCGCTGCTCGCCGGCTTCGCCCTCCAGGCGATGGGCCCGGCCGGGGAGCCGGTCCTGCGCGGTGTCGAGCACATCCAGCGGCTCGTCTTCCGCATCCTCGCCATGGTGATGTGGGCCGCCCCGATCGGTGCCTTCGGCGCCATCGCCGCGGTCACCGGTTCGGCCGGCGTGGACGCGCTCAAGAGCCTGGCCGTGCTGATGCTCGGCTTCTACATCACCTGCTTCCTCTTCGTCTTCCTCGTCCTCGGCGCGCTGCTGCGGATCTTCGCGGGCCTGAACATCCTCTCGCTCTGCAAGTACCTGGGCCGTGAGTTCCTGCTGATCCTGTCCACCTCCTCCTCCGAGTCCGCGCTGCCGCGCCTCATCGCGAAGATGGAGCACCTCGGGGTCAGCAAGCCCGTCGTCGGCATCACCGTCCCGACCGGCTACTCCTTCAACCTCGACGGCACCATGATCTACATGACCATGGCCTCGCTGTTCATCGCCGACGCGATGGGCACGCCGATGTCGGTCGGCGAGCAGATCCCGCTGCTGCTCTTCCTGCTGGTCGCGTCCAAGGGCGCCGCCGGGGTCACCGGCGCGGGCCTGGCGACCCTGGCGGGCGGCCTCCAGTCGCACAAGCCGGCCCTGGTGGACGGCATCGGCCTCATCGTCGGCATCGACCGCTTCATGAGCGAGGCGCGCGCCCTCACCAACTTCGCGGGCAACGCCGTCGCCACCGTCCTGATCGGCACCTGGACCAAGGAGATCGACAAGGCGCGCGTGGAGCAGGTGCTCGCCGGCCGGATCCCCTTCGACGAGCGGACCCTGCTCGACGACGGCCACGGCGGCCCGGCCCCGGCGGCGGCGGACGTGCCCGAGCCGCGCGAGCGGGGCGGCGAGAAGGAGCTCGCCAAGGCCTGACGCACCGGTCCCGGACTCCGGGCGCCCGGCCCCGCCTGAACCGGGGCCGGGCGCCCGGCCGTTTTCTCCCGTCGCCCTTTCCGGGGGCGCGGTCTTGCCTTGACGTCGGCGTCAAGCCGTACGTTCACCGGTATGCGAATCGGCGAGCTGGCCGCACGGGCCGGGACCACGACGCGGGCTCTGCGGTACTACGAGTCGCGGGGGCTGCTGCCCGCGCGCCGCGACGAGCTGGGCCACCGCGCCTACGACGAACGCGACCTGCGGCTGTTGCGGCAGATCACGACGTTGCGGGACTTCGGGTTCGACCTGGAGGAGACCCGGCCCTTCGTGGAGTGCCTGCGGGCCGGGCACCCGGAGGGCGACTCCTGTCCGGCGTCGCTCGCGGTGTACCGGCGGAAGCTGGACGAGCTGGACGCGCTCATCGGCGAGCTGGCGGCGGTCCGGGAGAAGGTCGCCGGGCAGTTGGCGCGGGCCGAGCGGGCGCGGGACAGGCTGGGTGCCGAGGCGCTGGTTCCGGGGGGTCCGGAACCCGTGTGCGAACTGGGAGGACGGGAACAGTGACCAAGGCGGCCGGAGTGCCCGAGGTGACGGACGCGGATTTCGGGGCGGAGGTGCTGGGGGCGGATCTGCCGGTGCTGGTGGAGTTCACCGCGGACTGGTGCCCGCCCTGCCGGCAGATGGCCCCGGTGCTGTCGGCACTTGCCGCGGAGGAGGGGGAGCGCCTGAAGGTGGTGCAGCTGAACGTGGACCACAATCCGGAGACGACCAACCACTACAAGGTCCTGTCGATGCCGACCTTCATGGTGTTCCGCGGCGGTGAGCCGGTGAAGGCGATGGTGGGGGCGCGCCCGAAGCGGCGGCTGCTGGAGGAACTGTCGGACGTCGTCTGAGCCTCCCGCGGGCAACGCGGGCACCGCACGCACCGCACGCAGAAATCCCCCGAGGGTAATTGCCCTCGGGGGATTTCTTTATGTATATTCAATGGTTCGCGACTTCACTATGGTCGGTCGCGGGGAAGTTCAGTGAGCACAGTATATCCGGCCGGGAGTGGGATTGTCAAACATCGGTTTTCCGGGCAGTGAAGACAGTGAATTGCGCGGTGAACAGGAATTCATCGACGGCCTGTACGCCCGCGTCGACGCCCTGCGCGGTGACACCGAGGCCTCCGTCGCGGACGCCCTCGCCCAGGGCGACAAGCCCATGCAGGCCCGGCTGGAGCGGGACATCCTGGTCGCCGAGCGCTCGGGGCTGCTGGCCGCGCTGAACGCCGTCGACGGCTCCCTCTGCTTCGGCCGGATCGACCTGGCCTCCGGCGCCGCCCACCACATCGGCCGGGTCGGGCTGCACCTGGACGACGCCGAGCGCACGCCCGTCCTCGTCGACTGGCGTGCCGACGTGGCGCGCCCCTTCTACCTCGCCACCGGCCACACCCCGATGGGCCTGCGCCGCCGCCGGCACATCACCACCGAGGGCCGCCGGGTCACCGCCCTGCACGACGAGTTCCTCGACCTCGGCGACGCCACCCGCACCGGCCACGAGGACCCGGCCGGCGACGACGTCCTGCTCGCCGCGCTCAACTCCGCGCGCACCGGCCGTATGACCGACATCGTGCAGACCATCCAGGCCGAGCAGGACGAGATCATCCGCGCCCCGCACCGGGGGGTGCTGGTGGTCGAGGGCGGGCCGGGCACCGGCAAGACCGCGGTGGCCCTGCACCGCGCCGCCTACCTCCTCTACGAGCACCGCGACCTGCTCGCCAAACGGGCCGTCCTGATCGTCGGCCCCAACCCCGCCTTCCTCGGCTACATCGGCGAGGTGCTGCCCTCGCTGGGCGAGACCGGCGTGCTCCTCGCCACGGTCGGCGAGCTGTACCCGGGCGTACGGGCGACGGCCGGCGACACGCCCGAGGCGACCGCCGTGAAGGGCCGCGCCGCCATGGCCGACGCCCTCGCCGCCCTCGTACGCGACCGGCAGGCGCTGCCCGACCCGGTCATCGCGATCGAGCACGACCGCGAGGTCCTGATGCTCGACGACGGGCTGGTGCGCGTCGCCCGGGAACGCACCCGGGCCGTGAAGCTGCCGCACAACGCGGCCCGCGAGCACTTCGAGGGCCACATCCTGAACGCGCTCACCGAGCTGTACGCGGAGCGCGTCGGCACCGACCCCTACGACGGGTCCAGCCTCCTCGACGCGAGCGACATCACCCAGATCCGCGACGAACTCGCCGAGAACCCCGAGGTGTGGGCCGCGATCGACCGGCTGTGGCCGGTGCTCACCCCGCAGCGCGTGGTCGCCGACCTCCTCGCCGACCCCGAGGGCTACGTCCCCGACGAGGACGTGGCCGCCGTGCGCCGCCCGGTGACCCGGGCGTGGACGGTCGCGGACGTCCCGCTGCTCGACGAGGCCGCCGAGCTCCTCGGCGAGGACGACCGGGCGGCACGGGCCCACGCGCAGCGCGAGCGGGAGACGCAGATCGCCTACGCGCAGGGCGTGCTCGACGTCTCCTACGCCTCCCGCACCTACGAGTTCGAGGACAAGGAGGAGGACGATCCGGAGGCCGGCGAGGTCCTCTCCGCGCACGACATCATCGACGCCGAGCGGTTCGCCGAACGCCACGAGGAGGACGACCACCGCAGCGCCGCCGAGCGGGCGGCGGCCGACCGGACCTGGGCGTTCGGGCACATCATCGTCGACGAGGCGCAGGAGCTGTCGCCGATGGCGTGGCGGCTGCTGATGCGGCGCAGCCCGACCCGTTCGATGACCCTGGTCGGCGACCCGGCCCAGACCGCCGAGGCGGCCGGCGTCGGCTCCTGGTCCGGGATCCTCCAGCCGTACGTCGAGGACCGCTGGGAGCACACCCGTCTGGGCGTCAACTACCGCACCCCGGCCGAGATCATGGAGGTCGCCGCGGCCGTCGTGCGCGCCGAGCGGCCCGGTTTCGCCCCGCCCAGCTCGGTGCGGTCCACCGGCGTCCGGCCCTGGGCACGCGCCACCGACGACCTGCCCGGCACGGTCGCCGAGGCGGTCGGCGAGCTGACCCCCGCGGAGGGCCGGCTCGCGGTGATCGCCCCGCGCGACCTGCACCGCCGGCTGGCCGCCCGGCTGGACGGGGTCACCGCGGGCGCCGAACCGGACCTGACGCACAAGGTCGTCCTCCTCGACCCGCGCCAGTCCAAGGGCCTGGAGTTCGACTCGGTGCTCGTCGTCGAGCCCGGCCGGTACGGGACCAGCGACCTGTACGTCGCCCTGACCCGGGCCACCCAGCGCCTCGGCGTGGTCCACACCGGGGAACTGCCCGAGGCGCTGGCGAAGGCGCTGGGGTAGACCGGCTGCACCGGGGGGCGGGGCGGCGGAGCCTGATCTCGCCCCCGCCGCCCCTTCCCGTCCCCGGGGGCTCCGCCCCCGGACCCCCGGCCCGTGCCCACCCACCACCCGACTCGCTCGGGACAAGGGCGGGCGAACACAGCCCGTCTGGGGGTCCCCCCTCTGGGGGAGTTTGAGGACGAGGCCCCTTCAGGGCCGAAGCGGGGGTCCGGGGGCGGAGCCCCCGGGGACGGGACGGGAAGGGGCGGCGGGGGCGAGAGACGTTCAGGCCGGCCGCAGCCACACCGTCGCCAGTGGGGGCAGGGTCAGCCGGATGCTTGCCGGGCGCCCGTGCGCGCCCTGCGGCTCGGGCTTGATCGGGTCGGGGTGCGAGACACCGCTGCCGCCGTACCGCTCGGCGTCGGTGGTGAGGACCTCGTGCCAGGCGGGCACGTCGTCGGGGACGCCGAGGCGGTAGTCGGGGCGGGCGACGGGGGCGAAGTGCGAGACGGCCAGCAGGGGTGTGCCGTCGGCGTCGTACCTCAGGAACGCGAGGACGTTGTCGTCGGCGGCGTCGCCCACCACCCACCGGAAGCCGTCGGGGGTGGTGTCCCGCTCCCACAGCGCGGGTGTCGACCGGTAGACGGTGTTCAGGTCGCGGACGAGGTCGCGGACGCCCCGGTGGTCGGCCTCGGCGCCGTAGGCGGGGTCGAGGAGCCACCAGTCGGGGCCGTGGGCCTCGGACCACTCCGCGCCCTGGGCGAACTCCTGCCCCATGAACAGCAGCTGCTTGCCCGGGTGGGCCCACATGAAGCCCAGGTAGGCGCGCAGGTCGGCGCGCTGCTGCCACCAGTCGCCCGGCATCTTCGACACCAGCGAGCGCTTGCCGTGGACGACCTCGTCGTGGGAGATCGGCAGGACGTAGTTCTCGCTGTAGGCGTACACCATCGAGAAGGTCATCTCGTGGTGGTGGTACTTGCGGTGGACGGGCTCGTGGCCGACGTACTGCAACGAGTCGTGCATCCAGCCCATGTTCCACTTCAGACCGAAGCCGAGCCCGCCGAAGCCGCTCGGGCCCCGGTGGTGCGTGGCCCGGGTGACGCCGTCCCACGCGGTCGACTCCTCGGCGACCGTCACGACGCCCGGGTTCCTGCGGTACACGGTGGCGTTCATCTCCTGGAGGAACGCCACCGCGTCCAGGTTCTCCCGGCCGCCGTGCTCGTTCGGAGTCCACTGGCCGGGCTCGCGCGAGTAGTCGAGGTAGAGCATCGAGGCGACGGCGTCGACGCGCAGCCCGTCGATGTGGAACTCCTCGCACCAGTACACGGCGTTCGCCACCAGGAAGTTGCGCACCTCGCGCCGCCCGAGGTCGAACTCCAGCGTGCCCCAGTCGGGATGCGCGGCCCGCAGCGGATCCGCGTGCTCGTACAGGGGCCGCCCGTCGAACTCGGCGAGCGCCCAGTCGTCGCGCGGGAAGTGCGCCGGCACCCAGTCCATCAGGACGCCGATCCCGGCCCGGTGCAGGCGGTCCACCAGGTACTTGAAGTCGTCGGGGGTGCCGAGCCGGGCCGTCGGCGCGTAGAAACCGGTGACCTGGTAGCCCCAGGAGCCGCCGAAGGGATGCTCGGCGACCGGCATCAGCTCGACGTGCGTGAACCCCAGGTCCTTGACGTAGGCCGGGAGCTGCTCCGCCAACTGGCGGTACGTCAGCCCCGGGCGCCAGGAGGGGAGGTGGACCTCGTACACGGAGAAGGGGGCCTCGTGGACCGGCCGGTCGGCGCGGCGGTCCAGCCACTCGTCGTCGCCCCACGCGTAGTGGGAGGCGTGCACGATCGACGAGGTGGCCGGCGGCGTCTCGGTACGGCGGGCCAGGGGGTCGGCGCGCAGCGTGCGCGACCCGTCCGGCCGGGCGATGTCGAACTTGTACAGCTCGCCCTCCCCGATGCCCGGCACGAACAGCTCCCAGACCCCGGAGGAGCCGAGCGAACGCATCGGGAACCCGGTGCCGTCCCAGTAGTTGAAGGTGCCGGTCACCCGCACCCCGCGCGCGTTCGGCGCCCACACCGAGAAACGGGTGCCGGTCACGCCCTGGTGGGTCATGGGGTGCGCGCCGAGCACCGTCCACAGCTGCTCGTGCCGGCCCTCGCCGATCAGGTGCAGGTCCAGCTCGCCGAGCGTGGGCAGGAAGCGGTACGCGTCCTCGGTCTCCTGGACCGTGCCCTCGTACGTCACGGCGAGGCGGTGCTCCGGCACCTCGCGCAGGGGCAGCAGGCCGGAGAAGAAGCCGTCGCCGTCGTCGTGGAGGCCGACGCGCACGCCGCCCGCGACGACCGCGACGGACAGCGCGTAGGGCCGGAAGGCCCGGACGACGACCCCGCCGGGCGTCGGGTGCGCGCCCAGCACGGAGTGCGGATCGTGGTGGATGCCGTGCAGCAGCCGCTCCCGGTCGACGGCGTCCAGGGCGGGGGAGAGGACGACGCCGGCGTCGACGCCCGGGGACGTGACGGCGGGCTCCCGGGCCACGCCCCCCTCCGCCGGCACCTTCTCCGCCGGGGCTTGCGCCGCTGCCGGTGCCTTCTCCGCCGGCACCTTCTTCGCCGGGGCTTGCGCCGCTGCCGGTGCCTTCTCCGCCGGCACCTTCTTCGCCGGTGCCCTCCTCGCCGGTGCCTTCCTCACGCGTGCCTTCTCGGCGGCCGCCTTGCGCGCGGGCGCCTTGCCCGCGGTCGCCTGCGCGGCCGCGGCCGAATTCTGTGCGGGGACCTTTGTGGCGGCGGGCTTTCCGGTGCTGGCCTTCTGCGCGGGGACCTTCTTGGCGGCGGGCTTCGCGGTGGTGGCGTTCTGCGCGGGGACCTTCTTCGCGGCGCGCTTTCCGGTGGCGGCCCGCCCGGCAGCCGCCTCCTCGGCGATCGTCTTCTCGGCGGCGGCGGCCGTCCGGGCCGTGGTCCGTTCGGCCGTGGTCCGTTCGGCCCTGGCCCGCCCGGCCGCGGCCGATTTCTGCGCGGGGACCTTCTTCGCGGCGGCCCCTCCGGCGGTGCCCTTCTCGGCAGCGGCCTTCTTGGCGGTGACCTTCTTGCCCGCCGCCGTCGTCCTGCCCGCCGCGGCCGCCTTCTTCGCCGCCGCCTTCTGTGTCACCGCCCTCTTCGCCGCCGCTTTCTTCGCGGTGGCCTTCTTCGCGGTGGCCTTCTTCTTCGGGTCCGGACCGTCGGACGGGGGACTGGGAGTCACGGGTGAAGCCTCCTCAGAACGGGTCGGATGCGGCGAGCCTGCGGATCGCGGACAGCGGCACGGAGAGCCAGTCGGGACGGTGCCGGGCCTCGTAGACGACCTCGTAGACGGCCTTGTCCGTCTCGTAGGCCCGCAGCAGGACGGGGTCGGTGCGCGGGTCGGCGCCGGCCACCTCGGCGTACCCGGTGCAGTAGGCGGCCCGGCACGCCTCGGCCCAGCCCGGTGCCGGCGGGTCGGCCGAGTGGGCCGCGTAGTCGAAGGACCGCAGCATGCCCGCCACGTCCCGCACCGTCGGCTGCGGCATCCTGCGCTCCGCCAGCGGCCGGGCCGGCTCGCCCTCGAAGTCGATCAGCGCCCACTCCCCGGAGGGGGCGCGCAGACACTGCCCGAGGTGCAGGTCGCCGTGGATGCGCTGGGCGGTCCAGGTGTGGCCCTCGGCGGCGAGGCCGGCCAGCGCGGTGAAGGCGGTGCGCAGGGCGGGCGCGTACGGCCGCAGGGCGGGCACCGCCTGCGCGGCCGCGTCGAGCCGCTCGGTCATACCCTCCACCAGCGGCCCCAGCTGGGCGTGGACCAGGGTCGCCGTGGGCAGCGCGCGGGCGAGCGCGGTGTGCACCTCGGCGGTGGCCCGCCCCAGCGCCCGCGCCTCGGCGGCGAAGTCCTCCCCCTTGGCCAGCTCCCGCAGCGCCAGCTCCCAGCCGTCCGCCGCGCCCTGCACGTACGGCTGGAGCACGCCCAGGACGTACGGCTCGCCGCCGAGCTCGGCGTGCATCCACGCTGTGGGCGCCGGCACCCGGGCGCAGCCCTCGCGGGCCAGGGCCAGCGGCAGCTCCAGGTCGGGGTTGACGCCGGGGACGACCCGGCGCAGCAGCTTCAGAATGAACGTATCTCCATAGACGACCGACGAGTTGGACTGCTCGGACGTCAGCCGCCGGGGCACCAGGCCGGTGCGGATCTCCTGGGCCGGATCGCGGTCGCAGCGCAGGACGCCGACCCGGGCCCCGGTGCGCAGCGCCTCCAGCAGCACCTCGGCGGGCCGGGTGTCGTACAGGGCGTCGTACACGGTCCGTCCGGCGAGCGGACCGTCCTGCACATGACCGATCAGCGCGGGCGCCAGCCGGGGCGGCAGCGCCTCGCGCGCCCCTATCAGGAGCTGGTAGGTGTCGCCGTACCCGGTCGTCTGATGTGCGCGGATCAGCAGGTGGTACAGGCCCAGCCGGCCTCCCGCGGGCAGCAGCTCGGTGGCCGCCACCGGCGTGAACCCGGTGACCGGACTCCCCTTGCCGGCGAACCAGCGCTGCCGCGGCAGCCACTCCCGCAGCAGGGGCGTCAGTGACGCGAGGAGACCAGGGGCTGTCGTGCCGGAGAGTGTGACAGTGTCCGCCATTGCGTCACATTCCTTTCCCCGGAGGGTCGGGGTGCTACTTCTGCGTGCCCCGGGCGGGGCAGGGGAAACCGCCCCGCCACAGGGTTCTAGACGGCGTCCCGACGGAGCCGGAACCAGTAGAAGCCGTGTCCTGCGAGGGTGAGCAGGTAGGGCAGTTCACCGATCGCGGGGAAGCGGACCCCGCCGAACAGCTCGACCGGGAAACGGCCCTTGAACGGGCGCAGGTCCAGCTCGGTGGGCTGGGCGAAGCGCGAGAAGTTGTGCACGCACAGGACGAGGTCGTCCTCGTACTCGCGGAGGAAGGCGAGGACGGCGGGGTTGGTGGAGGCCAGTTCGGTGTAGGAGCCGAGTCCGAAGGCGGGGTTCTGCTTGCGGATCTCGATCA
>NZ_JBIVJP010000041.1:0-30653 GCF_044750285.1 Streptomyces sp. NPDC088812 | reverse complement strand
GGGCGGCGCGCCGCACGACCACACCACCACCCCCGCCGCCCGCGACCCGCGGGCGGCGCCCCAGGGCGCTTTTGACGGATCTCCGCAGCGTCGCGGAGATCCGTCAGAAGCGCCCACGTGCGACTGTTGAGGAGCAATACCCCGTGATCCTGTCCCCGCCCCGGCGCAGGACCGCCAGATTACTGGCCCTGGCCCTGATCGCCCCGGCGCTGACGTCCCTGCCGGCCGCCGCGCCCCCGGCCGCCGCGGCGGCCGTCGCCGACCCCCCGTCCGACGCGGTGCTGGCCCGCACCCCGGCCCGCCCGGCGTCCTCCCGCGAGCAGTTCTACCTGCTCCTGCCGGACCGTTTCGCCAACGGGTCGACCTCCAACGACGAGGGCGGCCTGACCGGCGGCCGCACCGAGACCGGCTACGACCCGACCGACAAGGACTACTTCCAGGGCGGCGACCTGAAGGGGGTGATCGACCGGCTCGACTACATCAAGCAACTGGGCACCACCGCCATCTGGATGGCGCCGGTCTTCAAGAACAAACCCGTCCAGACCGTCAACGGCCGCCAGTCCGCCAGCTACCACGGATACGCGATCACCGACTTCACCCAGGTCGACCCGCACTTCGGCACCAACGCCGACCTGACGCGGCTCGTCGACACGGCGCACGCCAAGGGGATGAAGGTCTTCTTCGACGTCATCACCAACCACACCGCCGACACCGTCGACTACGCCGAGCAGGAGTACGGCTACCGCTCCAAGGGCGCCTACCCCTACCTCGACACCGAGGGGCGCCCCTTCGACGACAGCACCGGCATGCGCGAGGTCGACGCCGACAGCTTCGCCTACACGCCGCAGGTACGCACCGGTGAGCACGACCGGATGGTGCCCGACTGGCTGAACGACCCCGCCATGTACCACAACCGCGGCGACTCGACCTTCGCCGGCGAGAGCGCCCTGTACGGCGACTTCATGGGCAACGACGACCTGTGGACCGAGCGTCCCGAGGTGGTCGAGGGCATGGAGCGGATCTACGAGACATGGGTGAAGGAGTTCGGCGTGGACGGCTTCCGCGTCGACACCGCCAAGAACGTGAACATGGAGTTCTGGACCCAGTGGGCCACGGCGCTCGACGCGTACGCGGCCCGGCAGGGACGACCCGACTTCTTCGTGTTCGCCGAGGCGTTCTCGGCCGACCCGGTGGTGATGGCGCCGTACCTGGTGCAGGGCCGGCTCGACGGCACCCTCGACTTCCCGCTCCAGGCCGCCTTCCGCAACTACGCCTCGCGGGGCGGCCCGGCGACCGACCTCTCCCACGTCCTGGCGCAGGACTACCGGTACACCACCGACAAGGCCAACGCCTACGGTGAGGTGACCTTCCTCGGCAGCCACGACATGGGCCGCATCGGTACCTTCATCTCCCAGGACAACCCTGACGCGAGCGACGCGGAGCTGCTGAAGCGGTCCACGTTCGCGCACGAGCTGCTGTTCCTGTCCCGGGGCAACCCGGTGATCTACGCCGGGGACGAGCAGGGCTTCACCGGCGCCGGTGGTGACGTCGACGGCCGCCAGACGCTGTTCGCCTCGCAGGTGGCCGACTACCTGGACGACGACCAGATCGGCACGGACCGCACGCACGCCTCGGACGCCTACGACCGGAGTCATCCCCTCTACCGTTCCATCGCCGCGCTGTCGGCGTTGACGAAGAAGCACCCGGCGCTGCGGGACGGTGTGCAGACGGAGCGGTACGCGGACAGCGGGCAGGGCGTGTACGCCTTCTCGCGGACCGACGCGGAGGAGCGGATCGAGTACGTCGTCGCGGTGAACAACTCGGCCGAGGCGAGGACGGTGGAGCTGGAGACGGACTCGGCGCGGACGACGTTCACGGGCCTCTACGGGACGTCGGCGAAGGTGCGGAGCGACGCCGGCCGGCGGATCACGGTGACGGTGCCCGGCCTGTCGGCCGTGGTGCTGAAGGCCGACCGCCGCGTGAAGGCTCCGGCGGTGGCGCCCGAGGTGACGCTGACGGCTCCGGCGGCGGGTGCCACGGGCGATGTGGAGATCTCCGCGGAGGTGTCGGGTGGTGGTCTGAACCGGGTGGTGTTCGCGGCGCAGGTCGGTGACGGTGCCTGGCAGACCCTGGGCTCGGCCGACCACGCGCCCTACCGGATCACCCAGCACCTGCCCGACACCGTCACGGCGGGAACGGCCCTGCGGTACAAGGCCGTCGTCGTCGACAGCCGCGGCCGCACCGCGAGCGACCTCGCCACCACCAGCGCCGGCCAGACCCCCGTCCCCGGGAAGCCGACCGTGCAGCGCACCTACGGTGTCGTCCACTACCAGCGGGCCGACGGTGACTACGACGGACTGCGGCTGAGGACCGCCGACGGCACGACGGCGGACTTCGCCGGCCGCGACGCCTACGGCGCCTTCGCCTGGATCCCGCCCGGCACCGGACCCGTCCGCTTCACCGTGGAGAAGGACGGCACCGCCGACGGAACCGAGAGGACCGTCGACTTCTCCGTGGCCGCCGAGGTGTGGACCCAGCAGGGCAGTGACACGGTCCGCACCGACCGCCCCCAGGACGCCGATCAGCCCCAGGACACCACGAAGGCCGTCCTCCACTACCACCGGCCCGACGGCGACTACGACGGCTGGGGGCTGCACACCTGGACCGGCTCGGCGGACCCACCGGAGTGGAACGAGCCCATCCAGCCGGTGCGCCGCGACGCCTTCGGTCTCGTCTTCGAGGTCCCGCTGAAGGACGGGGCCGCCTCGCTCAGCTACATCCTCCACAAGAAGGAGGAGAAGGACATCGCCACCGACGAGGCCCTCGACTTCTCCCTGTACGGCCACGAGGTGTGGCGCGTCGCCGGTGACCCCGTCTACCTGGCGCCCTCCATCGGCGGGGCCTTCGGCCTCGACCTCGGCCGGTCGGCCGCCACCTGGATCGGCGACGACACCGTCGTATGGGAGGGCGAGGGCACGGGTGTCGCGAGCCAGCAGCTCGTCTACGCGCCCGAGGGCGACCTCACGCTCGTCGACGGCGCCCTCTCCGACGAGGGCCGGTGGCTGCGTCTCGTGCCGGGCGAGCTGACCGGGGAGCAGCAGGAGACGTATCCGCAGTTCGCCGACGCCTCCGTGTTCCACGTGGACCCGCGCGACCGCGACCGGGTCGCCCAGGCGCTCGACGCCGGCGCACTGATCGCCACCCAGCGCGCGGACAGCGGCGCCCTGCTCGGCGCCACCACCGTCCGCATCGCCGACAACTGACCGGAAGGACCCAGCACGGTGACTGGTTCGCACAGAGACCCGACCCACCGGCACGACGCCGGAGCACCGAAGGACCCGACGCGCCGAAGAGCCGTCCCGGGCCCGCCGCCGGAGCACCGCGACACCCGCGGTGGCGCGGACGGTCCCGGCGCCCCGGCGCGGCGCACCGCCCGCCGCACCGTCGTGGCGACCACCGTGGCCGTCGCCGCCGCGGTGCTCGCCGGTTCGCTGCACGCCGCCCCGCCGGCGTCGGCGGGGTCCCGGCCGCAGGCCCCGCCGTCGGACGCCCGGCTGGCCGCCGAGCCGGCCCGGCAGGACCTCACCCGGGAACAGGCCTACTTCCTCCTGCCGGACCGTTTCGCCAACGGGTCGAGCGCCAATGACGAGGGCGGCCTGACCGGCGACCGCACCCAGACCGGCTACGACCCCACCGACAAGGGCTTCTACCAGGGCGGCGACCTGAAGGGGGTGATCGACCGGCTGGACTACATCAAGGGCCTGGGCACCACCGCGATCTGGCTGGCGCCCATCTTCAAGAACAAGCCGGTGCAGGGCGGCGGCGAGTCCGCCGGATACCACGGCTACTGGATCACCGACTTCACCCAGGTCGACCCGCACTTCGGCACCAACGCCGACCTGGCGCGGCTCATCGACACGGCGCACGCCAAGGGGATGAAGGTCTTCTTCGACGTCATCACCAACCACACCGCCGACACCGTCACCTACGCCGAGCAGCAGTTCGGCTACCGCTCCAAGGGCGCCTACCCCTACCTGGACACCGAGGGGCGCCCCTTCGACGACACCGAGGAGGCGCGCGAGGTCGACGCCGACGGCTTCCCCTACACGCCCGTCACCCTGGCGGGCGAGGAGGAGACGAAGGTCCCCGCGTGGCTGAACGACCCCACGATGTACCACAACCGGGGCGACTCCACCTTCGTCGGTGAGAGCGGCCTGTACGGCGACCACACCGGCCTGGACGACCTGTGGACCGAGCGTCCCGAAGTGGTCGAGGGCATGGAGAAGATCTACCAGAAGTGGGTCAAGGACTTCGACGTGGACGGCTTCCGCGTCGACACGGTCCGCAACGTGAACATGGAGTTCTGGACCCAGTGGGCGACGGCCATCGACGCGTACGCCGCGAAGAGGGGCCGCGAGGACTTCTTCGTCTTCGGGGAGACGCTCTCCTCCGACCCGGCCGTCACCGCGCCCTACGTCACCCAGGGCCGCCTCGACGCCACGCTCGACTTCCCGCTCCAGAACGCCATCCGCGGCTACGCCTCGCAGGACAAGCCGGCCGGCACCCTCTCCGAGGTCTTCGCCCAGGACTACCGGTACACCACCGACAAGGCCAACGCCTATGAACAGGTGACCTTCCTCGGCAACCACGACATGGGCCGCATCGGCTCCTTCATCTCCCAGGACAACCCTGACGCGAGCGACGCGGAGCTGCTGAAGCGGTCCACGTTCGCGCACGAGCTGCTGTTCCTGTCCCGGGGCAACCCGGTGATCTACGCGGGCGACGAGCAGGGCTTCACCGGCCCCGGGGGCGACAAGGGCGCACGCCAGACCCTGTTCGCCTCGCAGGTCGCCGACTACCTGGACGACGACCAGATCGGCACGGACCGCACGCACGCCTCGGACGCCTACGACCGGAGTCACCCGCTGTACCGTTCCATCGCCGCGCTGTCGGCGTTGACGAAGAAGCATCCGGCGCTGCGGGACGGTGTGCAGACGGAGCGGTACGCGGACAGCGGGCAGGGCGTGTACGCCTTCTCGCGGACCGACGCGGACGAGCAGGTCGAGTACGTCGTCGCGGTGAACAACTCGGCCGAGCCGAGGACGGTGGAGCTGGAGACGGACTCGGCGCGGACGACGTTCACGGGCCTCTACGGGACGTCGGCGAAGGTGCGGAGCGACGCCGGCCGGCGGATCACGGTGACGGTGCCCGGCCTGTCGGCCGTGGTGCTCAAGGCCGGGCAGCGCCTGGCCGCCCCGAAGACGGCGCCGAAGGTCGAACTGACGGCTCCGGCGGCGGGTGCCACGGGCGATGTGGAGATCTCCGCGGAGGTGTCGGGTGGTGGTCTGAACCGGGTGGTGTTCGCGGCGCAGGTCGGTGACGGTGCCTGGCAGACCCTGGGCTCGGCCGACCACGCGCCCTACCGGATCACCCAGCACCTGCCCGACACGGTGACGGAGGGAACGGCCCTGCGGTACAAGGCCGTCGTCGTCGACAGCCGCGGCCGTACCGCGAGCGACCTCGCCACCACCAGCGCCGGACAACCGCCCCAGCCGGCCCGCCCGAGCGCGGTCGACCGCGACTACGCCGTGGTCCACTACCGCAGGACGGACGGGGACTACGACGGCTGGCAGCTGAAGTCCGGTACGGCCACGGCGGACTTCGTCGGCCGCGACGCCTACGGCGCCTTCGCCTGGGTCAAGCTCGCCGACGACGCCACGGAGGTGACGTACACGGTGGAGAAGGACGGCGTGGCCGACGGCCCCGAGCGCACCGTCGCGCTGGCGGACACCGGCGCCGTCTGGATCGAACAGGGCCAGGACGGCCAGGCGGAGACCGCGCCCGACGGCGCCTACCCGCCGCAGGACGCGAAGACGGCCGTCATCCACTACCACCGGGCCGACGGCGACTACGACGGCTGGGGCCTGCACGCCTGGACCGGCACCGCCACCCCCACCGACTGGACCAAGCCGCTGCTCCCGGTCGCCGAGGACGCCTTCGGCGTGACCTTCGAAGTGCCCCTGGCGGACAACGCGACCTCGCTGAGCTACATCATCCACAAGGGCGACGAGAAGGACATCGCGAGCGACCGCTCCCTGGACTTCGCCACCTACGGCAAGGAGGCCTGGCTCGTCAGCGGCGACACCGGCTATCTGCTGCCCACCGTGGGCGCTGCTCCCGACCTGGACCTCGGCACGTCCGAGGCGCACTGGATCGGCACGGACACGCTGGTGTGGAACGTGAAGACCACCGGCTCGACGACCCAGCAGCTCGTCTACGACGGCGAGGGCACGCTCGCCATCGAGGACGGGGCCCTCTCCCACGAGGGCCGGTGGCTGCGCCTGAGCCCGACGGAGCTCACCGCGGCGGAGAAGGCCGCCCACCCGGCCCTGAGCGACCTGCCGGCCTTCACCGTCGACCCGCGTGACCGCGACCGGGTGGCGGAGGCGCTGGGCGGCCAGGTCGTCGCCACCCAGCGGGCCGCCAACGGCGCACTGCTCGCGGCGACCGGTGTGGAGGTGCGGTTCTGAAGCGGTTCCTCTGAGAGGGCCTGAGCCGGGGCGCCGGTCCCGTCCGTCGAGCAGTCGGCGGACGGGACCGGCGCCGCCGTTTTCCGGCCGATTCAGAGGGCGCGCACCGCCCGGTGCGCGCCACCGCCGCCGACCGTGCCCTGCCCTGCCGCGATGTTCCGCACCGGCGCGGTACTGCCCCCCGGTCGCCCGCCGTGCCGCACGTTCACGCGTGCACCGCATCGGCGCCGTCCCCCACGGACACCTGCGCACTTCCGTCCGCCGCCGTGTGCACAAGGAGGTGAAAGGAGTTACTGAAACTTGCGAAAGATGGCCCGAACGGGATCAGGGTGCTGGTGAGCGCCCATAGAGTCGAGTCGTCGGTTTCACGAGTTGAAGGGAAGGGACCCCGTGCGACGGGTTACGCGTTCAACGGTCGTGGTCGCGGCAGCGGCACTGTCGCTGCTGACGGGAGGCACGGCGGCACACGCGGTGTCGCCCACGGCGGCGGAGACGTACGACAGCGCCCCCTCCTGCCTGGAGGTCAGCGCGGACTGGCGCTACACGTTCGTCAGCAACACCTGCTCCGGCACCTACACCCTGACCATCTCCTACAGCGACGGCCGGGACGTACCGTGCCGCGTCGCGAACCCGGGCGACTTCATCACCTTCCCCGGCTACGGCACCGACGGCGCCCATGTGCTCGGCGCCGTCCTGTGCGCCACCACCGAGGACGGCTGACCGTCACCGACGACGGCCCCGGGCGGGGCGGCGGCGCCTGTCGGGCCGCCGCCCCGCCGACGACCTGCTGCGGCCGTGTCACGCCTTCCCGGCGGCACGGGTCCGCGGCAGCCGTGTGGCCCCGGCGGCGGCCAGCAGTCCCAGACCGACGACCCACCAGAAGGTGTCGGCGAAGGCCGCCGGGACGTCCTGGTGCCGGGCGGCCAGCCGGTCCTGGAGCACCACGGCGAGGCCCGCCGTGCCGACCGAGCCGCCGACGGTGCCGAGCAGACTGAGCGCGGCGGACGCGCGAGGGATGCGTTCGGGCTCGATACGGCTGTAGACGATGTTCATCACGGGGGCGCTGATCATGGCCATCCCGAAGCCGCGCACCGCGAGCGCCGAGGCCGTCGCGCCGTCCGGCACCCCGTGGTGGAGCTGGGTGAACGGGACCGTGCCGGCCAGGACCAGCGCGATGCCGGTGACCACCAGCGTCCGCGGGGCGACCGCGTCGACGGTCCGGTTGACCAGCACCGAGCCCGCCGCCGCGCCCAGCCCCTGAGGGGCCAGCAGCAGCCCCGCCTGCCACGCCGACAGTCCGCGGCCGGTCTGGAAGTACAGCGGCAGCAGGAACATCGTGCCGAACACCGACGCGCCCAGGACGAGCAGCGCGAGGGCGGCGGCGCCGAAGGGCGGCCGGGCGAAGAGCCGGGGGTCGATCAGCGGGGCGCGGCGGGTCCGCAGCCCGTGCACGGTGAACCCCGCCAGCATCGCCAGGCCCGCCGACACACCCACCGTGGCGGTGAGGGCGCGGCCGTCGGCGACCTCGGTCAGGCCGAACACCAGGACGGCCAGGCCGGGGGAGAGCAGCGCGGCCCCCCGCACGTCGAACGCCGTCCGCCCCGGCGCCGCCGGCACCACCGGCACATGGCGACGGGCGAGCAGCAGCGCGGCCACCCCGATCGGCAGGTTGACCAGGAACAGCCACTGCCAGGACGCCACGGCGAGGAGTGACCCGCCGGCCAGCGGGCCGAGCACCGGCGACAGCAGGGGGACGACGGCGACGACGCTGATCACCCGTCCGGTGCGGGCCGGGCCGGCGATACGGGCCAGCAGCGCCTGCCCGGTCGGCGGCAGCAGCCCGCCGCCGAGACCCTGGACCACCCGGAAGACGATCAGGCTCGACGCCGACCAGGCCAGCGCGCACAGCGCCGAGCCGAGCAGGAACACGCCCACGGCGGCCAGCCAGACCCGCCGCCCCCCGAACCGGTCGGCCAGCCAGCCCGACGCGGGCACGGCCGTGACGACGGCCAGCAGATAGGCGGTGCTGACCCACTGGATCTCGGCGACGGAGGCGTCGAACTCGCCCGCCAGGGTGTCGATGCCGACACTGACGATCGTGGCGTCCACGGTGGCCATGAACGTGCCGAGCACCAGGACGAACGCGGTGCGCAGCAGCCGTCCGTCGACCCGCTCGGCCGGTGCCGGCGGCGCGGTGTCCTTGCTCATCGGCGCTCCAGGAGGGTGAGGACGTCGTCGTCGAGGCGGTCGCCCAGGGTCCGCAGCAGGTCGAGCAGCTCCTCCGCGAGCCCGCCGGCCGCCACCCCGGCCCGGGCGGCGAGCACCCCGGTCCAGGAGTCGCCGTCCGGCACGACCGTCAGCGTCACCGGATGGTGCGTGGCCTCACGGAAGCGGGTGCCGACGACCCTGAGGCCGGGGGCCGGTTCGCGCAGCCGGTCCGGGTCGACCGGATAGTTCTCGAACACCACGAGGCTGTCGAACAGCCTGCGCCGCCCGGTCAGCCGTTCCAGGTCGGACAGCGCCACGTGGTGGTGCTCGACCAGGGCCCGCTGACCGGCCTGGAGCGCGGTGAGGGTGTCGGCGAGCGTGCCCGTCAGCCGGGCCCGTACGGGGACCGTGTTGGCCAGCAGCCCGATGATCTCCTCGACGCCCTCCAGCTCCGGGGGACGGCAGGCGACCATGGCGCCGAAGCACACGTCCGCCCGGCCGGAGCGCCTCGCGAGCAGGACCGCCCACGCGCCCTGCACCAGCGTGTTCCGGGTCAGGCCGCGCCGTGCGGCGAGGCGGGTGAGCCGGGCCACCAGCGGCGCGTCGAACGTGACGACCGTGGGCTCCTGCCACGCGGGGCCCATCTCCTCGCCGCCGACCAGGTGGTCGCCCTCGGGCAGGCCCTCCAGCTCGGCCGCCCAGACGGTGAGGTCCGGCTCGTGATCGGCACGCCAGCGCAGGTAGTCGGCGAACGGCACGGGGGCGGGCAGCTCCGGTGCCCCGCCCCGGACCCGCGCCGTGTACAGCGCGAACAGCTCGGCGAGGACGCGCGGCGCCGACCAGCCGTCGGAGAGCACATGATGGCTGGTCAGGACCAGGTCGGCGTGCTCGGCGGGCCGGCGGATCACGGTCAGGCGGACCAGCGGGCCGGTGGCCAGGTCGAACGGTTCGGCCAGGTCGGCGGCGAGCACCTCCTCGGCCGGCCCGTCGGACACCCGGAAGTCCGGCCGGGGGGACTCCGGGATCACCGCGAGGTCGGCGGGGAACGCCGCGCCCAGGTTCGGGTGGCGGGCCAGCAGGTCCGCGCCGGCGGCGCGCAGCGCGTCGAGGTCGAGCCGCCCGGCGAGGGAGAACACCGACTGCACGGTGTACGGGTCGGGGCGCTCGGTGCGCGAGTGCCGCAGCATCACCTCCTGCAACGGGGTCAGCGGCTGCACCGCCGCGGCCGGCCGGCCGCCGGCGAGCCGCCTGATCTCCGGCGCGGCGGCGGTGCGCAGCAGCGCGGTCCGCAAGTGCCCGGCCAGCTCCTCGATCCCGTCGGCCGTGAACAGCGCGGCCGGCCAGGTCAGCCGCACCCCGAGCCGGTCGTCGCGCACCAGGGCGTCGACCATCAGGGCGTACGGCAGGGGCAGCGCGTCCGGGCCGCCGGAGCCGAGCGGGTCCGCGTCCGGCGGCGCCTGCCAGAGGACCTCGCCGTCCGGCGCGCCGGGGAAGCGGCCGAGGTAGTTCCAGGCGACCTCCGGCGTCACCGGGTCCAGCAGACCGGCCGTGGTGAGGATGCCGTGGCCCAGGCCGTCGCCCTGGGCGCGCAGCCGCTCCCCGACCGCCTTCGGGCCGTCGTCGGCGTCGAGCAGCAGGGGGTGCACGGCGGTGAACCAGCCGACGGTCTGCGACAGGTCCACCTGCGGCGGGCGGCCGTGGCTCTCCAGGGCGACCAGCAGCCGCGGTGTCCCGCGCCAGGCCCGTACCGCCCGGGCGAGCGCCGTGAGCAGCACCGCGTCCGGCGTACTGCGCAGGGCGGCGGGCAGGGTCGTCACCAGGGCGCGGGTGGTGTCGGCGTCGAGGTGGATCTCGTGGTGCGCCGAGGTGGCCGCGGTGTCCCGGGCGGGGTCGAGCGGCCGGGCCGCCAGGGCCGGTGTGGGGGTCATCCGCCGCCAGTGCGGCAGTTCGTCCCGCCGGTCTGCGTCGCGCAGCGAGCGCGCCCAGCCGAGGAACGACTGTCCGTGCCGGGCCGGTGTGCCGCCCTCGTGGGCGTGCCGCACGTCGTCCAGCAGGACCCGCCAGGACACGCCGTCGACGACGAGGTGGTGGGCGACCAGGACGAGCCTGCCGGGCTCGCCGGGTCCGGCGTCCACCCAGAGCGCGCGCAGCAGCGGACCGGTGCGCGGGTCCATCGTGTCGCGGGCCGCGGCGGTCCACGCGTCGACGAGGGCGCGCGTGTCGCGCGGCGCCGGTACGCGGGTCAGTACGTCGGCGCCGGTCACCGCGCCGGCCGGCGGGATGCGCAGCACGTCGCCGGCCAGGTGGGCCCGCAGCACGTCATGGCGGGCCAGGACGGTGTCGAGCACGGCCCGCCAGCCGGCCTCGTCGCCGCCGGGCGGCACACACACCTCCACCCACTGGCAGAACCCGTCCGCGGCGGTGCCCGCGCGGCGCAGCAGGTCCCGCATGAGCGGGGTCAGCGGCGCGTCCCCCACCGCGGGGGCGTCCGCGTCGTCGAGGGCGCGGGCGCGGGCCGCGATCCCGGCGACCGTCTCTCCCTCGAACACGTCCCGCGCGGTCAGCCCGAGCCCCTGGCGACGGGCCCGCGACACCACTTGCAGGGAGACGATGCTGTCCCCGCCGATGGTGAAGAAGTCGTCGTCGGGGCCGATGTCGTCGCTGCCGAGGATGTCCCGGAACACGCCGAGCAGCACCGCCTCGGCCGGGGTGGCCGGTTCGCGCCGACGGGCCGCCGCGGTCTCCGGGGCGGGCAGCGCGGCGGGGTCGAGTTTCCCGCTGGGGCTCAGCGGCAGCCGGTCGAGCACCACCAGCGCGGTCGGCACCATGTGCTCGGGCAGCTGCGCGGCCAGGTACGCGCGCAGCCGCGCGGTGTCCGGCTCGGCGCCGTCGGACGGGATGACGTAGCCGACGAGCCTGCCCTCCCGCACGGTCACCGCGCACGCCCGCACGTCGGCATGGCGGGTCAGGGTCGACTCGATCTCGCCCAGTTCCACCCGGAAGCCGCGGATCTTGACCTGGTGGTCGGCGCGGCCGAGGAACACCAGCTGCCCGTCCGGCCGCCACCGCACCAGGTCGCCCGTGCGGTACATCCGCTCGCCCGGGGGACCGAACGGGTCGGCCGTGAACGCGGCGGCGGTCAGGCCGGGACGGCCGACGTAGCCGCGGGCCAGGCTCGGCCCGGCCAGGTACAGCTCCCCCGTCACCCCGGTGGCGGCCGGCTGGAGGCCGCCGTCCAGGACGTAGGCGCGCACGTTCGGGTCCGGGCGGCCGATCGGCAGCGGGCCGGGGTCGTCCGGGTCGTACCGCCAGGTCACGGAGTTGACGGTGACCTCGGTCGGACCGTAGGCGTTGAACAGCGCCCGTCGGCCCTCGCCCCAGCGCCGCGCCAGCTCGGGGTCGAGGCGTTCGGCGCCGACGACGAAGAACACCTCGGGGTCGACGGTGCGGTCGTCGGGCATCGCCGCCAGGAACGACGGCAGCAGGTTCACCCCGGTCACCCGGTGCCGGACGATGTAGTCGAGCAGTTCGTCGCCGGGGACCCGCACCTCCTCGGGCGCGATCACGGAGGTGCCCCCGGACAGCAGCGGCACCATGGTCTGCCAGAACGCCACGTCGAAGCCGGTCGACGCGAAGTGCAGGTAGCGGTCGTGCTCGGTGACCCCCACGACCTCCTCCTGAAGCGCGATCAGGTCGGGCACGCCGCGATGGGTCACCCCGACGCCCTTGGGCCGCCCGGTGGTGCCGGAGGTGTAGATGACGTAGGCGAGGGCGTCCTCGGTGAGCGTGGCGCGGGCCTCGGCCGGGTCGGTGCCGGGCAGGCCGGCGAGCGTGGCCGGGTCGTCCAGCCGCAGTACCGGGACGTCCCGCGCGGCGGGCAGCCCGGCGCCGGTCGTCACGGCGGCGGCCGGGGCGATGTCGTCGAGCAGGTACGCCAGCCGCTCGCGGGGGTGGCCCGCGTCCAGCGGCACGTACACCGCGCCCGCCCTGGCCACCCCGAACAGCGCCACCGTCATCTCGAGGTCGCGCCCGAGCAGCACCGCCACCGGGTCCTGCGGCCGCACCCCGCGCCGGATCAGCGCGTGGGCGAGGCGGTTGGCCTCCCGGTCCAGTTCGGCGTAGGTGAGGCTGCGGTCGCGGCAGACGAGGGCCTCGGCGTCGGGCTTGCGGCGCACCCAGGCGGCGAACTCCTCCAGCCAGGGCCCGCGTTCCTTGGCGGGGACGACCTCGGTGCCGGTGCGCAGCATCCGCTCCCGCTCGGCCCCGTCGAGCAGCGGCAGCCCGAGCACGGGCCGCTCCGGGTCGTCGACGATCTCCCGCAGCAGATGCCGCAGCCATCGGCCGTGGTCGCGCACGGCCGCCTCCGTGAAGGCGCGCGGCTGGTAGCCGAGTCCGATCGTGATCGAGTCCTCGGGAATCACGATCACGGTCAGCGCGTAGTGCGTGGCGTCGGTGATGTCGACCCCGGCCAGGTCGAGCCCGGGACCGACCGGAGTGCGGTTCCGGCTGGACAGCGGGAAGTTCTCCATCACCAGCAGGGTGTCGAACAGCTCGCCGACGCCCGCCGCCCGCTGGATCTCCGGCAGGCCGACCCAGTGGTGGTCGGCCAGGGCGACACTCTCGGCGTGCACCCGCGCCAACAGCTCGGCGGCCGTCAGGTCCTGGGTGTGCCGCACGCGCACCGGGATCGTCGTGCCGAGCTGGCCGATCATCGACTCCACGCCGTCGACCTCGGCGGGCCGGCCCGACACCGGGCAGCCGAACACCACGTCGTGCCGCCCGGTGAGCCGGCCCAGCAGCAGGCCCCAGGCGGTCTGGAGCACGGTGGTCAGGGTGACGCCCCGCTCGCGGGCGAACGCGCGCAGCCGGTCGCTGAACTCCCGGCCCAGTTCGACCGCCACCCGGCCGGGCCGCTCGACACCGGTCCCGACGCTCGCCGGCGCCAGCCGCGTGGCACCGTCGACGCCGGCCAGCGCCTCGCGCCACGCGGCCAGGGACGCCTGCCGGTCCCGGCCGGCCAGCCACCGGAAGTACTCCGACACGTCCGTGGCGGCCGGCACGGGCGGGCCGCCGCCCAGCTCGGCGTAGAGGCCCAGCAGGGCCCGGCCGACCAGCGGCATGGACCAGCCGTCGAGCAGCGCGTGGTGATTGGTGATCACCAGCTTGTGCTCGGCCGGACCGGTACGGGACAGCAGGAAGCGGATCAGCGGTGGCCCGGACGGGTCGAACGGGCGCCGGAGTTCGGCGCGGACGGCCTCGGCGAACCGGTCGTCGCGCCGCCACTCCAGCGTGACCCCGGCGGGGACCACCTGCACCACCTCGTCCCCCGCCGGGGCCAGGTACACCCGCAGCGAGGGGTGGCGGCGCAGCAGCTCACGCGCGGCCTCCGCCATCCGCTCGGGGTCCAGATCGCCCTCCAGCGTCGTCACGGCCTGGACGACGTAGACGTCGGTGTCCGGGTCGTCGCGGACCAGGGTGTGGAAGGACAGCCCGACCTGGAGCGGCGTGGCGGGCCACACGTCCTCGATCCGGCCGGAGCGCTCCAGGGCGTCGATGGCGTCCTGGCCGAGCGCGACCAGCGGAAGGTCCGACGGGGTGAGCCCGCCGGGGGCGCGCAGCGCGTGCTCGGCCAGCGCGTCCAGGGCCGCGGCCCAGGACTTCTGGAGGGCGGCCAGCGCGTCGGGGCCGAGCACCCCGGTCGCGGCCGTCCACTCGACGGCGAGCCGGGGCGCGCCCTCCTCGTGGACGAAGCAGTTGAGGGCCAGCACCTGCTCCAGCGCCTTGGCGCCGGGCTCGATCACGGAGAAGGCGTCCCGCTCCGGCAGCCGCCACCCCGTCCCCGGCAGTGGCGCGAACCGGCCCAGGTAGTTCAGCAGCACGTCCGGCGGCGGTACGGCGGCCAGTCCGGCCCCGGACGCCGTGTCCAGGCAGCGCAGCACGCCGTAGCCGATGCCGGCGCCGGGAACGCCGCGCTTGGCCTCCTTGGCCGCGCGCAGGACGTCCCCCACATCGCCGACGGCCGGCACGCGCACCGGGTACTCGCTGGTGAACCAGCCGACCGTACGGGACAGATCGAGGTGTTCGCGGCCGTGCCCCTCCAGCGTGACGGTCACCGCGTCACCGCCCGCACCCCCCTCCCGCAGCGTCAGCACGAGCGCGGCCAGCAGCACCTCGTCGACGCCCGCACGGTAGGCGGCGGGCAGCGTGGTCAGCACCGCCTCGGTGACGTCCGGCGAGGCCACGGTCAGCGACCGGTGGGCGGTGGACACCGTGTCCAGGGACGGGTCCAGCGGCCGGGCGCCCAGGCGGGTCGCGGAGCCGAGCGCGGCCCGCCAGTGGCCGAGTTCGTCCCGGCGCGCGCCGGACGTCCCCTGCTCGGCGAGGAGCGTGGCGTGCCGCCGCCAGGACGCCCCGGTCCGCGGCAGGGCGCCGCCCGTGCAGGCGGTGTGCAGGTCGGGCAGCAGGACCCGCCAGGACACGCCGTCCATGGCCAGGTGGTGCGCTACGACGACCAGTCGGTCCGTCCGGTCCGGCTCGCCGTCCCCGGTGCGGACCAGGGCGGCCCGCAGCAGGTCGCCCGACCGCGGGTCCAGCTCGCCGGCCAGCCGCCGGGCCACCGCCTCGGCGTCCTCCCCGCGCACCTCGCCCACGACGGCCGCGACCGAGCCCTCGGGCAGGATCGCCAGGCCTTCCTCCCCGACGCGCAGCCGCAGCGCGTCGTGCCGGTCGAGCACCGCCCGCACACCCCGGACCAGGTCGTCGTGGGCGAGGTGGTCGACCCGCAGGGCCGTCCACTGCGCGTAGCCCGCGACGACGTCGACGTCCGGGTGCGCGTCGAGCAGGCCGCGCACGACCGGCGGCGCGGGCACCGGCCCGGCCGGGTCGTCGGCCGGCCCGTCGCCGTCCGCCACCTGTCCGGCGGAGGCGGCCAGGGAGGCGAAGCTGCGGCGCTCCAGCAGATCCCGGGGCCGCAGTTCGAGGCCCTTGGCGCGCAGCCTGCTGCTGACGGTGATCGCGGTGATGCTGTCCCCGCCGAGGGCGAAGAAGTCGTCGTCCACCCCGACCCGCTCCACCTCGAACACCTCGGCGACCGCCGCGCACAGCAGCCGCTCCCGCTCCGTGCCCGGCTCCCGCCCGCCGGCGGTCGCCGCGGGCGCGGGCAGCGCGGCGCGGTCGAGCTTGCCGTTGGGCGTCAGCGGCAGGGCGCCGAGCACCACCACCGCCGCGGGCACCAGCGGCTCGGGCAGCCGCTCGGCCAGGTGGGCGCGGACCGCATCCCCGGTGACCGAGGCGGACACGACGTACCCGACCAGCCGGGACGACCGCACGGCCGCGGCGGCCGCCGTGACCCCGGGCACCGCGGCCAGCGCGGCCTCGACCTCGCCGGTCTCCACCCGGTGACCGCGGATCTTGACCTGTTCGTCGGCGCGGCCGGCGTACTCCAGACCGCGTCCGGGCACCCAGCGGGCCAGATCGCCCGTGCGGTACATGCGGGTGCCGGGCGGGCCGAACGGGTCGGCGACGAACCGTTCGGCGCTCGCGCCGGGCCTGCCCAGGTAGCCGCGGGCCAGCTGCGGGCCCGCCAGGTAGAGCTCGCCCACCGTGCCCCGCGGCACCGGGTGCAGGGCGCTGTCGAGGACGTAGGCCCGGGTGCCCGCGAGGGGGTGGCCGATCGTCGGCCCGTCACCGGTGACCGGCGCCGTGGTGCTGTCCACGGTCGCCTCGGTCGGCCCGTACATGTTGCGGGCGGTGACCCCGGACGCGGCGATCCGCCGCCACAGCGCGGGCGGGACGGCCTCGCCGCCGAGGACGAGCAGCGCCGGCCGCAGGTCCAGCAGACCGCCGTCCACCAGCGGCGCCGCCATCGACGGAGTGGTGTCGACGACGTCGATGCCGTCGCGGGCGTACGCGGCGAGCAGGGCGTCGGCGTCGCGGGCGGTCCCGGCGTCGTAGACGTGGAGTTCGTGCCCGCACAGCAGCCACACCAGGTGGTCGAACGCGGAGTCGAACGCGAAGGAATACGTGTGGGCGGTGCGCAGCCGCCTGCCCGCGGCCCGCTCGGCCGGGGCGACGACCGCGGTGCGATGGTGGTGCAGCAGCGCCGCGAGACCGCCGGACCGGCCGAGCACACCCTTGGGGCGTCCGGTCGACCCGGAGGTGTGGATCACGTAGGCCAGGTGGTCGGGGTGCCGGGGCGCGGCCAGTTCACCGGCCCCGAGCGGCGCGCCGGACAGCCCTTCGGCCTCACCGAGCAGCGCGTCCCAGGCCAGCCGGTCGGCGGTGGCGGGGGGCTTCTCCTCGTCGTGGGCCGGAGCTGTCGGCTCTGGCCCGTCGGCTGCGCTGGGGGGTTCGTCCGTGTCGGCGGGCGGCGTGTTCCGCGCCGGCCGGTCGGCGGTGGCGGGGGGCTTCTCCTCGTCGTGGGCCGGAGCTGTCGGCTTCCGCCTGTCGGCCGCGCCGGACGGTCCGTCCGCCGCGCCGGACGGAGCGTCCCACTCCTGCCCGTCGACCGCGTCGGCCGTGATCACCAGCGCGGGCCGGGCGTCGTCGACCAGCGCGCGCAGTCGCTCGGGCGGATGGGTGGTGTCCAGGGGCAGGAACGCGGCGCCCGCGTCCAGCACCGCCAGCAGGGCCGTCACCAGGCCGGCCGAGCGGGGCAGCGCCAGCGCCACGACGTCGTCCGGCCCGATCCCGCGGGCCCGCAGCGCCCGCGCCAGCCGGTGCACCCGGTCCGCCAGCTCGTCCGTGGACAGCCGGTCCCGCCCGCAGACCAGGGCCGTGCGCCCCGGGTGGGCGGCGACCATGGCGTCGAACGCGTCCGGCACGGCGAGCGGCACCCCCGGCAGGGCCTCGGGCGTCCACTGCGCCGGCGGTCCGTCCGGGGCGCCGGCCAGGGGAACGCGGCCCACGGGCAGACCGTCGAGCAGCCCGGTCAGCAGCGCCCTCAGCCCGGTCAGCTTGCCGTCGACCGCGCTCTGGTCGTTGCCGCGGGCGTCGACCTCGAAGCCGAGGTGCAGCCCGCCGTCGGGGGTCGGCAGCACGGTCAGGCCCATGTCCTCGGGCGGACCGCCGGCGATGTTGCGCATCGTCCCCTTCGCCCCGGCGAAGTCCATCGCCAGGTCGAACGCCTTGAGGTTGATGCCGCGCCCGTGCAGCAGCGCGCCCGCGCCGGGCACGCCCAGGTCGCGGGGCAGGTCCTCGCCCCGGTAGCGCTGGTGCGCGCGCATCTCCCGAAGGACGTCGGCGACCCGCCGGGTCAGCTCCGCCAGGCCGTCCCCGCCGCGCACGGTCACCCGCAGCGGCAGTACGTTGACCGCCATGGCCGGGGTGCGCAGCTCCACCGACTCGGTGCGGCACATCAGCGGCAGCGCGAACACCACGTCGGTGCGGCCCAGCACGCGGTGGAGGAACGCGGCGTAGCAGGCGATCAGCGCCTCGCCCCAGGTGACGCCCTCCCGGTCGGCGAAGGCGCGCAGCCGGGCCGTCTCCCCGGGCGTGAGCACGGCGCGGGCGGTCAGGGCGCGGCCGGGCGGCCCGGCGCTGGTCCGGGTGGAGCCGAGGTCGGGCAGCGGGGTGAACCGGTCCACCCAGTACGCGCGGTCCTCGGCGGCCCGGTCGCTGTCCCGGTAGGCCCGGTCGGCGGCGACGAGACCGGCGATCGTGCCGAAGGCGGGCCGCGGCGGCTCGGTGCCGCGGACCAGGGCCGTGTAGCGGGCGGCGGTGCGGCGGGCCAGCATCGCGCCGCTGTAGCCGTCGATGACCAGGTGGTGGCCCATCTGGGTGTACCAGACCTCGCGGTCCGACAGCCGGATGACGACCGGTGAGTACAGCGGCCGGTCCACCATCTCCCGGCACGTCCCGGCCGCGCGTACCCGCTCGGCCTCGACGAGCGCGGCCGCCGCGGCCGCGGGGTCGGCCTCCCCGCCGAGGTCGACCACCCGGGGCGGCTCGACCGGCGCGTCGCCGACCGCCTGACGCGGCCCCGACGGGGTGTCGTACACCCGCAGCCGCAGGCTCTCGGCCTCCTCGTGGACCGCCCGGACGGCCTCGGCCAGCGCCTCGGTGTCGATCGGCTCGTCGCCGGATATCTCCACCACGTCGCCGACCACGTAATAGGGCGAGTCCGGCTCCAGGCGTTGCGCGTTCCATATCCCCCGCTGGGCGCCGGTCAGCGGGAGCAGGCGGCCCGAGGGGACGCGTGAGGTGCTCAACTCACTCTCCTTGCAGCGTGGGGACGACCATCGGGGTTCCGGTCACCGGGTCGGGGACGACGACGCTCGGCAGGTCGAACACGTCCTTGATCAGCGTCGCGTCCACGATGTCCGCGGGGTTGCCCTCGGCGACCACCCGGCCGCCCCGCATGGCGACCAGGTGGTCGGCGAAGCGGCAGGCCTGGTTGATGTCGTGCAGGACGGCGATGACGGTGCGGCCCCGGTCGCGCAACCGGGCCAGCAGGGCGAGCAGTTGGTACTGGTGGGTGATGTCCAGGAAGGACGTCGGCTCGTCGAGCAGCAGGTACGGCGTCCGCTGGGCCAGCACCATGGCGATCCACACCCGCTGCCGCTGCCCGCCGGACAGTTCCTGGACCGGCCGGCCCGCCAGATCGGTGACGCCCGCGGCGGCCATCGCCTCGTCGACGGCCTCCTCGTCGCCGGCCGACCACAGCGCCAGCAGCGACTGGTGCGGGAAACGGCCCCGGGCCACCAGCTGCCGGACCTTGATGTCGTCGGGGGACAGCGGGTCCTGCGGCAGGAAGCCGAGCTGCCGGGCCAGTGCCTTGGAGGGGTAGCCGCCGACCTCGCGCCCGTCGAGCTCCACGTGCCCGGCGTCGGGGCGCAGCAGCCGGACGAACGCGCGCAGCAGGGTGGACTTCCCGCACGCGTTGGGGCCCACGACGGCGGTGAACGCGCCGTCGGGGACGTCCAGGCTCAGCCGGGTGGACACCACGCGGTCGCCGTAGCGCAGGGTGATCTCCCGCGCGGTCAGACGTGCGGTCACGCCCGCCCCACCTCCTTGGTCAGCAGCCAGATCAGGTAGCAGCCGCCGATCGCGGTGCTCACCACTCCGACCGGCAGCGCGACCGGCGCCAGCAGCGCCTGGGCGAGCAGGTCGGCGCCCTGGAGCAGGACGGCCCCGGTCAGCGCGGCCGGAAGCAGCGGGATCCCGGCCGCGCCCGCGAGCCTGCGGCCGATCTGCGGGGCGGCCAGCGCGACGAACGCGATCGGCCCGGCCACCGCGGTCACCGTCGCCGTGCAGCCGACGCCGACCAGCACCATCAGCAGGCGCAGCCGGCCCAGCGCCACCCCGGTGGTCACCGCGAGCGCGTCGCCGAGCGAGGTCTGGTGCACGGCGCGGCTCTGCACGGCCGTCAGCGCCAGCAGCCCGCCGATCACCCAGAACGGAAGCCACAGGTCCGCCCAGTCCACGCCGTTGAGCGAACCGGCGCTCCAGCCCACCGCGGCGATGGCGACCTCCAGGTCGGCACGGAGCACGATCCACGAGTTGAGCGCGGTCACCATGGCGTTGACCGCGATGCCGATCACCACCAGCCGCAGCCCCGAGAAGCCCCGGTCGGAGGAGAGCAGGTAGACCACGGCCGACACGAGCAGCCCGCCGGCCACCGAGGCACCGGCCAGCTGCGCGGGCGTGCCCGACAGCACGGTGATGGCGATCAGGGCCCCGGTGTAGGCGCCCGCGTCGAGACCGATCACGTCCGGGCTTCCGAGCGGGTTGCGCGTCAGGTTCTGGAAGAGCGCGCCGGCCACTCCGAGCGCGGCGCCGAACACCAGCCCGGCCGCCACCCGCGGCAGCCGCCATTCGAGGATCACCACGGAGTGCTCCGACCCGGTGAGCACGGCCAGCACCTCGCCGGGGGAGGCCCAGGACGCGCCGTAGCACAGCCCGAGCAGGCCCAGCCCCAGCACCAGGGCGACCAGCACCGCGCAGACCAGCACGGTGCGCCGTGCCGCCCGCAGCACGTCCGCGACCCGCGCCGCCCGTGGCCCGGCCGCCGCCGTCCGCACCCCGGACGCGGTCACAGCGCCCCCGCCCCGTGGCGGCGGACGGCCCAGATCAGCATCGGGCCGCCGAGGAACGCGGTCACGACGGCCACCGGCACCTCGCCGGTGGGCAGCAGGACGCGTGATCCGATGTCGGCGACCAGCAGCAGGACCGGGCCCAGCACCATCGAGTAGAGCATCAGCCAGGGCACGGATCCGGCCGCCGGCCGGCGGACGAGGTGCGGCACGATCAGCCCGACGAACAGGATCGGCCCGGCCACCGCCGTGGCGGCCCCGCTGAGCACGGTGATCAGCACCAGGGTCACGGCCCGGGTCCGGGCGACGCCCGCGCCCAAGGCCTGCGCCACGTTCTCGCCCAGCGCCAGGGCGTTGAGCGTCCTGCTCAGCAGCAGCGCGCCGAGCAGGGACACCCCGATCGCGGCCAACGGCACCGCCAGCGGCGCCTGTTCCCGGCCGGCCAGCGTCCCGACCGACCAGAACCGGTACGCGTCGAAGACGTCGGGGAGCATCAGCCTGAGGCCCAGCGCGATGCCGCTCAGCACCGCGGTCAGGGCCACGCCGGTGAGGACCAGGCGCAGCGGCGAGCGCCGCCCCACCGCCGTCACCAGCAGCGCGGCGAGGACCGAGCCGGCGACCGCACAGACCAGCTGGCCCGTCTGCCCGCCGGCCAGGCCGAGCGCCGAGCCGACGGTGACGGCGAACCCGGCCCCCGCGGTGACCCCGAGGATGCCGGGCTCGGCCAGCGGGTTGCGGGCCAGCGTCTGGATCAGCGCGCCCGCCACCGCGAGCGCGGCGCCCACCGCCGTGGCCAGCAGCGCGCGCGGCGCCCGCACGTCCCGTACGATCACGTGGTCGTTCGTCCCCCGGTAGTCGAACAGGGCCCGCACCACCTCGGTGGGCGGAACCCGGTGGGCGCCGATGCCGATGCTCAGCACGGCGATGGCGGCCAGCAGCACCAGCCCGCCGAGGAGCAGGCCGACGCGTGGCAGGTCCCGCCCGGTTCCCGCCCCTTCGGAGGTGCGGACGACGGCGGTCACCGGTCCAGGAGAGGCGCGAACGACGTGTCGATCGCGTCGAGGGTCTTCAGGGCGTCACCGTAGGTCGCGGCCTCGGTGTAGGCGATCGGGAAGGCCATGCCCTTCTTGACCGCGGGCAGGTTCTTCCACAGCTTCGAGTCCATGACGTACTGCACCGACTCCGGGACGCCGCCGTCGGGGTCGACCGAGTAGGTGATGGCGTCGGCCTCGCCGAGCGAGTCCGAGAGCTCCTCGATGGACGGGTACTCGCTGACCGACTGGGAGCCGGGGCCGGCCTTCTTGACCTTCCCGTAGTACACGGCGCCGATGTCCTGGGCGACGCTGGTGCCCCAGGAGCCGCCGAACTCGCGCTGGAAGGTGCCCTTGGAGGTGTCGCCGTACGAGCCGACGTGTCCGAGCTTCAGCTGCGGCAGCACCGCCTGGTACTTCTTCTTCAGCTCCGCGGCCTTGGCCTCGTACTCGCCCTTGACCTCGTCGTAGTCGTCGAGCACGCCGGCGGCGTCGGCGTGCTTGCGGGAGACCTCACGCCACTGGGACGGCACGGTCGGGCCGACCGCGACGACCGGGGCGATGGACTTCAGCCGCTCCATGTCGATGTCGCCGAGCACCGGGGTCGGCACACCGAGGACGATGAGGTCCGGCTCGGCCTCGGCGATCGCCTCGTAGTTGGTCTCCGCCGCGGACTCGCCCGCGACCTTGGTCAGCTTCTTGTACGTGGCCAGGTCCTCGTCGCTCATCAGGGCCTCCCCGCGCTGCCACGAGGAGATCCCGACGAGCGGCGCGCCGGCCTCGATCAGGGTCGGCACGGCGTAGCCGGTGGCCACCACGCGCTGCGGGTCGGCAGGGATGGTGACCTTGCCGTTGTCCGCGGTGAACACGCGGGTGCCGTTCTCCTTCCCGGACGTGTCCGCCGTACCGCTGTCCGACGACGACCCGCACGCGGTGAGGGCCAGTGCCAGGGTCAGGGCACCGACCAGGCCCGCTGATCTGCGTGCGAACATGCGCAACTCCTCCTGAGAACGTGCGGGACGGACTCGTGGTACGACAGCGGGCTCTGACGGTTCGTCAGTGCTGGGGGTCGTGCTGGTGTCCGTGCTCGTGCTGGTGTCCGTGGTCCTGCTGGTGTCCGTGCTCGTGCTGGTGTCCGTGGGGGTGTTGGTGCTCGTGGGGGTGCTCACTCGTGGGGCTCGTGCGGGTGCTCACTCGTGGGGGTGCTCACTCGTGGGGGTGCTCATGGGGGTGCTCGTCCTCGTCGTCGAAGTCGGCGACGCCGCGCTTCCAGTAGCCGGTGATCTCGTGGTCGGCCTTCTCCAGCCGCAACGCGTCGCGGATCCATCGCCGCAGCGGCTTGATCTGCCCCGCCTCGCCCGCGATCCACACGTACAGCCGCTCGCCCTCGGGCACGGGCGTGGCGGTCACGGCCCGCGCCAGCGCGCCGCCGGTGCCCGCCGGACGGTCGCCGCGGTGCAGCCAGCGGACCTCGACGCCTTCGGGCGCGGACAGAGCGATCTCCTCGTCGGCGTCGGCGACCTCGATGAACGCCCAGCCCTTCGCGCTCCGGGGCAGTTCCTCCAGCCAGCGCGCGATCGCGGGCAGCGCCGTGATGTCGCCCGCGAACAGATAGCGGTCGTAGGCGTGCGGGACGATCAGCCCGCCGGGCGGTCCCGCGACATGGATCACGGTGCCCGGCCGGACGTCCCGCGCCCAGTCCGACGCCAGTCCGCCCTCGTGCGGCGCGATGTCGATGTCGATCTCGCCCGCCACCGGGTCGTAGCGGCGCACGGTGTACTCCCGTGACGTGGGTGCCGGGCGCGGCCAGCGCAGCAGGTCGCCGTCGGGTTCCGGAAGGCGCAGCGAGCCGTCCGGGTCGGGGAAGAGCAGCCGGACGTGGTCGATCGGCGAGTGCGCCTCGAACCCCTCGGTGCCGGGCCCGCCCAGGGTCACCCGCAGCAGGCCGGTGCCCACCGTGGCGGTGCGCACGACCCGCGTCTCGCGGACGCGGATCGGATAGCGCACCTTCTCCGGGTGGTGGCCCGCCCGGACCTCCTCGATCCGGTCCAGGTGCCGGTGGCCGGTCCGCGTCACGGGTTCTCACCCGTCAGCAGCGCCGTCCAGTGCGCCAGTTCGGGCCGCTCGGCCAGGTCGGGGAGTTCCAGCGTGTCCGCTCCGCCGGCGCGCCAGCGCTCGACCAGCGTCATGAGCCGCACCGAGTCCAGGCCGAGGTCGCGCAGGTTCTCGTCGGGTTCTATCTCGGCCGGCTCGCAGCCGAGCAGTTCCGCGACGTCCGCGCGGATGCGGTCGGGTGACAGTGACTGGCTCATCGGCCGGCTCCTGTGGGTGTCGGCGCCGGCCGTGCGGCCGGCGCGTCGGATGCGGTGGTCGTGACGCCCCTGCGGTGGGCGGCGTACCGGTGCGCCCGGTCGTGGCGTTCACGGGAGGGGCCGGCGGCCGGGCCGGCCGCCGGAGTCGCATCGGAGGGCCGGCGTCCCCTCCCCGTGAGCGGCCCGGGCCGGCCGCCGGGCGTACGGCCGGACTCCACCGGGCCCGCGGCGACGCGGTCGGCGTACGGGGCGGCCGGCGGCGCCGGTGCGTGGTGGGCGGTCACGCCACGTCCTCCAGACCGAGGGCGCGCAACAGGGTGCGGAACTTCGCGGAGGTCTCGTCCAGTTCGGCCCGGGGCTGCGAACCGGCGACGATCCCGGCGCCGGCGAACAGGCGTACCGTCCGGTCGCACACCTCGGCGCTGCGGATCGTCACGGCCCACTCGCCGTCGCCGTCGAGACCGGTCCAGCCGGCCATCCCCGCGTAGTAGCCGCGGTCCTGGGGCTCCAGGGCCGCGATGGCCGTGAGCGCCCCGGCCGTGGGGACGCCGCAGACCGCGGGAGTCGGGTGCAGTGCCTCGGCCAGGCCGAGGGCCGAGGAGGCCGGGTCCGACGGGTCGCGCAGCCGTCCGGTGATCCGGGTCGACAGATGCCACATGGTCGGCGTACCGATCACCTCGGGCCGGTCCGGTACCTCCAAATCCACGCAGAAGCCGCCGAGCACCTCGGCCACCCGTGCGGCGGTGTGGGCGTGTTCGCCGAGGTCCTTGGCCGAGGCGCGAAGGCGCGCGATCCGTTCGCGGTCGACGGTGTCGTCGCCCGACCGGGGGGCCGACCCGGCCAGCGGGTTGGCGATCACGGTCGCGCCGTGCCGGGACACCAGCAGCTCGGGACTGGCGCCGACCAGGGTCCGCGGGGCGGGGTCGCCCGGCGCGGTGACGTCGACGGCGAAGGCGTAGGAGGCAGGGTCCGCGCGCACCAGCCGGGCCAGCAGCGAGGGCACCCAGACCGGGGACGCGGAGGTCAGTTCCAGACAGCGGGCCAGCACGACCTTGTGCAGGTCACCGGCCTCGATCAGCTCCAGCGCCCGGCGGACGGCATCGGTGTAGCCCGCGGGTGCGGGGTGCGGTGCGACCCTCCATCCCGTGCCGGGCTCCACGCCGGGGACGCGCAGGTCCGCGGGGGCGCCCGCGCGCCGCACGACGGCGGGCACCACCAGGCCGGCCTCCGCCTCCGGGCGGAACCCGACGGCCCCGACGACCACGGGATCGGAGAGCCCCGTCGCGGCGGCCGCGTCCAGCGCCTCGGCCACGGCCAGGGCCCGTGCGCCGCTCCCGGAGCGGATCCGGGCGCGCACGCCGTCGGCGAGCATCGTGCCGCGCGCCGAGGAGAAGTAGAACGAGCCGGTCAGATAGGCCGCCAGCAGGTCGGCGGCCAGGTGCACGGGGCTGGGGCGCATGAGCGCGGATATGGACACGTCGGCGAATCCTTTTCTCAGGCGCGCGGGGGCGTGCCGCAGATCAAGAGGACCTGTGTCGTGAGGTGCCGACCGTGGTCGGGGACCCTGAACGGCGAGGCGTCGGAGATGCGGAAGGGACCGGTGACGCGCTCCGGCGGACGTCGTACGGGTGACCGACCGGCGGCGTCGGCTTCGCTCGCCGCACCCTTGTTCCCGGCAGGCATGGGTCTCCTCTCGGTCAAGCGAAGTAAGGCTAACCTAACTAAGTGGCCGTCCGGCAGCAAGAGGGAACAACTCCTTCTGCCTCACGTATTCTTGATGTTTCGTCAGCTTTTCGGTCGGCGTGCGGACCAGAGCTCGGCGCGGTCGGGCACGGCCCGTCCGAGGGCGGCTCCTCCACCGGGTTCACCGGGGCTGCGGCCGTGGCCGGGAACGCCGGGTCCGGCGGCCGGCAGCGGGAGGGCCGTGCGCTGTCCCGGCCCGTCCCCTCCGTCCCGGTGCCACCAGGTCAGCAGCGGGCCGGTCATGGCGGTGGTGACGACCGCCATGACGACCAGCAGGGCGTACCAGCGGTCGTCGAGCAGGCCCGCCTCCTTCCCCACGCCGAGGGCGATGAGTTCGGTCAGCCCGCGGGTGTTCATCAGCGCTCCGATGACCGCGCTCTCCCGCCAGGTGCGGCCGCCCAGGCGGGCGGCGAGCGCGCAGCCGCCGAGTTTCGCCCCGGCGGCGACGGCGAGCAGGGCGGGCAGCAGCAGGGCGTCCTCGGGGCCGAGGCCGCCGATGTCGACCGAGAAGCCGGTGGTGATGAAGAAGACCGGCAGGAGCAGGCCGCCCATGCGGTCCGCCCACGACACCAGCTCGCGGTCGGGTGTCCCGTCGGCGGCCCGCGGCATCAGCAGCCCCGCGAGGAACGCCCCGAACACCGCGTGCAGTCCGAGCGCGTCGGTGGCCCACCCGGACAGCAGGGCCGCCGCGACCAGCGGTCCGTCCCGCAGGACGCCGGGGATGGCGGAGGTCCGCCGCAGTACCGGCCGCACGAGGGCCGCCATGGTCAGCAGGTAGCAGGCCAGCAGACCGAGCAGCACGGCCGGTGAGCGTCCGTGGGGCCCGGCGAGCGCGATGACGCCGGCCAGCACCAGCCACCCGACGACGTCGGTCAGCGCCGCGGAGGCCGTGGCCACGGTGCCGGGCACCGTGCCGGACAGCCCGCGGTCGCGGATGATGCTCGCGAGGACGGGCATCGCCGTGATCGACAGGGCGACCGCCAGGTAGAGTGGGAAGACCCACCCGTCGGAGGTGCCCGCCGGCGCGATGTCCGTGCCGACGGCCAGCCACCCCAGCGCCACGCCCGCCGCCATGGGGACGGCGAGCGCGGCGACGGACACCGTGGTGACCGCACGACCCTGGTGGCGCAGCAGTGACGTGTCCACTTCGCAGCCCACGGAGAACATGAACAGGACCAGCGCCACCTGCCCGAGCACCCCGAGGTGGGGCAGCACCTCGTCCGGGACGAGCAGCGAGCTGGGGTCACCGGGCAGCTGTCCCAGCACGCTCGGCCCGAGCGCGATGCCCGCGAGCACCTGGCCGATGACCGGAGGCTGCCCGATCCTGCGGGCCAGCGCCGAGAGCAGCGCCGCGAGCGCCACGACCGCGCCGGTGGCCACCAGGACGCTCGAGGTGATCCGCTCGGCGTTCACCGGTCCGGCGCCGACGGGTCGGTGACCGGCGCGGTCATACGACCGGACCGCCCTGGGCGAGGGACTCGCCCTCATGCTCGGACCTCCCGGTGGCGGCGCCCGGCGGGACCGCCCAGCCGAGGCCGTCGGGGGAGGTGACCAGCCCGTCGGGGAACAGGGGGCGCTCCAGGCTCGTCGCGCCGCCGAGGGAGGCGCGGGCCTGGATCTCGTTCATGCCCTGCATCACGTCCGTCACCACCTGCGTGCCGAACAGCTCGCTCATCCGCTCGCCGCTCTCGGTCTGCGCGGGCCCGGTCCGGTCGACCGCGTCCGCGAGGTCCTTCGAGGAGCTGCCGAAGCGCTCCCTGAGCACCTCCGTGTCCAGGAGCGCCGACTCGCCGGAGTTGACCGCGGAGACGCCGCCGACCAGCTCCACGAAGGCGCGCAGGTCGGTGGCCTCGGCCCGGGAGACCTTGCGGGCCTGCCAGAAGTAGGAGTCCTCGTTGTGCTGCATGTCGTAGAAGGCGAGGAGGAACTCGTAGAAGACGCCGTACTCGCGGCGGTAGCGCCGCTCGAACTCCCCGAAGGCGCGCTCCTCGTCGAGGTCGCCGGCGAGCGCGCTGTTGAGGGAGCGGGCCGCCAGCAGGCCGCCGTAGGTGGCGAGGTGGACGCCGGTGGAGAAGACGGGGTCGACGAAGCAGGCAGCGTCACCGACCAGCACCATGCCGGGCTGCCAGAAGCGCTCCATGGCGTACGAGTAGTCCTTGCGGACGCGGAGTTCGCCGTACGGCCCCTCGGTGACCCGCCGGGCGTCCGCCAGATAGTCCTTGATCATGGGGGCGCGTTCGATGAACCGGTCCATGGCGGCCTCGGGGTCACGCGAGAGGACGCCGGCCTGGGAGCGGTTGACGACCGCGCCGACGCTGGTGAGGGTGTCGGTGAGGGGGATGTACCAGAACCAGCCGTCGTCCCAGGCGCAGCACAGGATGTTGCCGGCGTCGGGTCCGGGCAGGCGCTTGCCGCCCTCGTAGTAGCCGTAGAGGGCCACGTTGCGGAAGAAGTCGGAGTAGTTGCGCTTGCCGACCGCGCGGGCGAGCCTGCTGTTGCTGCCGGAGGCGTCCACCACGTACCGCGCGGAGGTCTCGTGGGGGTGGCCGTCGCGGTCCGTCCAGCGCAGGCCCGTGACGCGCTCGCCCTCGGTCAGCGTCGCCACGGCCGTGCACTGTTCGCGCACGTCGACGCCGAGCCGGCGGGCGTTGTCGAGCAGGATCTTGTCGAACTTCATCCGCTCGACCTGGTAGGCCGTGGAGGCGGGGCCGGACATCAGGGGGGAGTAGGCGAACAGGAAGTTCCAGGGCTCCGGGTTGGAGCCCCAGCGGAACGTCCCGCCGCGCTTGGGCATGAACCCGGCCTTCTCCATCTCCTCGTGGACGCCGAGGAAGCGGCAGATCCCGTGGATCGTCGCCGGGAGCAGCGACTCGCCGATCTGGTGGCGGGGGAAGGACTCCTTCTCCAGCAGCAGCACGCGGTGGCCTGCCATCGCGACCAGGGCGGCCGTGGTGGAGCCGCCGGGGCCGCCGCCGACCACGACGACGTCGAAGGACTCGGCGGAGGTGCCCGCACCGGTGCCGGAAGCGCGCTCGGGCGTGGTCATGTGATGTCTCCCTGGAACTGGGGCCGAAGGCGGGTGGTTGTGGGGAGCTGGTCTCACAGATGGCCGCCGTCCCGGACGCGCGGGACCGTGTGTGCCGGGACCGTGCGCGGGGGTACGGCGTCTCGCGGAGCTGGACCGTCCTCGGCCGCCGGTCGGGCCGAGGAACGGAAAGGTGCCGGAACTCGTGAGGCGGGGGACCGACGGCCGTGGCGACCGCGATCGGGAAGTTAGGTTAGCCTAACTTTCCTGAGCGGGGGAGGGGACTGTCGACAATCGGCCACCCCGCACCCTGTGACCTGCACAACTGCCGTCTGAATCAGGGACCTTGGGGCCGAGATCGTCAGAATCCTCCGGTGCCCGTCCACCACCGAACCGGGGTCGGACGCTCCTGGCGCGTGGCGATCCCGGAAGCGCGTCGAGCCGCCTGCACGGCGCGTCAGGCCTCCCCGAAGACCGTGTCGGTGGTGGTGACGACCGCGCAGCGGCCGGCGGTCCAGCGCAGGGCCGTGTCGTGGTCCTCGCGGGTGAAGTCGGCGACGGCGTCGGCGACGACGAACGCCTGGATGTCCCGTGACCAGGCGTCGCAGGCCGTCGTCATGACGCCGATGTGCGCGTACACCCCGACGATCACCAGCTGGTCGCGGTTCCGGCCGCGTATCCGTTCCTCGAGGTCGGTGCGGGTGAACGCGCTGTACTTCCACTTGGTCAGCAGGGTGTCGCCGGGCTGGGGTGCGACTGTGGCGGGCATGGCGAGCGCTTCGGGGTCGTCGGCGACGCCGGGGCCCCAGAAGTCGAGCTGGAGTCCGCGTTCCTGGGGGGTCTGGCCGCCGCGCTGGGCGGAGTAGACGACCGGCACACCGAGCCGGCGGGCCTGTTCCAGCAGCCGTGCGGTGTTCGCGAGCATGCCGGTCAACGGCTGCTGGCCGGCGGGGAAGGCGGACAGGAAGTGCTGCTGGAGGTCGTGCACGAGCAGGACCGCGCGGGCGGGGTCCACGGTCCACGGGACGCGGTTGGCCGGCAACTCGTCGACGGTCGGGAGCGGATAGGCGGTGACGGGCGGGAGCGCCTCGCGTGGACCGGCCTGCGCACGCTGCTCGGCGCTGGACCGCAGCTGCTTCTTGCTGACCTTGCCGACGCCGGTCTGCGGGAACGCGTCGACGAACTCGACGAGATCGGGGACCTTGTAGGCGGCGATGCCGCGCTCGCGGACGAAAGCCTTGAGGGCGGAGGCCTTCAGCGGCCCGGCGCCCTCGCGCAGGATCACGTGGGCGAGGGTGCGTTCGCCGAGGTAGGGGTCGGGTACGGCGACGACGGAGACGTCGTGGACGGCGGGGTGGGCGAGGATGATGTTCTCGACCTCTTCCGGGGCGATCTTCTCGCCGCCCCGGTTGATCTGGTCCTTGGCGCGGCCTTCGACCACGAGGTGTCCGGTGGGGGTGCGGCGCACGATGTCGCCGGTGCGGTAGAAGCCGTCCTCGGTGAAGGAGCGGGTGTTGTGTTCGGGGGCGCGCCAGTAGCCGCGGATGGTGTACGGGCCGCGGGTGAGCAGGTGGCCGAAGGCGCCGTCGGGGACGTCGGTGCCGGTGTCGTCGACGATGCGGATCTCGTCGTCGGGGGAGATCGGCCGGCCCTGGGTGGTGAGCACGGTCTCCGGGTCGTCGTCCAGCCGCGTGTAGTTGACCAGGCCTTCGGCCATGCCGAAGACCTGCATCAGCCGGCACCCGAGGGCGGGTTCGAGGCGGCGGGCGGCC